>DASYAP010000189.1:0-10669 GCA_036501265.1 Solirubrobacteraceae bacterium | reverse complement strand
CGGCCGTACCGGAGGACGACGACCCTCCGCCGCAGGCGGCCAGAACCGCTACGCCGGCAATAAGGACCAATGCGGGGGCACGCTTAGACATAGGCTCCTCCTGTCCGCGGGACTACACACCAGAACCTAGCCAGATCCGGTGGGAAGAGACGCCGACAGCGTAAGGAGTCGCACGAGCTGCCGCGAAGTACTCCCCCGCGTTTGCGCGTCGGCTGCTTAGCTGGACTCGTCCAGGTCACGGGCCGCGCTGCCGTGCAGCGAACACGGCCGTTCATTCGCGCGAAGACGAGGCGGTCGCCGAGCGCCATCGACCTGAGGATGGCGAGTGAGGCGGATGGATCAGGCGGCGGGAGGGCGCTGGCTGAGCCGTCCGCGAAAGTCGATCTCGACGCGATCAGGTCCGCGTCCCGGCTTGACTGTCGCCCTGACGCCGGTCTCCAGGATGATTCGGCGCTGCTCTTCCAGGGTCAGCCGCGACGGGTCTCCTCTTACTTGGCCTAGTGACTGGCAACCCCCCGCTTCCCAGGTTTTGCGATTCGGTGTGGTAAACGAAACGGCTGAGCCGTTGAACCCTGTCCTCCTGGAGCCCAAGTCGTGAAGGAAGTCGAACTGCCTCGCTCGGAGTTACCGCTGGAGACCTCGACGTTCGTCGCGTGTCTGGCGACGATCCTCGAATTCTCGTTGGACGAGCTCCCGCGGCCTGCCGCCGACGAGGATCCCGCGACCCCGGGGAGCGCGCTGACCATGATCGAGGCGGAGGTGTGCGAATCCTTTGAGCCACCGCTGACGCCTCATCAACGTCGCAGGAACGTGGTGACCCGAGGGATCGACCTCAACGGCCTCGTCGGGCGCGACTTCACGATCGGCGTGGTCCGGTGCCGCGGGATGCGACTCTGCGAGCCCTGCACGGTCGTTCAGCGCTACGCGGCCCGGCCTGTCCTGCGCGAACTCGTCCACCGAGGCGGCTTACGCGTTGACATCCTCGCCGACGGCGTGATCACCGTCGGCGACGAGGTTCGCGCCAGCTATGACGAGTAAAGCCCCTCGTCCGTCAAGGGAACGTTGGGATATCACTCGGAATTATTCCGGGTGATATCCCAAGCTCCCGGGTAGCGGGCCGGGTTGCCGCGGCTCCATATGCGTCATAAAGCGGCGAGGCTGTGTAGGCTGCCGGAGCGACTTTGCCGAATCGCTCCTGCTCGGTGCGGGGGCGAACGGGGGATCCAATCCGGGTCTACCCGGGCGGGGCGAATCGATCGCCCGCCATCTTGGCGGCGGCGGTTGTAGCGGCTCTAGCCGGCGCGTAAGAAGCGCCGCGCGAAGCGGTCGCGAGCCCGACAGCTAACCCCGTAGGCGCCCGTCGACCAAAGACAGGAGGACCGGAGCCTTGGGCCCTAATCTGAAGCTACCTTTCAAGCCGAGGCTGCACAAACGCACCGCCACGGTCGGCGCCTACGCGCTGGGCGCGCTCACGGCGTCGGCCGCCGGACTGCTCGTCAGCGCTCCCGGTTCGGAGGGTGTCGGCGCGGTGAAGAGCCAGTCCGCCACGAAGCACGCCAGCCCCCCGTCCGGGTACCGCCGCCGGACCGCTTCCTGGTACCGGGACGACGGTCTTCAGACCGCGTGCGGCTTCGACGCCAACTACGGCGTCGCGAACAAGAAGTTGCCGTGCGGCACCCACGTGAGGTTCTGGCGCGACGGCCACTCCGTGACTGCGATCGTTGACGATCGCGGACCTTACGTCGCCGGTCGCACCTGGGATCTTGACGAGCACACCGCCCGGGCACTGCACTTCAAGGGCATCGGCGTCGGCTACGTCTGGGCGAGGTGGTGATGGCTTTCGTTCTCTAGCCGGCGGCGGGCGCGGCGATCCGGCCATCCGAAGCCGGAGCAGTCCTCGGCCCGTGGGCCTTGATCTGCTCGATGAACGCCGGGACCACCGGTGAGACATCCTCTTCGCGCGTGACCGCGACGAGCTCTGATCGCGGCATGCCGCTCACAGGCCGGTAGGTAACGCCGTCCAGCGCCAGGCGCGCGACGGAAGCCGGCGCGAGCGAAACGCCGAGGCCCGCCGCCACGAGTCCGATGATCGTGATCATCTCCGGGGCGTACTGCACGACCCGCGGGTGGGTACCGGCAGCGGCCAAGCTGCTGATCAGCAAGTCGTGAAACCCAGGCGCTTGGCTGCGCGGAAAGAGTACGAGCGGCTCGGCGCCGAGTCGTCGCATGGGAACACGACGAAGCTTCGCGAGCGGATGGTCGAGCGGCAGCGCTGCCACCGTGGGCTCACGTAGGACAAGCTCGGTCCTCAAGCGACCGACGGTCTCGATCGGCGGCCGGATCAATCCGATGTCGGCGAGCCCGTCCGAGACCGCGCGCAGCTGATCCACCGTCGAGCGCTCACGCAACACGATCTCGACGTCCGGGCGCACGGCCCGAAACTGCTGCACGGCGGTGGGGACGATGGACAAGAGCGCTGAGCCGACGAAGCTGATGCGTAGCCGGCCGCTCTGGCCGGCGTCGATCCTACGAGCGGTCTCGACGGCACCGTCGAGTTCATGCAGCAGCGCGCGTGCGTCGCGTAGAAATGCCTCACCCGCCGCCGTCAGCTCGACGCGCCGACGCGTGCGGTTAAGCAGGCGGCATCCCAGCTCTTGCTCGAGTTGGCGGATCTGCTGGCTGATCGGAGGCTGCGAGATGTGCAGGCGTGCCGCAGCGCGGCGGAAGTGGAGCTCCTCGGCGACCGCGATGAAGTAACGCAGCTGGCGTAATTCCAAAACTATCTCTGTTTCGTTTTTCGAATCAATAGCACTGAATCAGATATTGGACAAGATCAAACGGGGCGAGTACGGTCGTCCGGGCCTTGTCGTTCGTTCTACGCTGTCCAAATTGCGGCCCTCGAGAAGTGACGGACTTCGGGTTCGGTGGCGAGGTGGTCAGGCGGCCGCGTTCCCGGCCCTCCTTCCGCGAGTTGAACTCCTACAACTACTTTCGCCGCAACGTCGCGGGGGTGCAGCGGGAGTGGTGGTTTCACCGCTCGGGCTGCCGCGCCTGGTTCATCGCCGAGCGTGACACCACCACCAATGAGGTCTTCTTCACGGCGCGGCCCGCCGAGGTAGAGGGCGCCGGGGCCGGGGTGGACGGGGCTCAGAAGGCGGATGGCGCGTCATGAGCCGCCTCCCCGCACAGCCCGGGGAACGGATCGCGCGCGAGCGGGTCGTCCGTTTCACATTCGACGGCCATCCCGTCGAGGGTTACGAGGGCGACACAATTGGCTCCGCGCTATACGCCGCCGGCCGGCGGACGTTCTCGCGGAGCTTCAAGTACCACCGCCGGCGCGGTCTGATGTGTTGCGCGGGCCAATGTCCCAACTGCATCGTCGCGGTTGACGGAGCCCCGGGGGCGCGCGCGTGCACCGAGCCCGTCAGGGAGGGGATGCGAGTCGAGCACCTGAACGCCACGCCGGGACTGGAATTCGACCTGATGTCGGCTGTGGACAGGTTCGGGGGAGCGCTTACGCCTCCCGGCTTCTACTACAAGACCTTCATCCGGCCGCGGAAGCTGTGGCCTGTCTACGAGAAGGTCCTGCGCCACGCCGCCGGCCTCGGGCGCATCGCGAAAGTCCACCCCGATCGACAGTGGCAGACCGAGTACAGGCGCCGGCACACGGACGTGCTGGTGGTCGGCGGCGGGCTGGCAGGTCTGCGTGCTGCTGCGTCGGCTGCCGAGTTGGGGGCCGACGTGTTGCTTGTGGACAACGGGCCGCGACCGGGGGGACGCGCCATCGTGGACGGCCACCACGGAACGGCGGGGCACCTTCACGACAAGGCTGTCGCGGCCGGGGTCGAGATCCTCGATGGAGCCACCGCGCTTGGGTATTTCGACGGGCTCGTGCCGGTGTGGCAGGGCAGCACGCTGCACCAGATCCGCGCCCAAGAGCATGTCTTCGCGACCGGGGCGGTCGAGCAGCCGCTCGTGTTCTCCGGTAACGACCTCCCAGGGGTGATGCTCTCGGGCGGCGCCTGCCGGCTCGCGTCGCTATACGCGGTCAAGCCTGGCAACCGTGCGGTGGTCGCGACCACGTCGGACCGGGGGCTCCAGGCGGCGATCGCGCTGCGCAAAATCGGCGTGGAGCTCGCCGCGGTAGCGGACCTTCGATCCACGCCTGGCCCTCCTGCGGACGCCGTGAGGAAGCTGGGCGTGGAGGTGCTCCCAGGGCACACGGTGGTCGAGGCCCAGGGTGGCAAGACCGTCGCAAAAGCAACCATCGCACCCGTCCAGGCCTCCGAGGCTGACGGCGGCGCGCCCCCGACAGGCCGCACTTTCGAATGCGACCTGGTGATCACCTCGGGCGGTTTTGTCCCCGCCGCGTCGCTGCTTGTCCAGGCAGGCGCCAAGACGCGCTACGACTCGCAGCGCGGTCATTTCGCGCTGAGCGACATGCCCAAAAGCGTCCACGCGGCGGGCGAGGTGGCGGGCTACGAGGATGCCGACTCGCTCTCGTGCTCGGGCAAGCTCGCCGGTTTGGCAGCGGCGCACGCGCTCGGCTTGGGGAACCCGGCATCACGCAAGGCGGCCGACGAGCTGCGCGAGCGCGCCGCGACCGCGACGGCTCACCCGGCCGCGGCGGCGCTGCCGCCGGCCGTCTGTGGCCAGGGCGCAAGCAAATGCTTCGTCTGTCACTGCGAGGACGTCACCGCAAAAGACATCCGTCAGAGCATCGCCGAGGGGTATGACTCGATCGAGCTGTGCAAGCGGTATACGACGGTCACGATGGGCCCCTGCCAGGGGCGGATGTGCGAGCTTCAGTCGGTCCGCCTGATGGCGCAGGAGATGGGGCGGAGCCTCGACGAGATTGGGACCACCACCACGCGTCCGCCAACCACACCGGTGCCGATGGGCGTGCTCGCAGGTCCCCCGTTCGAGCCCGCCAAGCGCTCGGCGATTCACGGCCGCCACCGGGAGCTGAACGCAAACGTGATGTGGGCGGGCGACTGGCGCCGCGCGTACGATTACGGCGATCCCGAGGCGGAGGTCCTGGCTGTCCACCGTGCCGCCGGACTGATCGATGTATCGACCCTTGGCAAGCTGCTTGTCCGAGGTCCGGACGCGGGTGAGTTCCTCGACCGGCTATATCCAAACCGGCTGTCGAACCTCAAGCCCGGACGAATCCGCTACGGGGTCATCAACAGCGACGCGGGACGGATCGTCGACGACGGCACGATCTGCCGCCTCGACGATGACACCTTCTACGTCACCACGACCTCGAGCGGCGCCGGCGCGGTCGAGGAGTGGTTCTCCTGGTGGCTGACCGACTGGGGCATGCGCGTGTATCTGACCGACATCACCCAGGGGTTGGCTGCGGTCAACCTGGCTGGACCCAAGGCCCGCGAAATCATGGAGAGGGTCACCGAGTTGGACTGCTCCAACGAGGCGTTCAAGTACTTGGACGGCAAGCGTGCGCTGATCGCCGGGGTGCCCTGCCTGATCCTGAGGATCGGCTTCGTGGGAGAGCTCGGCTACGAGATCCACTGCCCGTCGGCACATGGGGAACACCTCTGGGACGCTCTGCTTCAGGCAGGCGAAGAGTTCGGGATACGCCCATTCGGACTCGAGCCGCAGCGGGTCCTCCGGCTGCAGAAGATGCACATCCTGGTAGGACAGGACACGGATTCAGAGTCGACCCCCTTCGGGGCGGCCATGCCGTGGATCGTCAAGCTCGACAAAGAGGAGGATTTCATCGGCCGATGGGCGCTCGAGCGCTACTCGACGGAGTCGGCCTCGACCACGCTGGTCGGATTTACGCTGAGCGACGGTCGGGTGCCGACGGAGGGATCGGTGGTTCTCGACGGGGGCCAGGCGCCGATCGGCCAGGTGACCAGCTCACGATTCTCGCCGGTGCTCAGGCAGGTGATCGGGATGGCCTGGGTGCCCGCTGGTCGCGCGTCAGACGGCGACACGGTCACGATCGCCGACAACGGACGCACGCTCCAAGCGCGGGTCAGAACCAAGCCCTTCTACGACCCCGACGGCGAGGTTCTGCGCTCGTGAGCCTCGAGTTCCTCGACGCGAGCGCGGCTGTGAAGACCGAGGGCTTCTCACCCGTCGCACGCAGCCCGATGGAGCGCCGGGCGCGTGCGGCCGGCGCGCAGATCGAGGAGCGCGGCGGATGGGCTCTGGCGGTGGCTTACGCGGCCTCCGAACAGGAGGCCCAAACGATTTCGCACGCCGCGGGCTGGGCCGACATGTCGCACTTGGCCAAGCTCGAGCTCCAAGCGGAGCCCGACGTGGTCGAGGCCATCTTCGTCTCGAACCCTTCGGCGCACTTCGAACTCGGCACGGCTCACCGAACGGACGGCGCGTGGTGGTGCCCGCTGGCCCCCAGCCGCCTGCTCGTTATCTGCGAGCCCTCACGGTTTGCATCGGTGCGACGTCAGCTCGAGGACGCGGTCGGTGCCGCGCGGAAACCGGTGAGCCTCGTCGACGTGACGACGGCCTTCGCGGCCCTGACAATCGTCGGGCCCCTGTCGCGGGAGGTATTCGCCCGCTTCTCCGCACTCGACCTGCGGCCTCACGAGACCCCGGTTGGTGCAGTTCGCCCAGGCTCGGTCGCTCGCCAGCCGGGTGTCGTCGTGTGCGAGGACGAGGACAGGTTCTTGATGCTGTTCGGCTGGGCCGTGGCGGAGTACGTGTGGCGCCAGGTAGAGGAGGCCGCGCGACGTCTTGGCGGGTCCCCCGTAGGCATCGACGCGCTTGCCCCATTGGACGCCGCAGTCGAGGAGGTGGGCGGCTGATGCGCGAGATCTTTCGCCCGCGGCGGATGTGGCGCCAACAGCAGGAGCTCAAGAGCTCCTACGACGTCGTCATCATCGGCGGGGGTTCGCACGGCCTCGCGGCCGCTTACTACTTGCAGAAAGATCACGGTATACGCAGCGTCGCGGTGCTGGAGCAGCGCTACATCGGGTCAGGCGCGGCGGGGCGCAACACGACGATCCTGCGCTCGAACTACAAGACACCGGAGGGCGCGCGCTTCTACGACCAGAGCGTGAAGCTCTATGAGGGTCTCGCCGGGGAACTTGACTTCAATTTGCTGTTCTCACAGTGCGGCCACTTGACGCTCGCGCACTCCGACCGGGCCATGTTCGTGATGGCCAATCGCGCCGAGGTCAACCGCCAATGCGAGATTGACTCGCGCCTGATCTACCCAGAGGAGATCAAGCGCTTGGCGCCGGCGATGCGGGTTGATTCGGACGCCACCTTCCCGGTGATGGGCGCGCTGTACCACCCACCGGGCGGCATCATTCGCCACGACGCTGTCGTTTGGGGGTTTGCGCGCGGCGCCGACCGGGGCGGCGTCGAAGTGCATCAAAACACCGAAGTGACCGGCCTCGAGCGCTCCAACGGCCGCGTCACCGCGGTGCGCACCAATCGCGGCACGATCCAGGCCGGCACGGTGCTCAGCTGCACAGCGGGGTGGAGCTCCGACACCTGCGCGATGGCCGGTGTTGATCTGCCTATCACCACCCACATCCTGCAGGCCTGCGTGACCGAGGCGCTGAAGCCGTTGTTAGACGTGGTTGTGGTCTCCTCGCAAATGCACTGCTACATAAGCCAGACCGACCGCGGCGAGTTTCTGCTGGGCGCCGAAATCGAGCCGTGGACGACCTACCGCATGCAGGGGACCCTCAACTTCCTGCAGGAGGTCTGCCGGCATACGCTCGAGCTGTTCCCACAGCTCGAGCGGGTGCGGATTCTGCGCAGCTGGGCGGGCCTCTGCGACCTGACCCCCGACTACAGCCCGATTCTCGGCAAAACCGAGGTCGACAACTTCCACTTGAGCGCCGGATGGGGCACCTACGGCTTCAAGGCAGCCCCGATTGTGGGCAGGACGCTCGCCGAACTCGTCGCCACCTCGAAGACGCCCGAACTGATCGCCCCGTTCGCGCTCGAGCGTTTCTACGAGGACCGGCTCGTCTCCGAGCTGGCCGCGGCGGCAGTAAGCCACTGATGAGTATCCGGCCATACAACGTTGCAATTTGTCTAGCGGAAGGACCGCGATGAGCGCCGTAACCAAGCCACCAATTTCCAGTCTGGAGATCGCTCAGGAAGCGAAGCTCCAGCCGATCGAGGCAATCGCCGAACAAATGGGCCTCGAGCCTGACGAGGTCGAGCCGTACGGCCGCTACAAAGCGAAGATCAACCTGGCGGCGCTGGAGCGTGTCGCTGGTGTCACGCAGGGCAAGCTCATCTGCGTCGCCGGGGTGACGCCCACGCGCGCGGGCGAAGGAAAGACCACCACGTCGGTCGCGCTCACGCAAGGGCTCGGGGCAATCGGCCGCAAGCCGGTGCTCTGTCTGCGGGAACCGTCGCTGGGGCCTGTCTTCGGGATCAAGGGCGGCGCAGCCGGCGGCGGCTATACGCAGGTGGTGCCGATGGAGGACCTGAATCTGCACTTCACGGGCGACATCCACGCGATTGGAGCGGCCAACAACCTATTGGCGGCCATGCTCGATGCCTCCATCCTGCACGGCAACCGTCATCACCTGGACGCACTCAGCATCACGTGGCGGCGTGCGGTCGACATCAACGACCGCACGCTGCGCCAGATCACCGTCGGCCTGGGCGGACGGGCCAACGGGTATCCGCGCGAGACCGGGTTCGACATCACGGCCGCATCGGAAGTGATGGCCATCACCGCGATCTCCCGCGATCTCCAGGACCTGCGCCGGCGGCTTGGACGGATTACGGTTGGTTACAGCTACGACGGACAGCGTCCGGTGACCGCCGAGGACCTCGGCGCCGCAGGCGCGATGTCCGTCCTGCTCAAAGACGCAATCAAGCCAAACTTGATCCAGACCCTCGAGGGCCAGCCGTGCCTGATGCATTGCGGTCCGTTCGCGAATATCGCCCACGGCAACTCCTCGCTGATCGGAACGACAATGGGCTTGCGCCTCGGCGACTACGTGGTGACGGAGTCGGGCTTCGGCTCGGACATGGGGATGGAGAAGCTGTTCGACATCGTGTGCCGGGTCGGAGGACTCCGACCCAGTTGCGTCGTTCTCGTCGCCACCGTCCGCGCGCTGAAGCACCACGGCGGGCTCGACGACGACGGCGCCGCGTCGGATCTGGCGCGCGGGATGGCGGCGATCGTGCTTGGCGCCGAGAACATGAAGAGGCACCTCGGGATCATCCGGGAGTTCGGCGTCCCCTGCGTGGTCGCGGTCAACCGCCGTCCCGAGGACACCGACGAGGAGGTCGAGCTCGTCAGGCGCCTCGCGCTCGAGCACGGTGCGCACGGAGCCGAGGTCAACGACGGATTCGCGCGCGGCGGCGAGGGAGCAACTGACTTCGCCCAAGCGGTCGTCGACGCCTGCGAGCTCGAGAACGACTTCCACCTGCTCTACGACTCGAAAGACTCGTTGACCTCGAAGATCAAGACCGTCTCCACCCGCGTGTACGGCGCGGAGGGCGTGTACGTCCTTCCTGAGGCTGAACGCAAGATCCGAAAGCTCGAGGCCGACGGACTCGGCGAGCTACCGGTCTGTATGGCCAAGACCCACCTCTCGCTGTCGGCCGACCCGGGGCTGCTGAACGCACCGGAGGGCTTCACCGTGCCCGTGCGCGACGTGCGCCCATACACCGGCGCTGGCTGGGTTGTGGCTCTGACCGGAGACGTCATGCAGATGCCTGGACTTGGCAAGGAGCCCGCAGCGGTCCACGTCGACATCACCGACACCGGCCGCACCGTCGGTCTGTTCTGACCCTGCGTGGCAACCAGCGCTCAGCAAGCGTTCGAGTCACTCCTAACCGACCTGGCGGGCCAGACGCCGGCCCCCGGAGGCGGCTGCGCGAGCGCATGGGCGGGAGCGCTGGCGGCGGCGCTCGGCGAGATGGTGGCTGGCTTCGCCGGCGATCCGCAAGCGGCTGCCAGAGCCACGGCTCTGCGCGGGGATCTGCTGGCCGCGGGAGAGCGCGAGCTCTCCTCCTACGCGCCCGTGCTCGACGCCGCGCGACTGCCCAAAGACGATCCCTCACGCAAGCAGCGGTTGGACGCCGCGCTCTCGGAGGCTTCCGAGCCGCCGCTCTCGATTGCCAGGGCGTCGACGGAGGTTGCCGAGCTGGCTGCCGGCATGGCTGCGCGAAGTACGTCCGCGGTTGCGGGCGACGCCATCGCGGCGGCAGTACTTGCCGAGGCTTCGAGCCGTGCTGCCGCCCGGCTGGTTGAGATCAATCTCGCGACACACGCGGACGATCCGCGACTCGCGGAGGTGCGCGAGCTCACTTTACGGGCCACAGCAGCTCGCGATGCTGTGCTGACCGCTCGCCGGGGTTGACAGACCCTGCGCCAGAGAGGACGATCGGCCCGGCGAGTTTTTGGGCAACTCGGGACTGGAGGCTAATAGTGCACACGCTGACTGGTGTTGGCTTGGCGGACGTCCAAGCCGTCTATGCGGGAGCTGAGGGGGATTTGTGGGAGCTCGTGATGGGCGAGCAGATCCACATTGGCGGATTGAGCTCGTCAATGGAACTGGCCGACCGGGCCGGCATTCCTGAAGGCAGCCGCGGACTGGATCTGTGTTGCTGTAACGGCGCAGGAATGCGGTTCCTCGTGAGGTTTCGGAAAGTCGCTCAGATGACCGGCGTGGACGCGACGGAGCGCATCGTCGAG
>DASYAP010000188.1:0-3922 GCA_036501265.1 Solirubrobacteraceae bacterium | reverse complement strand
CCGAGCTTCTATCTCCGCCGACGGCGGTACGGTACGTCTCACGGCGTAGGCCTCCTTTGTGGTCTGGCAGGACTTCAGGGAACCTACGCCGTTGCCTCGACGGCACCGACGCTATTTACAGCACTTCTGAGACGCAACCCTTGGCTGCTGCCGGGTCGCTAATTGGCGAACGGCGATCGCCGGGCAGGTGTTCGCGCTGACGTGGCACGCCGGCGACACGGCCGAGCAGCGGACGTGGCCGATCGACCACTGGCACGGCGTTCCCGACGAGCTGCGGCGCCGAGGGTGAAGCGCCGAGGGTGGAGCGCCGAGGGTGGCGTCGACCGCAGCGAGAAAGACAGCGAGCACTACGCGATCCGGATCTCAGGAAACGCCTAGCATTCATCTCATGGAGAAGAGGCGTTTGATGTCGCACGCCAAAGCGGAAGAGATAATGCTGAGATTGGGTTATCCCCGGGAGCAGATCGAAGACGTACTACGCGACCTTCCGGATCCGTTCGACATGGATAGCGAGCGCGTCGGGGAGACGTTCTTCAAGCACGGACTGTCGTGGGGCGCCGCTATTGATCGGATGGGCGGCAGCCCTTGAGCGCCCGCCCCCTCGATGCGCGAATTTTCTCGCGAGCAGTCGCCGGACAGCGCTCACCCAAGGGCGGCCTCGGCCTGCTCCTGGGAACATGACGAGCCACCGCAGAGCACCGCCACCGCGCTTCTGGTTTGTCGCCGAACCGGCAGCACGACCCGCACTGCTCCTGCGGGCAAAACGCGACAGCCAGTGTCGCTCTCGCTTTCGTCGATGCGATGGACTGTGCTCGGACGCTCGCATGCGACGAAGGCAGTTGGTCAGCCATGCGCTGACGACTGCTCGCTCGGGGCAGAGCAGCAGTGCGATGGCCGCGTCCAGCAGCCGTGCTGGCTTCTCCTGATCGCTCGTTGCGTCGGAGTTAAGCTGGTGCGTTAGGTTGCTGGCCTAACGCGGTGCGGGTGCGTCCGGTGCCAGTCAACCGCGACTTGCGCTTTCGCCAGCGACGCGCCTCCGACGCGCACGCTCGGTTGGCGACGAAGGCGGGCATCCCGCCGGCGTCACCGTGGAGACTGATGGTGTCACCCGACCGCTGCTTTGCCGGTGCAAACCGGAAGCGCTCCGGCCATCCGGACGGGCTATTGGGCCGCCGCTCCTCGATCAAACCGCAAGCGAGGACTCCTGGTCAAGACCTACAGAACAGCGCTCGCGCTGCGCATCATCCCGACGGAAGCGCCTCGCTGCGGGGACTACGTCGTGCGGACGATCACCACGTCGCACGGTGCATGATGCGAGACATAATTTGGCACCGAGCCCAGCACGCGCTTGGCGCCAGTCATGCCTCGGTTGCCCACGACGATCATTTGAGCGCGTTGCTCGCCCGCAATCGCCACTAGCGCTCGCCCAGCCTCTTGATTCGAGATATGTGCCTCGCTCTCGACGCCTTGCTTCGCCAACCGCTCTTGCGCTCGGTCTATGTTCCGCTGGGCGTGGGCTTGGTCACCCTGTTTGCCAGCTCCCACCAGCGGAGTCCTGTCGTCGCTGTAGACGCTGACCACGTGGACGGTTGCGCCGAAGGCGCGTGCGATCGCACCAGCGCGGTCCACCGCGCGCTCGGCCGGCTCGAAGCCGTCAGTGCCGACGACGATCGATTGCCCGTTTTGCATCTCGTTTCCTTTCCAGTCCCCTGGGACCCTCGATCGGTCAAGAGCGTCGTGTCGTGTGTTGATTATCGGCCCAAACCGTACCCGGCGAGGACTGGGTGACGGAGATTTCTTTGTCCGCCTTGTGGTCCGGGCCTCGGCGGCGTCACCAGCGCGAGGGCATTTGCAACGAGCCAGGAGCCGACAATCGTCGACGCGGAGCGCCGGTTGACGCGGGAGGGAAGCGGGTTGCGGGATCCGGTGCGTTAGCGAGGTTGGAGAACCTCGCGGGAGGTGCGCCGCCGTATTGCGGCCGCCTGGTCGCGTGACAGCAGCCTCGCGAGTCGACGCCGCGGGCGGGGTGGCAGCATGATCGCGTCGCAGTCAAACTCGTTCGCACCCTCGGGGATCGCCCGGTTAGGCGGACCGAAGAGGACGGTGAGTTCCGCAGGCGCTTCCACAAGTTGCGCTGCCCGTTCGAGGTCGGCTCGTGCGCGGTCGAGCAGGACGTCGTTCCAGACGCTCGTGCCTCGAGGCCAGCGCGTAACCAATCGCAACGGTCGCTCCAACTCCGCCACGACCACGATGGTCAACCGAGACTGTTCTCGCTGCGCCAACAGGTCGGCCGCGACGATCGCATCATCTCCCTCCAACGTTCCATCGTAGACCACAAGCAGGTGACGGTAAGCAATGTCCCGCAGCGTAGTGCGCACACCGCAGCATTCCCACGCGTGGGCCACCTACAAGGTCGGCGTCCCGCTCGCCTGCCCGTAGGCACGACGACTAGGACTGCCGATCGCGCACATCGCTCGGCGCTTCTGGCGCCCTGGGATAAGGGCTCTGCTAGGACCCAGCCCACAGCTCCCTTCGGTGGAACGCTGCACTCTCGCCGACGCTCGCTTTAGCCCTCGGACCGGCGCTCGAGCGGACGCTCGCGTGGCGATGCGAGCAGCCTTCGCGGTGAGTGATAGCTATGCCGCGGGGCGGTCGGCGGCCCGGAGGAGTTCGGCGACCAGATCGGTCGGCGTTTGCCCGCGGGCGGCAGCGATTCGTTGCAGCCTTCTCGCGTCCTCGCCTTCAACTGACAGCAGGATGCGCACCTTGGCGTGTGGGTTGCCGCGATGCCTTTCGATGTAGCGAGGATCGACGGTGGCGAGGTCGTTGTCGAAGTCGCCGGGCTGCGGTTCGAAGTCTGTCCAGGGTGACTTGCTCATTGGCTACCCGCCGATGATCTTACGCTCGCTGTCGGTGGCTTCCCAGCCGGTCACTATCAGCCATGTAGTGGGATCGACTGTCTGCTCGATCACGAGCGTGATCGCGCGGCCGCCGTCAGTGCGGCCGATCAAGAGCCGTCTCGTGCCCGATTCGGTTTCGTCTCTAGGGTTTCGCACAGTTGCGTGGTCGTTACGCATTAGCTGCTCGGTCTCCTCGGCCGAGATGTTGCGCGCTCCCAGCTTGTCGAGCGCCGTCTCGGTGACCAGCAGTTCGATGACGACATCGGGCACCAGCCAGGTGTACCGAAGCGCCAAGACGACCAGCTCTGCTGAGGCGATCAAAGCGGTGCGGCCGCCATCCCGAAGCCGATGACTCGCCCGACGCTCCCTTTCGTCACGCGGGAGCTCGACGGGCTCACGCTCGCCGTGCGACGAGCGGTCTTGTCGATTCCGTGCAGGTACACCGAGGTGATCGATAGGTTGGCGTGTCCGAGTTGGCGCTGGATGACCAGCAGGGGCACCCCTTCGCGCGACATCTCGACCGCGTGCGCGTGACGCAGCTGGTGGGGAGCGAACCGGCGCCCGATGCCCGCCCGAGCGGCTGCGTCGCGCAGCTGCACCCTGACCGTGGCTGATTGGCAGGCGCGCCCGCGCGTCGGGCCGCGCACGATGCAAAACAGCGCGCCGACGGGCATCGTAGGCCTGACCTCAAGCCAGGGCTCTAGTTGCTGCCACGCCCATCGGTCCATCCCGACCTCGCGGCGCTTGCCGCCCTTGCCGCGGCGCACGAGGATGGCGCCGCGCTCGCGGTCAAGGTCTGACTCGGCGAGCGCCAAGGCTTCGCTGATCCTAAGCCCCGCACGCCACAACACGACGATCAGCCCGCGCAGCCGCACCGCATCGATGCCGTCGCCGGCGGCGCGCATTACGGAGATGATCTCCTCGACCGACGGCGGGTCCGGCGGGTAGCGCAGGCCCTTGTTGCGGGGCGGGCGCCCCCGGTGATAACCCGCCAACGTCGCCGGAGACCGCCTACCCGACTA
>DASYAP010000187.1:0-4678 GCA_036501265.1 Solirubrobacteraceae bacterium | reverse complement strand
CAGGTGTTTTTGATGCCGCCGGAGGCGCGAGCCCGGCGGCGGCAAGAACGCGTGGCCCGGTCCAAGGAAGCAGTCTCGTGTTCGACCGATGACCCTCCCGCTTGTCCCGAGCGAGCGTGGATAACCCCCCTTTTCCACCAGCAGTGGACGCTCCCGTTTTCTCCATATTCGCCCACGCTGCTGTGCAGGCTGGTCCCGGCTTACGCAGGTTCGGTTGGAAGCCGGCCGGTGAGGCGGAGTACGCTCAGGATGAGTGAGCCACGCCCATTACGAAGCCGGTTAGGAGGTTTCGATGCCCGGTCTGAAGGGACGGCTTTCGACTGTGGTCAAGTCGAAGGTCTCAAAGCAGCTGGACCGCGCCGAGAACCCGAGCGAGACGCTCGACTACGCGTATGAGCGCCAGGTCGAGAACCTCCAGAACGTCAAGAAGGGGATCGCCGACATCGTCACCGCCAAGAAGCGGCTGGCGCTCCAGCAGCAGCAGCTCGGTGACCAGGGCGCCAAGCTCGACGCTCAGGCCCGCGAGGCGATGTCGGCGGGACGTGAGGATCTTGCTCGCGCAGCGCTGGAGCGCAAGCAGCTGACCGTTCAGGAGGCTGACTCGGTCGACCAGCAGATCGCGCAGCTCGAGTCAGAGCAAGGGAAGCTGATCGAGTCCGAGAAGCAGCTCGAGGCGAAGACCGAGCAGTTCCGCTCAAAGAAGGAAGTCATCAAGGCCCAGTACTCGGCTGCCGAGGCGCAGGTGCAGGTTTCCGAGGCGGCCACGGGAGTAGGTGACTCGATGGCGGATGTCGGCATGGCGACGCAGCGCGCCCTCGACAAGACCGAGACGATGAAGGCTCGGGCGGAGGCCGTCGATGAGCTTCAGGCGGCGGGAACCTTCGAGGATCTGACAGCGCTCGGTCCCGGCCAGGACGACGTCGATCGCCAGCTCGACCAGCTCAGCGCCAAGAGCGCCGTCGACGACGAGTTTGCCCGCCTCAAGGCGGAGGTCGAGTCTGGCGCTCCCCACTCCGCGCTCCCTGCCGGCGACACCGGTACCGCTGACCACGCAGAGGCACCGCATCCGGCTGCTGGCGACAGCGAGACCCCTCCTCCCGGTTAGCTTTCCGGACACACTGATCGCCGGCTTTGCACAGCGTGATCAGCGCGGTAGGGTCGCTTAACCGGTTTCAATCGAAGGGTCGCCCGTGTCGGAAGGGATCAGCAGCACGGCGACGGTGAGGCGCGGCTCGACGACTTAGCGCGGTCCCTGGCGAGCCGCGAAGCTCTCTCGCCGGTCGCTGATCCGCCATGCGGCGGACTCGCGGCCGGCGCGTCGCTTTCTCGCTACGGCTCGTTACGACTAGCTGCTCCTTCGCGTGGACTGAGCCGTCATCCTCGCGTCGACGCCCACTTGCGTATTGCCACGACTTCTGAGGCCAAGACGCTCGTCGCGCTCGAGCAGGCCAGGCGCGCCCAGCCCGAGTCCGGGTGGCGAGAAGGCGGGCGCAGCCGGTCGAGTTCCGGAAGAAGAGGGCCCGGTTCAGGTCTTCGAGTTGAAGCCCGATGTGGCGCAGCCACGCTTCCAGCACCGGTTCGATCTCGACGCGACGTCGCGCAAGTGGTCGAACGCCGTGGAACGCGCGAGCGGCGAGCGCTTCGATGCGCTACTAGCCGGCCGGCGTCAGGGTCGGGCTGTGCGCGTCGACCGGTGCGTGTTCCGCACCGCGCAGCGCCCGGATGAGCAGCTGCCTGAGCGTGTCGCGCTCGTCGGCGTCAAGGGCTTGCAGGACGTCATCCTCGATGTCCTGCTGCGCAAGGGCGGCGCGCTCAAGCGCTTCGCGGCCAGAGTCTGTGATGTAGACGCGGTGGCGCCGGCGGTCCTCGGAGTCGCGGCGACGGACCAGCTGTCCGCGCTCCTCGAGCTCGTTGAGCAGCAGCACGACGTTCTTGGCATCCATGCATAGCGCGTCGACGAGTTCCTGCTGCGGGGCGCCGTCATGGTCGCCTAGATAGCTGAGTGCCATCAGCAGGCGCAGGTCCATCCCCATTAGCTCGGCGCTGCTGCGTCGCATGACCTGCTTCGCCAGCCGGGCCAACAGGACCACCGAGCTGGCCGGATACGGATCGTTCTTGGGGCACATACAGCGCCAAGTATAGCGCGGATTTCGGATATTGTGGTCGTAGCGGAGATAGTTCGTGCGCAATCGGTCATACATGCAACATGGATGATTCTGCTAGGGTGGTTTATCCCCTGCGATCCTCGGAAGGAACTCGATGAGCGTCAATAGCCCCGCCCGCCCCGCCGTTTCGAGCCCCAACCGGTGGGCTGTGCTTGCCGTGCTTGGGGTCGCCCAACTGATGGTCGTCCTCGACGCGACGATCGTGAACATCGCGCTCCCCTCGGCGCAGCACGCGCTTCACTTCTCGACCGACAGCCGGCAGTGGGTGGTCACGGCCTACGCGCTTGCCTTCGGCAGCCTGCTGCTGCTCGGCGGCAAGCTCGGCGACCTGTTCGGCCGCAAGTGGACGCTGATCGGCGGGCTCACGGGATTTGCGGTGGCATCGGCGATCGGCGGGCTGGCGCAGTCGTTCGAGATGCTCGTCGCCGCGCGGGCGTTGCAGGGCGCGTTCGGCGCGCTGCTTGCCCCCTCCGCGCTTGGCCTCCTGACGGTTACGTTCCAGGGATCTCCTGACCGACCGAAGGCGTTCGGGATCTTCAGCGCGATCGCAGCCGGCGGCGCCTCGGTTGGGCTGCTGTTAGGCGGTGTGCTCACCCAAGCGATTTCGTGGCGCTGGAGCCTCTACGTCAACCTCGTGATCGCGGTGCCGACGGCGATCGTGGCGTTGCGGCTGCTACGCAACGAGCGCCACCAAGGCCACCCTCCGATCGACCTTCCGGGCGTTGCGCTCGCCTCCGGCGGACTATTCGCGCTCGTATACGGCTTCTCGAACGCCGAGACGAACTCGTGGTCGGACCCGATCACGATCGTCGCGCTCGCGGTCAGCGCGGTGCTGTTGATCAGCTTCGTCGCCGTCGAGCGGCGCGTCGCGCATCCGCTGCTGCCCTTGCACATCGTGTGGGACCGAGCGCGCGGAGGGGCCTACGCAACAATCGCCCTGGCCGGATCCGCCGTGTTCGCGGTCTTCCTATTCCTGACCTTCTACTTGCAGCAGAACCTCGGCTACTCGCCGTTGAAGACCGGCCTCGCGTTCCTGCCGATGACCGCCATGATCGTCCTCACCGCCACCACGGTGCAGACGCGGGTGCTGCCCCGCACCGGCGCCAAGCCCCTGGTGGTGACCGGCATGACGCTCGGGCTGGTCGCGATGATCTTGTTCACGCAGCTGACCCCGAACGGGGCCTACGTCAGCCACGTGCTGCCTGGGCTGCTGCTCACCGGGGTCGGGATGGGCTGCGTGTTCGCGCCCGCGTTCTCGACCGCAACGCTCGGGGTCAAGAACGCCGACGCCGGCATCGCCTCGGCGATGGTCAACACGTCCCAGCAGGTTGGCGGGTCGGTGGGCACCGCTCTACTCAGCACGATCTTCGCCAGCGCCGCGGCCAGCTTCGTATCGGCCCACGCCAAGACAGCCGGGCTGGCCAGCGCGGCCTCGATCCACGGCTACACCACCGCGTTCGAATGGGCAGCTGCCCTGTTCGGAATTGGGCTGCTCGTCGCGCTGCTGATCCTCCCCTCCAATGGAGCCGCCCGCGCCCGCGCCACCCAAGCCGCAACAACCCGCGACCTCACCCTCAGCCCTGAGACCACTTGACCCCAACCGCAAGCGGCCGGCATCCCCAACCCGACGCTTGGCCCGTAGTAACCATAGGAGTACCTCGATGACCAACGAACCCACCCGAAACGACTTTCTCACCGGCGATTTCATCTCTGAGAACGCCGTCCGCGGCGTCCTCGGCCTGCGGCGGCGGAGCGCTGCGCCGACGACCCAAACCGAACCGCCGAACGACCTGCCGGCGACGCCCACGACTGCCAGTGGAGAGACATCGCCGCCGCCGGATGGGCCACGAGTTCTGCGCCGCTGGTCGGTCGCCGAGCTGATCGCTCGCGCCGGCGCCGCACCCCTCCGGCGGACGGCATGAGCCGGTGATGGCGGCTGCTTTGCGGGGCGAGGATCCGCTGCCCGAGGCGGGAAAGCTGCCGACCGGCCGAGTGGCGCGGACGGCGCGGGTCGGCGGCCTGGTGACCGGACAGGGCGTGCGGTGGGCCGGGATGCGAGCCGCCAACAAAGTTCGGAAGCCGGAGCGGGCCGCGGCCGCCGAGAACGAGCGCACCGCGGCGGTGGTCAACCAGCTCGTCGAGCAGCTATCCCAGATGCGGGGCGCGGCGATGAAGGTCGGCCAGATGATCTCGATGGTCGAGTTCGACGGCCTCCCGAAGGAGCAGCGGGACGAGCTGCAAGGCAGGCTCGCGACGCTCCGCGACGAGATTCCGCCCGTGCCGTTCGGCCGTCTTGAGAAGATGATGCGCAAGGAGTTCGGGGTACCGCTCCGGCGGGTGTTCTCCGACTTCGATGAGCGCGCGTTTGCCGCGGCGTCGATCGGCCAGGTCCATCGCGCGAGGACCATCGACGGGGACGAGGTGGTCGCGAAGATCCAGTATCCCGGGGTTGCTGAGGCGGTCGAGACCGACCTGCGCAACGCGATGTTGCTGCTGCCGCTCGTCAAGCGGCT
>DASYAP010000186.1:0-30402 GCA_036501265.1 Solirubrobacteraceae bacterium | reverse complement strand
CGCGAAGGCGGCCTCGAGGACCGTGCCCTTGCACACGTCGGCGACCCACCCACGCCACGACTGCGTCGCCAAGCCGACGGCCAGAGCACGCCTGCGTGCCAGTGCGGAAAACGGCAACGAGCACGAAGTGGTCGCAACGACCATGCCCGCTGCGACAGCAGCGCTGCCAAGGAGCGGCCGCGCGCGCAGCCGACGGAGCGCTCGCGGGGGGCGCACAGCCCACCCCGCGACGACCGCAAACTGCACCGAGCTGGCCGCCGCCGCGATTCCAAGCTGAGGCCGCGCAAACCGCCTGCCCCGCGCGAGCTCGTCGGCCGAGAAATACTGATCCAGGTCCACCGGGACGGCCCGCGGCGGCCGCGGACGCGGCCTCAGCAACGCCGCTCCCAGCTCGGCACCGGCGGCGAGGAGGGTCAGCGCCCCAACCAGATCGCGACACGACACCCTGCGCATGGGAGAGACTGTACGGCCCGTGCAGGTTGCGGTCGTCTCGGACATCCACGGCAACCGCCAGGCGTTCGAGGCGGTCCTGCAGGAAATCGGCGAGTCCTCGTGCGAGGAGATGTGGTGCCTGGGCGATTTGGTCGGCTACGGGGCCGACCCCGACGTGTGCGTGGAGCTTGCCCGTAAGCACGCGGCAATCTGCCTGGCGGGAAACCACGATCTGGTGGTACGCGGCGAGCTGCCGCTCGAGGAGTTCTCGCGCGGCGCGGCGCTTGCCGCCCAGTGGACACAGCGGACGATCAGCGCGCAGACGCGCACCTATCTCGACCAGCTGGAGCCCGTCTTTGAAGAAGAGAAGCTTGGCCTGTATCACGCGAGTCCCCGCGATCCGGTGTGGGAATACGTGCTGTCGCCGCTGCAGGCGGAGCTGTGCCTCGATGTCCAAAAGCACCGTGCGTGCCTGATCGGCCACTCCCACGTCGCGCTGTCGTTCTGCCGCAACGAGAGGTCGCCGGCCACCGGCCAGACCAGACACGGCGAGGAGGAGCTGGAGTTCGCCGAGGGGGAGTGGCTGATCAATCCGGGCAGCGTCGGTCAGCCGCGAGACGGCGATCGGCGCGCCGCCTGGCTCGAGCTCGACACAACGGCGTGGCGGGCGACATTCAGGCGCACCGAGTACGACATCGGCGCGGCGGCGGCGGCGATCCGCGCCGCCCGGCTGCCCGAATCGCTCGCCGAACGGCTCGCTTATGGCCAGTAGCAACGGAGACGTCGCAGGCGGTCCTGGGCGCCGTTCCTGGCTAACGCGACTCCAACAGCCGGAGCCTCTAAAGTCAGGGCGCGGATGCGCTCCGCGCCCCGCGCCCTTCTTGCTGGGTTGATTGCCCCGCTCGCCGTCTCTGTTGCCGCCTGCGGCAGCTCTTCCGGGCTGCTCTCAGGCCAGCAGGCGTCATCGCTGAGAGCTGGCCTGGACCAGATCAATAACGCCCTGAACCAGCACGACTGCAGTGCTGCGCAGTCGGAGACGGTCGCGCTGAAATCTCGATTCGAGAACCTCCCCAGCTCCGTCAATGGCACCGTCCGCAGCAGCCTGACACAGGCGGCCAACAAGCTCGAGGCGCTCGTCTCAAAGGATTGTGCGCCAGTTTCTACAAACACGCAGCCCCAGACCACACCCACGACCACGACCACCATAACGACGACCTCGACCAGTCCGCCTCCCCCTAAAAAGAGAACCAAACCGCATACCACGCCTGCAACGACCCCCACGCAGACGGGTACTACTACAACCGGGACGACGCCTGGCTCGGGCAACGGGAAGGGCAATGGCAAGGGAGACGGAAACGGCAAAGGGCAGGGAGGCGGCGACCCGACCACGCCGACTACACCCACCACGCCCGGCAACCCATGACGGCGCTCAATCCGCAAATCGGGCAACAAAGAAAGATCTGAATCACCACGGCTATGGCCACCAGCACGACAACGATCGCGGGGCGCTACAGGCTGGACAGCCGCCTCGGGATCGGTGGGATGTCGACGGTCTATCTGGCCTTCGACCAGCGGCTGGAGCGGTCGGTGGCGGTCAAGCTGCTGGCCGAGCACCTCGCCGATGACCCCGCATTCGTGTCGCGGTTCAGGCGCGAGGCCCTGTCGGCGGCCCGGCTCGTGCACCCCAACATCGTGCAGGTCTTCGACTTCGGCTTCGACGAGACCCAGCGTCAGCATTTCATCGTGATGGAGCACGTGCCCGGGCATTCGTGCGCGGAGCTGCTGCGAGACCGGGGCCGGCTCCCCGTGGATCAGGCCGTGGAGATCATCACCCAGGCGTGCCGGGGCCTCGACTATGCCCACCGCAACGGGGTCATACACCGTGACGTCAAGCCCGGGAATCTGCTCGTCTCGGACGCCGAGGTCGTCAAGCTCGCGGATTTCGGCATCGCCCGCGCCACCGATCAGTCGAGCATCACGCAGGTCGGCTCCGTGCTCGGCACGGCGGCCTACCTCGCGCCCGAGCAGGCCCGGGGCGAGGAGGCGGGTCCGCGTGCCGACCTCTACTCGCTGGGCGTGGTCACCTACCAGCTGCTCTCCGCCCGCCTCCCCTACGAAGCGGGTTCGCTAACCGAACTTGCGCTCAAACAGCAGCGGGAGGCGCCGATGCCGCTCGAGCGGCTCAACCCGGAGGTGCCACGGACGCTGAGCGACGCGGTCGCCATGGCCCTGGCGCTGGATAAGGCACAGCGACCCCCCCACGCCGCAGACTTCGCCGAGGCATTGCGCAGCGGCGCCCGCGGAATCGATCCCTACACGGCGATCACGCGGCATCACCCGAGAACGCCGAGCGCCGAAGCCCCGACCGCCTACATTCCCACTGCCGCGACCCGGCATCCCCCGCCGCAGAGCCGCCCGCTCACCCCACGTCGAGACGACACCGCCGCCACCCGACTCTCTGACCGCCCGCCGGGGCTGCCTCGCGAGCGGCCCGCTGGGCCGCGGACCTGGCAGCCGCCGCCCGGGCGCCAGGGCGGCCTGGGGCGCTCGATCCGGCGTACCTTCCTGATAATGCTTCTGCTGATGTTGCTCGTCGCGGCGATCATCGCGGTCGTCGAGCTGACGAGCAGCGGCACGTCGTCGGCGGAGTTCCGCCACGTGGTCGCACACGACGCCCAGCAGGCGATCAACCAGGTGCGGTCGATTATCGGGGACTACTCGAAGTAGCGGCCCGGCCTGCCGGAACGCCCGACCGCAGGGCAGCAGCCACCTCGGCCAGTTTCCCGGCCTTGATCCCCGCGCGGAGATCGTCCATCAGGCGCGCCACGAAATTGAGGTTGTGGAGCGTGAGGAGGCGGACCGCCGTCAGCTCGCCCGCGCGCACCAGGTAGTGCAGATAGGCGCGCGAGTACCCGCCGGCGCAGGCCGGGCAGCCGCAGCCCTCGAGGATCGGGTCTGGGGCGTGGGCGTAACGGCCCTTGGTCAGGTCCATCCGCCAGCGACCCGCGGGATCGGGGACAAGCGCTACGCCATGGCGGCCGAGCCGCGTGGGAATCGCGCAGTCGAAGGTGTCGATGCCGAGCTCCACGCCCGTGATGAGGTCATCGACATCGCCGATCCCGAGAAGGTGTCGCGGGCGCTCGGGAACATGGCGGGCGACCTCGCGGACCGTGAAGGCGACCACCTCGTACATCTGCTGTGTATCGGCGCCAAGCGAGCCACCGATCGCGACCCCGCCGCAGGGCGCTTGCGCAACCGTCTGCGCCGAGTCCGAGCGCAGGTCCTCGTAGACGCCGCCCTGGACGATTCCGTAGACGGTCTGCTCGCGCGGCCCGTGTTCGGCGTGCCAGCGCAGGCAGCGCTCAAGCCAGCGGTGGGTCCGTTCGGTGGAACGGGCCGTGTAGTCGCGCGTCGCGTGATACGGGGTGCACTCGTCGAACGTCAGCGCGATGTCCGAGCCAAGCGCGGCTTGCACCTCCATGGAGCGTTCCGGCCCAAGAAATCGCTCCCGGCCGTCGATGTACGAGCGGAAGCGCGCGCCATCTTCCTCGATCGCGAGCAACGCTCCATGGCCCCTGTCTGAAGAGCGCGGCCGCCTGCGCCCCTTGATCTCGTCGGCCACGGTTCCGTGGCCCATCGAGAACACCTGAAAGCCACCCGAGTCGGTGATGATCGCGCGGGGCCAGCGCATCAGCTCGTGCAGACCCCCGAACTCCTGGACGAGTTCGGGGCCGGGCGCGAGCAGCAGGTGGAAGGTGTTACCGAGGATCAGCTCGTAGCCGAGCGCCCGCACCTCGTCGGACGAAACGCCCTTGACCGCGCCCCTGGTCGCGAGCGGGACAAAAGCCGGCGTACTCACCCTTCCGTGCGCCAGCTCAAGCGTCCCCGCGCGCGCCAGGGAGCGCGCGTCTCGGGCCTCGATCCTGAACAGATCTACGAGGCGCTGCCTTCGATCGGCTTCTGCTCGCCCGAGCCCACGGAGATCGCAACCTTACGGGGCTTGCGCTCCTGGGGCTTGGGGATGCGGATCTCGAGCACGCCGCGATCGAAGTTCGCCTTGATCGCCTCGGCGTTGACGCCCTCGGGGAGCGTCAACGAGCGCCTGAAGGAGCCGTAAGTCCGCTCGACACGGTGCAAGCCCTCCTTGCGCTGCTCATGCTCACTCTTGCGCTGGCCTGAGATCGTCAGGACTTGGTCCTCGAACTCGATGTTGACGTCCTCTTCGGCGAGGCCCGGAAGATCGGCGCGGAGGACGTAATCGTCCTCGTTCTCGACCAAGTCCATCGCGGGCAGCCAGCGGCGCTGGCCGACGGTGCCGCCGTTCGACGTTGGGGTGTCAAAGAACGTGTTGAAGAGCCTGTTCATTTCGCTCTGAAGGGTGTTCAGCTCGCGTGCAGGCTCCCAGCGAATAATTGCCATATCAATCTCCTTGGCGGGAATCATCTGGTACGAGCTCAAGTATAAAATCTAAGTCGGTACTTGTCAACTTTATGAATGGGTTCGGGCCGGCTCATGAGCCGGCCCGCCGGCCGGAACATGTTCCGGCCGGGCCCGGCGCACATGTGCGCCGGGCTACAGAATTAATGAGGTCCCAGTCATGGCGTCCGGCTGGTGCACCCCGAGCAGCGCGAGCACGGTCGGAGCGACATCCGCCAAGACGCCCCCATCCCGGAGCGTCACGCCGTCGACGGTGACGATCAGCGGCACCGGGTTGAGCGAGTGTGCGGTGTTGGGGCTGCCGTCAGGCTCGAGCATGTTGTCGGCGTTGCCGTGGTCGGCGGTCACCACGCAGGCGCCACCGTCGCGGTGTACGGCCTCCACCACCTCCCCCAAGCACGAGTCGGCCGTCTCCACCGCCTGTATGGCTGCCTCGAGCACACCGGTGTGACCCACCATGTCGGGGTTGGCGAAGTTGATGATGCCGAATGCAGGGTGCTCTTTCGCCCAAGCCGAGACGAACCTACGGGCCGCTTCGTGCGCGCTCATCTCGGGTTTGTGGTCGTACGTGGGCACCTCACGCGGCGAGGGCACGAGCACCCGATCCTCGCCCTCCTGCGCCGCCTCCTCACCGCCGCCGAAGAAGTACGTCACGTGGGGGTACTTCTCCGTCTCGGCCACGTGTAGCTGGTGAAGCCCGTTGGCCGCCAGCTCAAGCGGTAGCGTCGTCGCGGGCCGATTCGGTGGAAAGGCCACCGGGTAAGGCCAGCCCTCCTCGTACTCGGTCATCGTCACGTAGCGCTGCACCGGCGCCGCCCCCCCGCGATCGACCTCGCTGAACTCGGGGTCCGCCAGCGCGCGCGTGATCTCGCGCATGCGGTCGGGACGGAAATTGAACGCGACGACCGTGTCGTGCGCCCGGATCTGGCCCTCCTCGCCGATCAGCACCGGCGTGACGAACTCGTCCGTCTCGCCCCGCTCGTATGCGTCGCGCGCGGCCTCGGCGCCGCCCGCGGCGCGATGCTCGGCGCGTCCGTGCACCAGGAGGTCGTATGCCGTTTGGACCCGCTCCCAGCGACCATCGCGGTCCATGGCGTGGTAGCGGCCCACCACCGAGGCGATGCGCCCCTTGCCGGCGGAGTGCATCCACTCTTCGACGGTCTCCAGATTGCCCGCGCCAGAGTGAGGAAGCGTGTCGCGGCCGTCGGTGAACGCCTGCAGCACGAGATCCGGGACCTCGAGTTGGGCGGCCAGCTCGATGAGGGCCTTGATGTGGCCGAAGCCCGAGTGGACGCCTCCATCCGAGACCAGCCCGATCAGATGGACTCGCTCGCCGGCCGAAAACGCCTCTCGCAAGATTTCGTTGGAAGCCAGCGCGCCGTCCGCGATCGCTTCGTTGATCCGGGTGAGGTCCTGCACCACCACGGCCCCCGCGCCCAAGTTGAGGTGGCCGACCTCGGAGTTGCCCATCTGACCCTCCGGCAGCCCCACCGCGGAGCCGGAAGTTTCCATCGACGTGTGGGGGTAGCGAGACCACAGCTCGTCGAACACTGGGGTCCGCGCCTTTGCCACGGCATTGCCGGGGCCGGCCGGGGCCAGACCCCAGCCGTCAAGCACAATCAGGGCGACGGAGTTGACCGGAAGCCGGGCCGGGCCTTCCGGGAGCGACATCAGGGAGCCGCCGCGACGATGGCCGCGAACGCATCGGGATCGAGGCTCGCGCCCCCAACGAGCGCCCCGTCGACGTCGGGCAAGGCGAGCAGCTCCGCGGCGTTGTCGAGGTTGACGCTGCCGCCGTAGAGGATTCGCGTGCGCTGCGCCTCGTCGGCCGAGCGGTCGGCGACGAGCGCGCGGATGAACCCGATTGCGTCCTGCGCCTGGTCCGGCGTCGCGACGCGCCCAGTTCCGATCGCCCACACCGGTTCATAGGCGATCACCACCTCGGAGAGACGGTCGTTCTCGACAAGGTGCAGGTCCTCCTGCACCTGGTGGCGCAGCCGCCTCTCGGTATCCCCGCGCTCGCGCTCCTCCTCGCTTTCTCCCACGCACAGGATCGGGACGAACTTCGCGTCGAGCGCGGCCAGCACCTTCGACTGGAGCTCGCGGTCGTTCTCGCCAAAGTAGGCGCGGCGCTCGGAATGGCCCAGGATGACGCCGTCGACGCCCGCTTCGCGGAGCATCGGCGCCGACACCTCACCGGTGAAGGCGCCCCCGGGCGCCTGATGCATGTTCTGGGCATAGACCTTCACCCCGGAACCGGCCGCCGCCTCGACCGCCGCCCGAAGCGCCAGAAAGGGCGGTCCGATCCCCACTTCTACCGCGTCGCCGCGCTCCAGCTGGGGCAGGAGCCGGGTGACGAAGTCGCGCGTTTCGGCCGCGGTCTTGTGCATCTTCCAGTTGCCAGCGACCAGCGGCGTGCGGCGCCGCGCTGTTTCAGTGTCGTTCACTGCAGCGCCTCCAGTCCGGGGAGGGAGCGGCCTTCGAGCAGCTCCAGCGCCGCGCCACCGCCCGTGGACACGTGCGTGAGGCGATCGGCGAGGCCAAACTTGGCAAGGGCGGCGGCTGAGTCCCCTCCGCCCGCGACGCTGGTGCCGGGTGCGGTGGCCAACGCGTCGGCGATCGCTCGGGTCCCCGCGGCAAAGGGCTCGAGCTCAAACGCCCCCATGGGGCCGTTCCAGAAGACCGTTCCCGCGCGCGAGATCAGCTCGCCGTACGCGGCGGCCGTGCGCGGCCCGATGTCCAGTCCCATCATCCCGGCGGGCACGTCCAAGCCGTCTACCACCTCCGCCTCGGCGTCGGCCGCCATCCGGTCGGCCACGACGAGGTCGTCCGGCAGCCTCAGCTTGTGGCCGTCATCTCTCGCCAACCGGTCCCTGGCGAGCTCCACGTCGTCGGCTTCACATAGGGACGCTCCGACCTCATGACCGTTCGCGGCCAAAAATGGGAAAGCCATCGCGCCGCCGATCAGGACCGTTTCGGCCAGCTCCAGGAAGCGGGCGATCACGCCGAGCTTGTCGGCGACCTTGGCGCCCCCGAGGACCGCAACCAACGGCGCCGTGGGGCGGGCCAGCAGATCCGTAAGGACCGTCACCTCTCGCTCGAGCAGGAGGCCGGCCGCCCGCTGCGGTAGGAGTCGTGCCACTCCCACGGTAGAGGCGTGAGCGCGGTGGACCGCTCCGAACGCGTCGTCGACGTAGGCGTCGGCCAGTTCGGCCAGGCGCGCGGCCAGCTCGGGGTCGTTCTTTGTCTCCCCCGGCTCGAAGCGAAGGTTCTCGAGCATCAGCACGTCGCCGCGGTTGAGGTTCTCCGAGAACGCCCTGACGTCGTCGCCGACGACCGCGGGCGCCAGCGTGACGTCTGCGTCGGTGAGCGCCGACAGACGGTCCGCGGCCGGTCGCAGCGAGAGCTCGGGCTCGCGGTCGGCGGGACGCCCCAGGTGGGAGGCGACGATCAACCTCGCGCCGCGGTCGCGGAGGGCCTCGACCGTCTCCAGCGACGCCCGAATTCGGGTGTCGTCGGCGACCCGTCCCTCGCTGAGCGGGACGTTGAAGTCGACGCGTAGGAGGACCCGCTTGTCCTCAAGCGGGCCGAGGTCTCGGAGCGTTTTCACGGACTGGTTGGCGTGCGGCTCACAGGATCCTCTGCACGAGATCCGCCACCCGATTCGAGTAGCCCCACTCGTTGTCATACCACGCGATGACCTTCACCATCGTGCCATCCATGACCGCGGTGAGACTGGAGTCGAGGATCGAGGACGCCGGGTTCTTGATGATGTCTGTGGAGACGATGGCGTCCTCGGTGTAGGAAAGGATCCCTTCGAGCGCGCCGTTGGCCGCGTCTCTCAGGGCGGCGTTGATCTCGTCTACGGTGGTCTCGCGGTTGGCCTCGACGGTGAGATCGACCACGCTGCCGGTGGGTACCGGCGCGCGGATGGCGAAGCCGTGGAGCTTGCCGTTGAGCTCGGGTATGACCAGGCCGATGGCCTTTGCGGCCCCGGTCGAGGCTGGGATCAGATTTATGGCCGCGGCCCGCGCTCGGCGGAGATCGCGATGGGGCATGTCCTGCAGTCGCTGATCGGCGGTGTAGGCATGGATCGTGGTCATGAGCCCGTGGCGGATGCCGACCGTGTCGTGCACCACCTTGGCCACCGGCGCCAGGCAGTTGGTCGTACACGACGCGTTCGAAATCACGTTGTGACGCTCGCGGTCGTATGCCTGATCGAAGTTGACCCCCAGCGCTACCGTCACGTCGGGATCGGTCGCGGGCGCTGAGATCACGACCTTCTTCGCGCCGGCTTCAAGGTGCTTGGAGGCGTTTTCGCGGTCGGTGAACAGGCCCGTTGACTCGATCACCACGTCGGCGCCGAGCTCGCCCCAAGGCAGATTGGCCGGATCTCGCTCCGCAAACAAGCGGATCTCGGCGTCGTCGACACGCAGGCCCGTGTCGGTGGCCTCGACCGTGCCGGGGAAGGGGCCGTAGTTGGAGTCGTACTTGAGCAGGTGGGCGGTCGTCTGTGCGTCGCCGATGTCGTTCGCAGCGACCCACTCGATGTCGGCGCCCTTCTCGTAGGCGGCCCGGAAGACGTTCCGGCCGATGCGGCCGAAGCCGTTGATTCCCACGCGGACCGGCATGCCTTACTCCCCTTTTCGTGACCAGGAATGAGAACGCCGACTCGCGCCGACACTCCCAAGCCTACCTGTGCTCAGCGGTCGAGGCGGTTCTTACCGCGCCACCCTTGGGTCGGGGCGGTCTTCACCGTCGCGCGACCACCTCCACCCGCAGCCCGTCGGGATCTCGCAAGTAGGCCGCGTAGTACCCGTCGCCATACTGCTGCCGCGGTCCGGGCGGCCCATCGTCCGATCCGCCGTGGGCCAGGCCGGCTTTGTAGGCGGCGTCCACCGCCACTCTGCCCGTCGCCTCGAGCGCGACGTGGCCAAAGCCGGGTGCCGGCGTGCGGCCGCGGACCACGATCCACAGAACCGGTCCCTCAACCCCGTAGGCCACCGCGTGGTCGGTTGCAAGGACCCGCCGAACGCCCAGGGGGAACGTGATCGCGTCGTAGAACCGGGCCGACCGTGCAAGATCGGACACCTCGAAGCCGACGTGATCGATCATGGCCGGCGATCGTAGGGGCTGCGGCGGTCAGATGGACGCTTTCGGGCGAACCTTGCTGATTCGGTTTCACCCCTCTGAACTGAATCAGCAAAGTTCCGGATGAAGATCAGATCGGGCGCTCGACGTCCCGATTGACCGCCTCGACCAGGTAATCCTCCGAGGCGCTATAGCGGCGGGACAGGTCGCGGGCGATCGTGACCGAGCGGTGTCGACCGCCGGTGCACCCGATCGCCACCACCAGATGCGCCTTGCCCTCGGCGAGGTACTGCGGCAGCAGGAAATCGAGCAGCGGGAACAGCAACGCGTAGAAGGCGTCCAGTGCGCCGTCGCGATTTATGAAGTCCCTCACGGGGGCGTCGTCGCCCGTGAGCGGGCGCAGATCCGACTCATAGTGGGGATTCGGCAGAAAGCGAACGTCGAACATCAGGTCGGCGTCGCGGACCGGGCCGTACTTGAAGCCGAAGCTCTCGAAGGTGATGGCGAGCCGGCCTTTGCGCGTGGGCAAGAGCTCCTCGGCGAGCTTGCGACGCAGCATCGCCGCGGTCAGACCACTGGTGTCAATCACGAAGTCGGCACGGTGCCTGAGAGGCAGCACCAGCCCGCGCTCGCGCTCGATCCCCTCGACGATGCTCCCCGTGGGCGCCAGGGGGTGGCGCCGGCGGGTCTCCTTGTACCGGGTCAGCAGCGTCTGCTCGTCAGCCTCGAGGAACAGCACGCGGTGCGGCACACCGCTGGAGCGCAGGTCGTCGAGGATCGTATCCAGGCCCTCGAAATAGCTCCCGCCCCGGACGTCCGACACCACCGCCGCGCGGGCGACCTTGGAGCCTTCGTGCCGGAATAGCTCGACCAGCGACCGGATCATCTCGGAGGGCAGGTTGTCGACGCAGAAGTAGCCCTCGTCCTCGAAGGCCGCCATGGCGGTGGACTTGCCCGCTCCCGAAAACCCCGTGATGATCACGAGGTCCTTGAACGCGAGGCGCGCGGCCACGGCCGGCTCAGGCGTGGACTCGAGCTCCGAAGTGGACTCGAGCTCCCCCTCGGCAGGGCGCGCGCTCACTGGCGTCGTGGACGACTTCACTCCACACAGCTTGACGGGTGCATTAGCCGAATGCCAGCGATGCACCCGTGGATACAGTGGCCGCGGTCGGCCAAGAATCCGGCGTGACCGGCGCCCCGGTCAAGCTCGGGGAGCCGGTGGCAGCGTCGTCGCGATCAGCGCGTCGATCACGACGAGCGCCCGCCTCCCGAACGGCCGCCAGACGACGCGCGGCTCGAGCCCGAGCTTCGACGCCGCCGAGGTTGGGCTTGCTCGGACTCCTGTTGTCCGCTGGAGGCTCGCCGCCGCCGCGGCCGCTGCTGCTCGGGCTCCTCCTCGGGCTCCTCCTCAGCTTCGGCCTCGGGCTGCTCCTCGCCCTCATCTTCAGGCTGCTCTTCGCCCTCGGCCTCGGGCTCCTCCTCGCCTTCGCCTTCAGGCTCCTCCTCAGCCTCCTCCTCGGGCTCCTCCTCAGCTTCGGCCTCGGGCTCCTCCTCGCCTTCGCCTTCGGGCTCTTCCTGGTACTCGCCTTCGGGCTCCTCGTCGTACTCGCCCTCCTGGTCGCCTTCTTGCTCGCGCTCCTCGGCGACCGTGTCCTCATGGCTCTTGACGATCTCACTGTCTTCGACCGTCCCGCGCCAGCCTTCCATCTCCTCGAGCTCGTCTTCGGTCTTCATCTCGATCCAGGCCTGAAAACGGTGAAAGTCGGCCCGCACCGCTCGCTTGACGAAGCGCGTGCCACGAGCAAACTTCTCGACCATCCCGCTGGGCGAGTGATCGAGATTGACCTCGACCAGAGTCAGCCTGGGGCCGAGCTCGTGAAAATTGATGACGCCGGCGTGCTTGGTGCCGTCCTTGCTCTCCCAGCGAATGGACTGATCTGGCTTCTGAGCGACCACCTCCGCGGTGAACGGACGCTTGAACCCCCACATCTTCTCGGTCACCTTCACCCGCACCTTCTCCTCGTCGATCTGCTCGTCGACCTGGTTGGCACGGTGCATGTACGTCGCCCACTCGTTGTATTCGGTGAATCCATTGAAGGCATGGCGAACCGGCACCGAGCAGTACACGAACTGCTGAACCGGCATCCGCCGGTTGCGGCCCCAGCCTGTTGCCGCGCCGCCTCCGCCGCCCCCCGTCAATTTTGAGAGTGCCTTCCCAGCCATCCCGGCGACGCCTTTGCCGCCAGTCGCCTGCTTAAGCATCTCGCCCGGTCCTCCTCGCTCCTGCACCGCGGGCATGACGTTCTTGGTCATGACCTCGGGTCCCTTCTTGACCGCATACTTCGCGGCTGAACCGGTCGCCTGACGGGCTGCCGGGCCCAAGACCTCCATCGCCGCTTCGCGTACGGCGTTTCGCAGCTCACCGACGATGGACTCGCCGATGCCGCCCTGGCCGTTGCCGTCGCCGTTGCCGCCGTTCTCTTCCGACTCGCCTGCGTTTTCGTCCTCTTGTGACCTCGGATCGTCTTCTTCAGCCATCTCGGTCCTCCTGCCGTTTCATGGTTGTCGGGCTTGACTGGACATGCTCCCCGGCTCGCGAACGCGACAAACCCGCTCCCCACCGGGTGGCGGGGGGTGTCCGGAGCCGGCTCCGCGCGCGCTTGCCTGCGTTCCGTAGCGGGTAGGGGGTGGCCAAGCGCATGAGCTCTGCACCGAACCAATCGTCGCGGCCACGGACGCTCACGGACGCAGTCAGGGCTCGGCAAGCTCGACGCGGTGGAGAAAGCCCACCTGTCGCAAAGGCCGACGGTGGGGAGACCCGCCGTGGTGCGTCGACCCGCCGTGGTGCGTCGACTGGGAAAGACGCCCAACGACAGTCGCGAGGTGGCGGGGTCGAGTCGTGGCTGTCTCGCCTACTTACACCGCTGAAATGGCTCCGACGCAAATTCCTGGAGGTGTTCAACGCGCTTGCAAGCGAGCACGGGGATCGTTTGCGCAAACTCGGCGCGGTGGTGGCGGCGACGATGCTCGCCAAGCGTCTGCCCGGCCCGCTCCGGTGGATGGCCGAACTGTTTATTTCCGGCATGGAGGGCGAGCGCGGCTTTGGATTCTGGTGGCTGGTGGTAACGCTCGGCGTGGCTCTCGCGGTGGTTGCGCTTGTCGCGCTCTTGGTCTTGCCGGTGGCCGCTCTCATCGCTTTGATCGCGGTCGGCATCTGGATGTTGGTACGGCGCGCACGCACCAAGGACGACGACCAGGATCGCGCGAACCAGGACGGCGACCAGGATCGCGCGAACGGCTCTCGTCGTGGTGGCAACGGCGGGCCCGAACCAGCCCTGGCTGGCGCTGCCTCGTAGCCGCAACCCTTTGAGCTGGTTTCACCCCCTCCGCTGGGGGGCTCGCCCCGCCCCAGCGTTTATGCCGATAGGGCCGGGGTAGGTTGATTGCGAACAGAAGCCACGCCCCTTCGGGGTGGGACGAACGGAAGCCATGCCCCTTCGGGGTGGGATACACGGAGGAGAAGGAGGATCGATGGCGGAGCAAAAGTCAGGCGGCACGCGAGGCGTGCGCAGACGAGCAGGCGCGGCCAAGGAGCAAGCTCGCGGAGGCGCACGGAAAGCAACGGAGGAGGGCGGTTCGACAGTGGCGAAAGCGACGAAGGGCGCCGCGGACGCACCGGGTGAGGTGGCCGATCAGGTGCAGGGGAGCGATGAGCGCTCCGGGGGTGGGTCGGATCGCGGAAGCGGCGAAGCTCAGACGCTGCGAGAAGAGCTCGGTTCGATCGTGCGTGAAACCGCGATTGAAGTGCTCGGGCCGGTCATGCGCAGCGCCACGAAGAGTGCCGCAAAGTACGCGGTGCGAAAGGCCCCGGAGATGGCGATGGGGAAAATGCTGCCGAAGCTACGGGAGCTCCAATCGACGGTCCAAGACGCTGGTGGTCCAGGTGCCTACGCGAGGGAAACGCTGGGATCGGGATCTGAAGGCGGCGGCGGACTGTCGAGGCTGACGCAGCTGGGGCGAGGCGATGAGGACAGTGGGCGAGGCGATGAGGACAGTGGCAAAGCCTCCGAACGCGTCCCGGAGCAGGCGTCGGTCGACGTGGCCGCCCCGCTGGAAACTGTCTACGAGCAGTTCGCGCAGGTCGACGACTTTGCCGAGCTGCTCTCAGGCGGCGACATAGTCGAGGAGCAGGAGAACGAGCGCATCGTCTGGACGAACGAAGACGAGGACGCTACCGCTGTCGTCACGTTCCATCGGCTGGACGACCGGTTGACGCGCGTGATGGTCTCCTATGACCAGCCGCAGAACTTTGCCGGCAAGGCGCTGTCAGCGCTTCACACTCGCAGGAGAGGTCTGCGATCGGACATGGCCCGTTTCAAGGCACTCGTGGAGATGAATGAGCTTGGACGCGAAGACGGCGACGCTCCATCCGACGAAGATCAGGACGCACCGCGGGGCCGCCGGAGAGCCTCGCGACAAGAAGAATCTTCACAAGAGGAACCGGAAAACGAGGAATACGGCGACGAGGAGCCGTACGACGCCGAGGAGGAAGAGGAGCCCGAGGCCGAAAGCGGAGACATCGTTGACGCCGAGAGTGAAGAAATCCCTGACGACGAGATCGAGGAACCACCCGAGGCAGAGAGCGAGCCCGAGCCAGATGAGGAGCCTGAGCCGAAACCCAGACGACGACCGGCTCCTAAGCGGGCGCCACGTCGGCGTGCGCCGGCTAAGACAACTAAGTCACCTCGTGCTCGTGCGAAACGATCCTGACGGCGCAGTTCAGTAGCGAGCAGCGCCTCACGAGCCGCTGAGCACGAACCTCATGATGCGATCGAGCATCTGCTTGCTCGGGTAGCGGGACTCCTCGACCTTCTCGAAAAGCAGGGCGAGGTATTCGTCGACGTGGTCGCGGTCTAGCAGGGTCTCGATCCGGTCCATCAGCTCACCGCTCGGGTACTTGTCCTCGTTGATCTTGTCGAACAGGACCTGCATGTAGCGGTCGTGTGCTTGCGTGATCGGCATTGCTTCCTCCTTAGAGCAGGGTTCCCAACGGTCCCAGATCCAGATTCAGGTCTCGATCGTCCAGACCGAATTGTTCCTTGAGTTCGTCCATTCGCTGCGCGAGGGCCATAAACGTCTCGCCCATATGCTCGATCTCCTCTTCGCTCAGAGTGCCGAGTTGCACCCGGTGGAGCGCCTGACGCTCCATCAGCTGCCGGAGCAGCTCGACGATCGTAAGCACCAGCTGGGCAAGGCCCTTCTCGACGCCTTCCGGGTCCGCGTTGATCCTTCGCGACAGCGCGCCGTTCAGCGGTCGCCGCTCAGGGAACGCGCTGTCATCGGGCGGCTCGACGAGAACCTTGCCGAAACTCACCTCCCGCCTCCATCCACGAACGAGTATGGCCCCCACGGTCCGGTGCAGCTGATGGACAGGCCGGGGTTTCGCGCTTGCAAGGCTCTCACCTCCGCGGCGAAGGGCTCGACTGCCGCCCGCGGCACCAGATAGCTCTCGCTGACGGTCGTGTTCCCGGCTTGGACGGGTCGGTGCGCTGTCGCTCTCGCGAGCGGTCTGAGCGGAGTGAGCACCCGGTCCGCGGCGTCTTCCTCCCGCTGCCGGGCAGCGAGCCTCTCCCGCATGTAGTCTCGCCCGCCCGCGAGGGCCCCCGGCTCCGAAGACGCCAGTCCCACCCGAACGGCCAGCTCCACGCAGCCCCGCACCCGTGAGAGGAGCAGCCGGAAGCGCGCGCCATCCTCGTCGAGGATGGCGCGCAGCGCCTCCGGATCGCGCAAAACGGAGCCAAACCGCAGCGGCAGCACTGCGCCACGATCCATGAGGTGATCGACCACGCGCTCGTGCGCCCAAAGCAGCTCCGGATCGGAGGAGACTTCCAGCTGATCGTGCGTGGAGAAAACGCAGGCAATTCCCTCATGCTCGATCGCCTGAACCTGCCCACCGTGCAGCCCGCTCGGCCCGTCGTGGAGCTCGATGGCGTCGGTGATGGCGTACACGTAGATCACCGCGGCAGCGGCACCCCTTGGCGTTCCGCGGCGGCGACCGAGGAGACGAGGGCGCGGAGCCCCACGTAAACGAGGTCAACGTCCGCGACCGCGAGTGTGATGTCGCCGGCGAGCACCACCCCCCCGTCGAGCAGGCGGTCGAGAAGGTCGATCAAGGCGATGTCTTTTTGCCGCGTCGCGGAGGGAGGACGTGAGTCGCGCGAGGGATGACGGCTCTCCGGCCCCGGCGAGGTGCGGCGGGGATGGGCGCTCACGGCGCCACCATGGCCGACGGGGAGACGAAGTTGTACGGAGGCCACGGGCCTGTCAACTCGAGCTGGAAGCCGCTTGCGCTCCACCGCTCCCGCAACGAATCCGCCACCCGGGCAAGCTCCTGTTCGTGCTCGCGACTGACCAGGTAAGCGCCGTTGAGCAGCATATGCTCGTGGCGGCCATGCAGCTCGGGACGCTGGAGCGGATTGGCGCGCGCCTTGTCGGCGACGGCTTCGAGCTGGCCGTGGATCTCCTCTACGACGGAGTCGCCGAACTCTTGCAGGCGGTCAGAGGCCTGGCGTGCGCGCCCGAGCGCAGCCATGTACGCGGCGCCCGCCGAACGTCCCCCACCGGCCTCGGCCGCTTCTCCCTCAGGGGCTTGCGCTTCGGGCACCTCCACGAGCGTCGCCACCAAGCGGTCCTGGTCGAGGAAGACTTTGGCTCCCCATTCCCTGCGTCCCTCGAGCTCCGACAACTCATCGAGCAGCAGCCGCTGTTGCTCGCAGAGCATGCGGCGCACGCCCTCCTGGTCTCGGTAGAGCGTGCACAGGCGCAGAGGCAGGATCGTCGCCCTCTCGAGCGTCTGGTCGAGCACGCGCTCGTGGGCTCGCGCGACTCGCTCCACCCACTCGATGTCGTTGAGGTGCTCACGCAGGCGGTCATCGCTGTATTCGCTGAGCGGGACCGCGCTGACCAAGGCGACGAGCTCCCCTTCTTGAACGAGCTCCACTTCGCGCTCCCTCTCGACTCCGGGCGCCCCAAGCTGGGCGGCATTGGGGTCGGCGACTATGCAGTAGGCCCACCACGCGTCACCGCGGGTCGGCTCGGGCGCCTCGGGCTCGGGCGCCTCGCGGTCGGTGCGCGCGGGAGGCGCCTCGGGCGCACGGCGCTTTGGCCGCGTCGGCCTGCGCTCATTTCGGTGGCTCGGTGATTCGCCAGGCTCGCTCGGGGCGCGGTAATCGGAGCTTCCAGACGCGGCGGCCGCCCGCAGGAGTTCCTCCACCATGGCGTCTTCGATCACCGCCTTGGCACGGGCGCGCGCGAGGGCCCGGGCCTCGGAGAGGACCTCCGGGATCTCCGCTTGAGCCAGTTGCGCGAGCGCCGCGCGCAGCGCGTCGGGGAGTTCGGGTCGCTCGGGCACGGTGACTACTGCTTCCCCCGCCTCCGCTTGGCGGGTGCGCTCTCGCCCGCCTCGGTGGCGTCGTCCTCTGCGACTGGAAGGCCGACCTTCTCCTCCAGGCGCTCAAGCCGCTCCCGCAGGCTTTGGTTCTCCTGTTCGAGTTGCTTCGCCTCTGAGCTGAGCGAGGAGTCAGTCTCCCACCAGTTGATCCCCATCTCGCGCGCCCGGTCGACGGAGGCGATCAGCAGCCGGAGCTTGATCGTCAGAAGCTCGATGTCAAGTAGGTTGATCTGGATGTCACCGGCGATCACGATGCCCTTGTCCAGCACGCGCTCGAGGATGTCGGCGAGGCTGCTCGGACCGGTGTGCGCAGGAGGGGCAGCGCCCTGCTGGAAGGGGCTCGGCTGGAGTCCCCCACGCGGCACAAGATCTCGCTCCACCACTACCCCTCCTCAGTCTGGCTGCGAACATAGCGGCGACGCCGCTCGTAAGAGACGAGCTCTCCCTCGTCGTCAACGGTGACGACGTAGCAACCGAGCACGTCTGTGGCGTGCGGGATCCGGTGAAGCTCTACCACTTCGAGCGTCACCTTCCAGCCGTCGTCGTCGCGGTGTAGCCCGAGGACATTTTCCGGCTGGCGGCCAGTCAGCTCGGCGAGCGTGCTCGCCGCTGCGCGGACAAGCTCAGCCGGTCTCGGTCTCCCGTCCTGCTTTCGCTTATTGCGGTCGTCAGCCAACGTAGCCTCCTCGCTCGAGCTGCAGTTGTCGACCCACCTCCAGACGCTCCAAGAGCTCGTCCACACGGCGGCCGAACTCTTCTTCCCCGATCTCACCCAAGTTCTTCTCCTCCTCGAGCTCGGTCAAGTCGCGCATGATGCGGTTTTCGTCGTAAAACTCGGCCTCCGCCTGTTCCTGCACGCGTTCGCCGATCCAAACAACCCCACGCACAGGGGCCAACGGAAGCGTCAGGATCCCGGTGATCAGGCCCATGTCGCTAGCTCCTCGGGCCTGCCGCCGATGCGGCTGGGACTCCGAGCTGCTTGTCAACGAAAGAGTGCGCCGGCAGCGGCCCGATCAGCTTGAACTCCATCAGCTCGGTCCGCCCGGAGGCGAGCTGCTCGACCGTTGCGTCGAAGCGATCCCATGCCTCTTGGGCGACCAGAAACGAGGCGTTCAGCACCATCGCAGGCTGCTGCAGAGCACCGACCTCGACCGCGACCGCGAGCGGCTCAAGCTCCGGGAGCAACTGCTGCACGTCCGCATCGCGCTGCGCCTCCATGGCCAGCGTGATGCGTTCGCCGAGGCCGACGCGCTGGAAGTGCGAAGCCGCCTCGGGCAGCCCGCGGACCTGTTCGGCCGAGCGCTTAAGCGCGGGGTCGCGAGCGAGGATCGAACGCAGCACAGGCTCCTCCCGGTAGCTCACCTTTAGTCGGAACTCACCCTTGCCGGCCAGCTGGTCTAAGTGGGACCTCATTTCCTCCCCGCGCCGGGCTAAGAGCTCGCCTTTAAGCGCCTCGGCGTCGGGCACCACGGTTCCGAACCGCAGGGGGAGGACCGGTCCGTGCTCGAACGCGCGCCGCAGGACCTCGGTGTGGGCCGTCACCGCCTCTCGTCGCAAGCGGACCGGTTCGCCTTCGACCGCGCTGACGAGCGCCGCCACGCCCCCGTGCACGATGAGCTCTATGGCAGGCGCGTCCTCCCCGGCCGCTAGCGCATCACTCGAGCCGAGATCGTCCGCCCGCATCAACGCATACAGGTACAGCGCCATGCCGTCCGCAGCCCTCAGCGGCCTCGCGGCCTAGAGCCCGACGAGGTGCGGCGCGGGCGCGACTCAGAGTCGCCGGAGGTGCGGCGGGGGCGCGACTGAGGGTCGCTGGAGCTCCGCCGCCTGGACGAGCTCGTCTCCTCCTCGTCTTCCTCATCGTCGCCGCCACCGAAGAGCGCGTCCTTGGCGCCCTCGAGCATGCCCTTGGTCTTTCCGCTGGCCCCGCTGGACGTCATGTCGCTGACCATCTCGGGGAGGGTCTGCTGGCTGCCGACCTGCGTCAGGTCCAGCCGGTTCACTGCTTCGGCGAAGTGCAGGTAGGTGTCCACGCTCGCGATGACGATGCGGGCGTCGATCGTCAACAACTCGATCCCGACCAGTGCAACGCGGACGAACACGTCGATAACGATCCCCTTGTCGAGGATCACGTCGAGCACGTCAGCGAGACCGCTGGGGCTAGAGTGCCTCTGGACGACACTCATCGGTTGGGGTTGTGCAACCGCCATTTACTCCTCCTTGCTTCGGTTTCGTGACTTTTCGTCATGCCTCCTCATCTGCGAGGCCCGCCCAGTGTCGCTCGACGTCGCGTAGTTGGGTCCCGTCCATGCGTCACCCGCGTCCGGGCTACCCCCCACGTGACGCCGGAAACGTTGAGCTGGGATGAACTGCGGGCGCTCTAGTCGGTGTCAAGCGCGTCGAATCACATGCAGAAGGTTGCCGCGTGGGTCCCTCAGACGCCGCTCTTGTGCAATTCGCGGTACAGCTCACGCGCGAGCTTGCCGGGCAGGCCGGGAACCGCGGCGAGCTCCTCGCGAGAAGCGGAAAGGACGGCGTCGGGCGAACCGAAGTGTGAGAGCAGCGCGCGCTTGCGGACCGGTCCGACGCCGGGAAGGCCGTCCAGAATGGAGGCAGTCATCGCGCGGTCGCGCCTGATCCTGTGATGCGTGATTGCAAACCGGTGGGCCTCGTCGCGGATCCGCTGTAGTAGCTGAAGCTCGGAGGTGTCGTGTGGCAGCCGGAGCGGCACCGGGCGGTCCGGCAAGTAGACCTCCTCGATGCGCTTGGCAAGCGAGACGATGGCGACGCCGCGCTCGCGAAACCCGTTCAGCACGCGAAGCCCCGCCGAAAGCTGACCCTTGCCGCCGTCGATCACAATCAGGTTGGGGAGCGCGCCGAAGCTTGGGTCGTGGTCCTTGTCGTGAGGAGAAATCTCGCGCTGCCCATCGAAGCGCGCAAGCCGCCGCGAAAGCACCTCCTCCATCGCGGCAAAGTCATCGGGTCGGCCGATCGTCCCGGCCCCGTTCTCGCCGCCTCTGGTGAAGACCTTGAAACGCCTGTAGTCGGAGCGCTTGGGCGCGCCACCTTCGAAGACGACCATGGAGGCGACCGTGTTCGTGCCCATCAGCGTGGAGATGTCGAAGCATTCGATTCGTAGCGGGATCGTCTCCAACTCGAGCGCTCGCTGCAGGCCGTCGAGTGCCTCGACGCGCTGTTGGCGCCGGCGCTCCGACCGCAGTCGCTCTTGGTCCAACGCGAGGCGGGCATTGCGCTGCGCGAGCTCCAGGATGCGGCGCTTGTCGCCGCGCTCGGGGACGCGAATCTCGACATGACCCCCGCGCCTTTCGGCCAGCGCTTTTGCGAGCGCATCGGTCTCGCGAAGCTCCTCCTGCACCGCAAGCAGCGGCGGAATCGACATCGCGCTCGCGTAGTACTGAAGGATGAAGGCTTCCGCGACCTCGCCCAGCGTTCCGCCGGCCGCGTTGTCCAGATAGAAGCTCTGCCGGTCTGAGAGCACCCCGTCGCGCACCTGGAAGACCTGGGCGTTGGCCTCTCCGTGTTCGACCGCGACGGCGACGGCGTCGAGCGTGCCGGTGGCCTCGTTGGCGACGCGCTGGCGTTCGAGCAGTGAGCGCACGGCCCGGAGGCGATTGCGTTCCCGCGCGGCATCCTCGAAGCGTTGTTCGGCCGATGCCTGGCGCATCTCGCGATCGAGTTTTCGTTCGATTTCGCGATAGCGACCCGAGAGAAAGCCGATCACGCCATCGATCCCCTGCCGGTAGTGCTCTGCGTTCACGTAGCCGACACAGGGCGCCTCGCAACGCTTAATGTAGTAGTCGAGGCATGGCGAGCCGCTTCGCCGACCAGGCTCGGGGCCCTCGCAGGTGCGGAACATGAAGACCTTGCCCAGCACCTCCAGCGTCGACCGCACCCGCTTGGCGTTGCTGTACGGACCGAAGTAGGCGCGGTCGCGGCGGTGGCGCTCGCGCGTGAAGTAGACGCGCGGGAACTCCTCATCGAGCGAGATCGCGATATACGGATACGACTTGTCGTCGCGCAGGCGGATGTTGAACCGCGGCTTGTACTGCTTGATGAAGTTCTGCTCGGCGAGCAGCGCCTCGGACTCGGTGTGGACGACGAGCGCCTCGACGTGGTCGATCAGTGCGACCAGGTCCCTCCCGCCTCGGGTGCTTGGGTTTGAGAAGTGGGAGGCGACGCGCTTGCGGATGGACTTCGCCTTGCCCACATACAGCACCCTGCCCCGCGCATCGCGGAAGAGGTAGACGCCCGGCTCGTCGGGCAGCTCACGGCGTCTCTCAGCGGAAACTATCGACACGCTTCGAGGATAGGACCGCCGTGCTGGCGCCGGCCACTGACTGGCATCCGGGCTTTGCTGACCGGCTCGTCCGTGAACCGGTCACCTATCAACGAACGATCAGGCCAGGTCGAACCGATCCAGGCTCATAACCTTGTCCCACGCGGCCGCGAAGTCACGCACGAAGCTCTCCTGCCCGTCGTCACACCCGTAGACCTCGGCGATCGCACGGAGCTGATCGTTCGAGCCGAAGGCAAGGTCCACGGCCGTGGCGGACCACTTGAGATCGCCGGTTGCGCGATCGCGGCCCTCATACACCTGTGCGGACGACCCATTACCGGACGACGCGTGCCATTCGGTGCCCATGTCGAGCAGGTTCACGAAGTAGTCGTTGGTCAGCGCCTCGGGCCGGTCCGTGAAGACGCCGAGCTGCGACTGCTTGTAGTTGGCGTTCAGCGCGCGCATGCCGCCGACCAGAACGGTCATCTCGGGAGCGGTCAGGGCGAGCAGGTTGGCTCGCTCGACCAGCATCGTTTCAGGCGACAGGGCCTGACCGGCTTGGAGGTAGTTGCGGAACCCGTCGAACGTAGGTTCAAGTACCGCGAAGGACTCCGCGTCCGTCTGATCCTGTGAAGCGTCGGTGCGCCCCGGTGTGAATGGGACCGTCACGTCGTGGTCGGCATTCTTGGCGGCCTGCTCGACGGCGGCGCACCCGCCCAGAACGATCACGTCGGCGAGCGAGACCTTCTTTTCGTCGGACTGCGAACCGTTGAATCGGCGTTGGATGTCCTCGAGGGCCTCCAGCACCTTCGCCAGCTCAGGCGGGTTGTTGACCTCCCAATCCTTCTGCGGCGCCAGGCGGATCCTCGCTCCGTTGGCGCCGCCTCGCTTGTCGGTGCCGCGAAAGCTTGCCGCCGACGCCCATGCCGTGTCAACAAGCTGGGGGATCGAGAGTCCCGAGGCCAGGATCTGGCTCTTCAGCGCAGCGACATCGTCCTCGCCGATCAGGAGATGATCGACGTCCGGGACCGGGTCCTGCCACAGCTGCGGCTCGGGAACCCACGGGCCGAGGTAACGCGACGCGGGCCCCATGTCGCGATGCAACAGCTTGTACCAGGCCCTGGCAAACGCGTCTGCGAGCTCGTCCGGGTTCTCGTAGAAGCGCCTCGCAATCGGTCCGTAAATGGGGTCGACCTTGAGCGCGATGTCCGTCGTGAGCATCATCGGGGCGTGTCGCTTTGACAGATCGTGCGCGTCGGGCACGGTTCCCTGCGCTTCTGCACCCTTGGGAGTCCACTGATGCGCGCCTGCGGGGCTCTTCGTCAGCTCCCAGTCGTAGTTGAACAGGTTCTCCAGAAACCCGTTGTCCCACTTCGTCGGCTCGCTGGTCCAGGCGCCCTCGAGCCCGCTGGTCAGCGCGTCAGCGCCAACGCCGCTGCCGTAGCTGTTCTTCCAGCCGAGGAGCTGTTGCTCAATTGGGGCAGCCTCAGGTTCCGAGCCGATGTACTTGGGATCGACCGCGCCATGGGTCTTGCCCAGCGTGTGGCCACCGACGATCAGCGCGAGCGTCTCCTCGTCGTTCATTGCCATGCGACCGAACGTCTCCCGAATGTCACGGGCCGCGGCGAGAGGATCGGGATTGCTGTTGGGCCCTTCGGGGTTGACGTAAATCAGGCCCATCTGCACCGCGCCAAAAGGCTTGGCGAGCTCCCTGTCGCCGCTGTAGCGCTCGTCGCCTAGCCACGTGTCCTCAGAACCCCAGAGGATCTCCTCCGGCTCGAAGATGTCCTCGCGGCCGAACCCGAACCCGAAGGTCTTGAACCCCATCGACTCGTACGCGCAGTTGCCTGCGAAGATGATGAGGTCCGCCCAGGAAAGCTTTCGGCCGTACTTCTGCTTGATCGGCCAGAGCAGCCGGCGCGCCTTGTCGAGGCTCGCGTTGTCCGGCCAGCTGTTGAGGGGAGCGAAGCGCTGAGCTCCGGTGCCGCCACCGCCGCGGCCGTCGGCGATGCGGTAGGTGCCGGCGGCGTGCCACGACATCCGTATGAAGAGTGGTCCATAGTGGCCGTAATCGGCCGGCCACCAATCGTGCGAGGTCGTCATCACCTCGAACACGTCCCGCTTCAATGCCTCGAGGTCGAGTTCCTTGAACTCCGCCGCGTAATTGAAGTCCTCGCCGAGCGGTGTCGGCTGTGGCGAGTTGTGGTGGAGGACCTCGAGGTTGGGCTGATTCGGCCACCAATCCGTGTTCGTCTTGGGACGAGTCGCCTCCGTAGTCGGGGACGGAATCGCTGGATTCTCGGATTCGCTGACTGTGTCGGTCACGTGGTTCCTCCTACTCGCTCAATGTTTCGCTCTGATGATGGTGTCGCGGCTGGTGCTCGTCGCGACGCACCCGGGACAGCGGCCCCAGTAGATGACCTCGGCCTCGTCGATTTCGTAGCCCGCGTCATCCACAGCCGTCAGGCACGGAGTGTCGCCAACGGCGCAATCGACGTCGACCATCCGGCCGCAGGTGCGGCAGATCAGGTGGTGGTGGTTATCGCCCACCCGGCCTTCGTAGCGCGCAGGCGACCCGGCGGGCTGAATGCGGCGGATGATGCCCTTCTCGGTCAGCATGCTGAGGGCGTCGTAGACCGCCTGAAGCGAGACGGCGCCGATCTCCGTGCGCACAACCGCGTTGATCTCGGCCGCCGTGTGGTGCGGCCGCTCCGACACCGCCCGCAGCACGGCGAGCCGTTGCGCCGTGACCTGCACGCCATGCCCGTGAAGAAGGGCGGTTACGTCAACCGGTGCGCCGTTTTCGGGCGCCACGACGTCTACCGTCGCGGACCGGTCTAGTGCGGCCACGTCCAGCTTCGGGGCGTTGTCGACCGAGAACTCCATGGACAAGGTCGGAGCCTACCTGAATTCTGGAAGAAATCCAGTATTTGGATCTGTCCAGGTACCAGATGGGGTCGTCCGCCCCAACCTGAGTCGTCGCGGCGCCATTCGCCCCAGGCCAGGACGCGCGGAGGACGACCAGTTGAGCCGCGGATCCGCGGGTCAACCTTTGGCCACACGCTCCGCGAACTAGCGGTACTTGCGCGCCGACCAAACCACCGCGAAGGTGGCATAGGCGGCGGCCACCAGCAGGAGCAGCCACACGACCCGGCCGGCGGTGGTCTCAAAGAGACGCGTGGTCGCCGTCAGCGTCAGGACCACCAGGCCGATCGATCCGTACAGCAGAGCACGACGGCGGCTCCCCAGCGAGTAGATCCCCATTCGGTGGTCGCGGTAGGAGACATAGCCGAACCAGGCGATCACTCCCAGGAACAGCAGCGATACTGCCTGCAGCGCGAAGCTCGCTCCTGATCCACCGCCCGGCACCAGCACCACCAATGCCGCCAACGCGAGCACGATCGCGACGTTGCGAGCGGCGAGGAGCATCAAGATGAGATTACCCCCCAGCGCAAAACTTCTTCTGCACGCTCCCCGCCGGAGCGCCTTCGCCCCCGGAAGTAGCCGGCACGCCCGAATTAGCCGGCGCGCGCACGCATGTATTCGGCCCAGCCACCGCTGTAGTTGCGCAGCTGGCCCTCTTCGAACGCAATCGTTCGCGTACCGACGGCATCGAGCAGCGCGCGGTCGTGTGAGACGAGCAGAACCGCGCCCGGAAACGCAAGCAACGCGTCCTCGAGTGCCTCGCGACTGGAGAGGTCGAGGTGGTTTGTGGGCTCGTCGAGGACGAGGACGTTCGCACGAGACCCGACGAGGATCGCTAACGAGAGCCGACGTCGCTCCCCGCCCGACAATCCTGTCAGCGGCTTCTCTGCATCCTCGCCAGAGAACAGAAACGTGCCCAGGAGAGCACGCGCCTTCCCGGGCGTGAGCCCCGTAGCGCGTTGGGTCGCCTCGAGCGCAGTTCGCGCATTCCCCGCCGGCAGGTCGTCCTGCTGAGAAAGGAAGCCCACCTTGACGTTGTGTCCGCTTCGCAGCTTGCCTTCAACCGTCGGCACGGCGGCACCAGACCCGTCACCCGCCAACTCGCGCTGCCCCGCCAAGGTTTCGATCAAGGTGGTTTTGCCGGCCCCGTTCGGGCCCACAAGGGAGATGTGCTCGCCGCGCTCGAGCCACAGCTCTCCCTTGTCCAGGAGAACGCGTCCGTCGACCTCGATGTGCCCATCGAGCAGCTCGAACACGACCCGACCCGTCCGCTGCGGCCGCGCGAACTCGAAATCGAGCGCCCTGTTCTTGCGCCCAGCGGGTTGGCGCGGAGTGCTGTCCATCTTTTGAAGCCGGCGGGCTCGCGACTTGGCCTGACGCGCGCGGGTGCCGGCTCGGAAACGGTTGACGAACCGTTCGAGCCGCTCCATTTCCGCCTGCTCACGCTCGCTCGCGCGGCCGATCGCGAGCTCACGTGCGGCCTTCTCGCGACGCCATGCGTGCCAGCGTCCAGGGAAGTACTTGCCCCGGCCACCCTCCAACTCCAGCACGGAGGTCGCGACCGCCTCCAAAAACCAGCGGTCGTGGGCGACAAGCACGACCGCGGCGTCGAGCTTGGTCAGCGTCTGCTCGAGCCACTCAAGCGCCGCCACGTCGAGGTGATTTGTTGGTTCGTCGAGCAACAGCAGGTCTGGGTCCCCGGCCAGCGCCCGTGCGAGCGCGGCCCGCGTCAGCTCGCCGCCTGAGAAAGTGGCCAGGGGCCGCCCCAAGCCGGTGTCTGGTCCGAAACCGAGACCGGGAAGCGCCCCGAGGGCCCGGTCGCGCCAGTCGTAGCCGCCCGCGTGCTCAAGCCGCGCCTGCGCGTTGGCGTAGCGATCGAGTGTTGCGCGGTCATGGGCGCCGGCAGCCATCTCATCCTCGAGCCCCGACAACTCGGCTTCGATCGCCGCAAGGCCGCCGGCGCCGGAGAGGACGTACTCGCGTAGCGAGAGGGCCTGGCTGGAATCGGGCGGCCTCTGGTCCGCCAGCGCGACCCTGACGCCCTTGCCGAAGACCAGCTCACCTCCGTCTATCGACTCGTCGCTGGCAAGCATCCGTAGCAAGGTCGTTTTGCCAATGCCATTGGGGCCAGAAAGCGCCATGCGATCAGAGCGCTCGAGCTTGAAGGAGACGCTTCGCAGCAGCGGACGGCCGTCCATTTCCTTGACCAGGTTCGATGCGATCACTACAGCCACAACGGGCGATGGTAGGACCGCCGAATACGATGGAAAGGTGCGCCACAAACAATGGCCTCCGGTGCCGCCCTTCGAGCCGCCGCCCGCTCGGACCCTTGCAGTCGACGGCCTGGGCGAGTTATTTCTGCGCGACAGTGGAGGCAGCGGCCCGCCCGTGATGCTGTTGCACGGCTGGACCGCGAGCGCCGACCTCAACTGGTGGGCGTGCTATCGCGACCTCCAGGACGCCGGCCACCGCGTGCTCGCTATCGACCACCGCGGACACGGGCGAGGGTTGCGGGTGTACGACCCGTTTACGCTGACGGCCTGCGCCGCTGACGCCGCCGCGGCAATCGAGGCTCTGGGGTGCGCGCCCGCCACGGTGGTCGGTTATTCGATGGGCGGCGCGATCGCACAGCTGGTCGCGCGCGATCATCCCGATGCGCTCTCCGGCCTCGTACTCAGCGCGACCGCCCAGCACTGGCAGGATCCGGGGCTGCGCCGCTACTGGCGCACGATGGGGCCACTTAGCCTGGGCCTTGCCGTAGCGCCGAGGACAACTTGGCGCCTGGGTCTCCGATACGTCGGGCTGCGCGAATCTCCGCAAACGGCCTGGGTACTGGCCGAGCTCATCCGCCACTCCGCCATGGACATCGCCGAGGCGGGCCGTGAGTTGAGTCGTTTCGATTCGCGGTCGTGGCTATCGGACCTCAAGGTTCCCGCCGCGGTCGTCGTCACGACAGAAGACCACACTGTGCCTCCGCGCAAACAGCGCGAGCTCGCGGCGGCCCTGAGCGCAGCTGTGTTTGAAGCTCCGATCGATCACATCCAGGTCACCTCGCGGCCCAAGCGATATAACCCCGCCCTCCTCCAAGCGATCTCCTCGGTGCAGCACCGACCGGGGATGGCGGACGATGGATCTTTGCGCGCCACCGCCGACGCCGTGGGGTACTCTTAGCGCCTGGTGCGGGCAGTCAGGGTTATCGGTGCAGTGAGCGTCTCAGCGGCGGCGCTGTTGCTTTCAGTACCGAACGCGCTCGCGGACGCGGGCCAAGGCTGGTACGGCGAAACCAACGACAAGGCCGTCACCGACGTGATGTTCTTGACGATCGCCTTCTTCGCTGTGCTGGTAACCGTTCTGACGATCATCCAATCGCGGCTGGACAAGCGCAAGCATGCGCGGCTCGACGCGCAGAAGCGCCGCGCGGCCAACGCCGACTGGCGTGGCGGCTGGTAGCGGCGAGCGCGCCGACGTGTAGTGGCGGCCGTTGACGGGCAGCCTTCGGTGCCATGACCACCTTTAATGACGCCGACGTCCGCGAGTTACTCGAGCAGCCCAACTACGCGGTCGTCTCGACCTACAACGAGAACGGCTCGATTCATTCGGCGATCATCTGGATCGCCCTCGAGGATGGCCGCGCGGTCAGCATCAATAGTGCGACCGGACGCCTGTGGCCGTCCAACCTCCAACGCGACGGACGTGTGACGCTGTTGGTGCAGGAGGCCAACAACCCGAACAACTACGTTGAGATCCGCGGAACTGCCCAGGCCACCATGGACGGCGCCGATGAGCACATCGACCTGCTCAGCAAGAAGTACATTGGCGAGGACGAATATCCTTTCCGGCAGCCTGGCGAACAGCGCATCAAGTTCGTGGTCACGCCGACGCGTGTGCGTCACTACCAGCAGTAGCGTCTCGCCGCATCTCACACGGGTTTAGGCGGCGACTCGCGCTAAGCGAGAAATGGCGGCCTACGACGGGTAGCTCAAAACCGACGATGAGGGACCGCACCGAGATCTTGGTCGACGACCCGGGCCTCGCGGAGGCATTGGGCGGCGATCGCTTGAGCGCGGCTATCCGCGACTGTGTGGCTGCGACGATCAACGTGCCTCGCGGCGCATGGCACCCGGGGGACGACCTCGCCAGCTTTCAGGCCGGCATTGGACTGCTGGTACTGGAGGGCTTGATGGTGCGGCGAGTCGGCCTCGCCGAGCGGTTTAGTGCGGAGTTGCTGGGCGAAGGCGATGTCCTGCGGCCCTGGGAGCGCGAGGACATCGCCACATCGCAGCCCCACAGCGGCGGCTGGCTAGCGCTCGAGCCGTGCCACCTCGCGTTACTCGACGGCGCCTTCGCGCTCCGCGCCGGGCGCTACCCCGAGGTCATCTCCGCGCTCTTCTCGCGCGTCCTGAGACGCTCACGGATGCTGGCGGTCAACATCGCGATCGTGCACCATCCGCGGGTCGACGTCCGTTTGCACATGCTCTTCTGGGAGCTGGCCGACCGCTGGGGCACCGTCCGCCCCGAGGGGGTGTGGCTGCCGCTCCGGCTCACGCACTCGGTGCTCGCCGACCTGGTGGCGGCTCAGCGCCAGACGGTCAGCAAGGCGCTCGGCGACCTCGCAGCACGGGGATCGGTGACCTGGAATGGGGATGCTTGGTTGCTCGTGGGGAGCCCGCCGGCCGAGCTCGACCATCTCGACACCGTCTCGATCGGGGCTTCTTCCGTCTAGCTTCTTACGTAAACGTAAATTTGCTAGGCTGGATCCGGTGACCGCGACACGACGGAGTCCGGCGGCCCGCGTCCGCCTCCACCTGCACACCAATCCCGATCATTACAAGTGGGTCGCGCTGTCAAACACCACGCTCGGGATGCTGATGGCGACGATCAACTCGTCGATCGTGATCATCGCCCTGCCGGCCATCTTCCGGGGGATCCGGCTCAACCCGCTGATCTCGTCGAACACGAGCTATCTGCTGTGGATGCTGCTCGGCTTCCTTGTCGTCGGAGCCGTCCTCGTGGTGAGTCTGGGCCGCGTGGGCGACATGTTCGGGCGGGTTCGGATGTACAACCTGGGCTTCGCCATATTCACGGTCGGCTGCATCTTGCTGTCGGTCACCTGGCTGCATGGCTCCGCGGGCGCGCTGTGGATGATCGTCATGCGGATCGTGCAGGGGATTGGCGCGGCGTTTTTGTTTGCCAACTCTTCGGCCATCCTGACGGACGCCTTCGGCGCTAACGAGCGCGGCCTTGCGCTGGGCATCAACATGGTCGCGGCGATCGCGGGATCGTTCATCGGCCTGGTGCTAGGAGGCGTACTGGCTCCATTGGCCTGGCGCTTGGTGTTCCTAGTGTCGGTGCCGATCGGAATCCTGGGCACGGTGTGGGCCTACCTGATGCTTGAAGAACGCGGAGTGCGCTCGCCTTCGAAGATCGATTGGTGGGGCAATTTGACTTTCGCGGTCGGGCTAATCGCGGTGCTGGTGGGCATCACCTACGGCATCCTGCCCTATGGCGGACACGACATGGGATGGACGAACCCCAAAGTGATCGCCGAGCTCGCCGGCGGCCTGACCATCCTGGCGGCGTTCATCGTGATCGAGCGGCGGGTGAGCGCACCGATGTTCCACATTCCGCTGTTCAAGATCCGTGCGTTCAGCGCCGGAGTCTTCGCCACGCTGTTGTCCGCGCTCTCGCGAGGCGGCCTGATGTTCATGCTGATCATCTGGCTACAGGGGATCTGGCTGCCAGAGCACGGCTACAGCTTCTCCCAGACACC
>DASYAP010000185.1:0-33495 GCA_036501265.1 Solirubrobacteraceae bacterium | reverse complement strand
GAGCAGCGCCCTGCCGACCACCTTGTCCATGGCGTTGTGACGGCCGACGTCTTCGCGCGCGTACAGGAGCGTGCCGGCCGGGTCGAAGAGGCCGGTCGCGTGCAGGCCGCCCGTCTTGGCGAAAGTCGGCTGGGTGAGTCGCTGCGGCAGCGCGGCCAGCAGCGCTCGATCGAGCACGGGGCCTGCCTTGAGCGGTTCGCTCAGTACCGCGACTTCTTCGAGCGCTCCCTTGCCGCAGACCCCGCACGACGAGGTGGTGTAGAAGCGGCGAGCGCCGGGATCCCTTAGCAGGGGCCCCTCCACGTCCACGGTATTGGCCGCGAAGTCGTCCGTCGGCCCGGCCTGACGGGGGCCGTCGATCAGGCCCTCGCCGAACAGGAACCCCAGCGCCAGCTCCTCGTCGTGGCCCGGGGTGCGCATGGTCACCGCGAGCGGCTCGCCGTCGACCCGGATCTCGAGCGGTTCCTCGACGGCAACCGCGTCCTCCGTACCGTCGTGGTGGACGGTGATGTAGGTGTGGGGCACTTCGCCTGACGGTAGTGAGGCTTCGGGAAACGTTCAACCTGCTTGACGGCTACAAACCGTCGGCTGGCCGCGTCCTCGGAGTCTCGCGTAGCGCTGCTACGCGTCGACTCCTGCGTCCTTGCCATCCTCGGTTTTCGATCGTCAAACCGGTCGCACGTTTCCGCTCGACTCACTAGCCGACGACCCCCCGGATGGCGGGTGGCTCCGGAACCGCGGGCCCACTTGGACATACTTTCTAGGTGGTGTCCGCACAACAGGATCAGCTGACCGAGATCGTGCCGCCGCCCCAGCGCGGGCGCATGTACGACTCGTGGGTAAAACCGGGCCTGGCGGACGTCGCGCCCTCCGGACGCGCTCGCCTCGACGCGCTCGCCCGCTGGATCCAGGACGTTTCCTACGCCGACATGGAGGACGCTGGGCTGGCCCACCTGGCGGTGTGGGTGATCCGCAGGATGCGTATCAGCGTGGTGCGCTTCCCGCGCTTCGGAGAGCGGTACAAGATGGAGACCTTCTGTAGCGGGCTCGGGCGGATGTGGGCCGAGCGCCGGGTCACGATCGCGCCCGAAACGGGGGGCGAGGGTTGGGTCGAGGCCGTCACGTTGTGGGTGCACCTCGACCCGTCCGGTGAGCGTCCAACGGCCCTTTCGCCGTCGGAGATCGACACCTTCTCTGAAGCCGCGTCGGGACGCCGCGTCACCGCGAGACTCCGGCATCCACGGCCCCAGGCGGATGTCGAAGAGGGCCACTGGCGCTTTCGCCATATCGACTGCGATCTGGCCGGTCACGTCAACAACTCCGCCTACTTCCAGCCGCTTGAGGAGGAGCTGCTCACCGACGGCTCGAGCGAGCCCGAGCGCCTGGACGTGGAGATCGAGTTTCGCAGCCCGGCTCAGCCGGGCGAAATGCTGGTCCTCTGCGACGGTGCCCGGCGCTGGATCGTGGGCGACGGGGAGACCCACGCCTCGATCATCTTGGTCGGCTGAGTCTGGCCCCCGGGCGGAGGCGCTAGGGTCTCGGCCGTGTCCAAGGCCGTGCTGGTCACCGGCTGCTCCTCGGGAATCGGTCGCGCCACGGCGCAGCGGCTCGCCGCCGACGGCTGGAACGTCTACGCCACCGCGCGGCGCCCGGACACGATCGCCGACCTGCGCGAGCGCGGCTGCGAGACGTTGGCCCTCGACGTCCTCGACGAGGACTCGATGCAGCGGGCCGTGGAGACGATCCGCGAAGCCGAGGGGGCGGTGGGCGTGCTCGTCAACAACGCCGGCTACAGCCAGTCGGGAGCCGTCGAGAGCGTGCCACTCGATGCGGTGCGCCGCCAGTTCGAGACAAACGTCTTCGGACTGATCCGGATGTGCCAGCTGGTGCTGCCCGGGATGCGCACCCAACACTGGGGCAAGATCGTCAACTTGGGCTCGGTGGGGGGAAAGCTCACCTTTCCGGGCGGCGGCATATACCACGCGACCAAATACTCGATCGAGGCGATCTCCGACGCGCTGCGCTTCGAGGTCCGTGGGTTCGGCGTCGATGTCATCCTCGTCGAGCCCGGGCTGATCACGACCCAGTTCGGTCAGACCGCGGCCGCGTCGGTGGGTCAGACCGGGGATTCGGGTCCCTACGCGAAGTTCAACCGCGATGTGGCGAAACTGACCGAGGGCGCCTACCGAGGGCCGCTGAGGTTTCTCGGAGGCGGACCCGACGTGGTCGCCGACACAATCGCCGGCGCGCTCAAGGCGGACCGTCCAAAGCCCCGCTATGCGGTGACGCCCAGCGCCCACATCATGATCAACCAGCGCCGCTTATCACCCGACCGGCTGTGGGATCTGATCATGCGCACGCAGTTCCCGACGCCGCAGGAATAAACCGCCCCGCTCGTAGACGATCTGGTATTGGTTACAGATCGGCTAAGGGGGTGTTCGTGAGGCTAGGTCACCGCGTATTGATCGCGTCCGCGATCGCGTTCGCCGTGCTCGCGGCGGTTGGCGGCGTTCCCGCGTCGGCTGGGGCGCAGTCATCGCCCATTCAGCACGTGGTCGTCCTTTATTTGGAGAACCATTCGTTCGACAACGTCTTCGGGTATTGGTGCGATCACAACCGGCGCCGCTGCCCTGACGGCGGGATGCCGTCCAGCGTGACCCTCGCGGACGGCACTGTTGTCACCCCGAGCGTCGCGCCCGATACGGTCCCACCCGCCAGCCACAGCGTCGAGGCTCAGACCGCCGCCGTCGACGGCGGGAAGATGGACGGGTGGGCGAAGGTCTCCGGGTGTCAGGCCAGCACGAAGTACGCCTGCATCAGCGGGTACAAGCCATCGCACATACCGAACATCGTCACGCTGGCCAAGGATTTCGCCATCAGCGATAACACGTTCTCGATGGCGAACTCACCTTCATGGGCGGGTCACCTGTATGCCGCGCTGGCGAGCTTGGACGGATTCCTCGGCGACCTTCCCGTAGCCGCCAGTGGAGTCGCCCCCGGGCCCGGATGGGGCTGCAACTCAAACAAGCTCTCGCAGTGGGCCTCCAGTCTGGGCGCGGCCAGCCGGTGGGTGCCGAGCTGTGTCCCGGACCCCTCGCTGAACCCTACTCAGTACCCGTACGGCGGAGCGTTCGAGTCAAGCCCTGTGAAGTACGCACCGTCGATCTTCGACCGACTGGATGCGGCCGGGCTGTCGTGGCGGATATACGACGGCAACAAGAACGGGGTGTCGGACGGATGGGCGATCTGCCCTTCGCTGGCTGAGTGCTGGGACACACGCGAGCGCAGCAACGAGCTGAGCGTCAACCACTTCGTTTCGGACGCCGCGGCCGGCAACCTGCCGAACTTTTCGATCATCACGCCCGGTGGGCCGTACGCCCTTGACAGTGAGCACAACGGGGATTCCATGACGGCTGGGGACAACTGGGACGGTCAGATTGCTCACGACGTCATGACCAGCCCCGAGTGGAGCTCCACGGCGCTGTTCATCACCTATGACGATTGCGGCTGCTTTTACGACCAGGTACCTCCGGGGCTCAACCCGGACGGCACCGCGCAAGGACCGCGTTCTCCGCTAGTCATCGTCAGCCCGTACGCTCGGCCCGGTTATACCGACACCACGCATACGACTTTCGCCGGAATCCTTGCCTACGTCGAGCAAACGTTCAAACTCGCCGCACTCGGTCCCAACGACGCTGACGCGTACCCGTTCACGGACGCCTTCAACTACTCGCAGTCACCGCTCAAGCCGGTGCAAATAGTCAAAAGGCGGCTCCCGGCGTCGGCAAGGAAGATCCGCCTTACTTCGGCAATGCTGAAAGACCCGACCTGACTCGGCGGTCGTTCATCGCTCGAACGACATCCCCGGCTCGAGGCGCTGGGCGAAGGCCGCGATCAGCCGCGCCGCAACATCGATGTCTCCAAGCGCGACCATCTCCACCGGGCTGTGCATGTAGCGCACTGGGATCGAGACGAGTCCGGTGGGCACCCCCGCTCGTGACACATAGATGGCGTCGGCGTCGGTCCCGGTCCGCCGTCCGAGCGACTCAACCGTAAACGGCATCCCCTCCTGCTCGGCCGTCTCATAGAGGAGCTCGGAGACGCGTGGGTGGAGCGTCGTCCCGCGCGCGATGACCGGTCCCGCGCCGAGTCCGTGTTTGGTGAGCTCGCCGAGCTCGATCCCGGGCTGGTCCGTGGCGAAGGTTCCGTCGACCGCGATCGCCAGATCCGGCGCGACGCTGTACGCGCTGGTCCGCGAGCCCCCGAAGCCCGTCTCCTCCTGGACGACTGCAAGCGCGATCACGTCGCCGGGGGAGCCTCCCGCGTCGGCCACTCGCCGGGCTGCCTCAGCCGCGACGTAGCAGCCGATGCGATTATCGATCGCGCGCGCGGACAGACGGCCGTTCGGCAGCTCCATCGGGCCCGAATCGATGACAGCCACGTCGCCGATGCGGACCATGCGCCGAGCTTCCTCGCCGCTTGCGACGCCAATGTCGATGTGCAGCGCCTTGAGCTCTGGCACCTTCTTGCGGTCGTCGTCCTTGAGCAGGTGAATGGGCTTGCGCCCGATCACGCCGACCACGGAGCCATCTCGTGTCCGCAGCCTCACCCGCTGGCCAACCAGCACCGCGGGATCCCAGCCGCCCACGCCGCCGAACCACAGGTAACCGTCTTCGTCGATGTGGGTTACGTGGAGACCGATCTCGTCGATGTGACCGACGATCGCCAGGGTCGGCCCGCCTCGCGTCCCGGGAACCCGGGCCCGGGATGAGCCGATGCTGTCCGTGCCCACGTCCGTCGCGAACGAGGTGCAGTACTCCCGCCAGACCCGCGCGGCATCGGTCTCGTAGCCGGAGGGACCGGCGGCGCTCAGTAGGTCCTTCAGTACCTGGGGCGTCGCCATGGCCCTCAGTCCTCGAGCAGCTGTCGCAGGACGAACTGAAGGATCCCGCCGTGGCGGAAGTAGCGCTGCTCCTTGGGTGTGTCGATGCGGGCGATCACCTCGAACTCCTTGCCGTCGGCTTGCACTTTGAGCTCGCGCGGCACCGTATCCGCGTCGGCGAGTCCGTGGATTGTGAATGTCTCGCGGCCCGTGAGGTCGAGGCTCTCCACGGAGTGCCCGTCCTTAAATTGGAGCGGCAGCACGCCCATGCCGATCAGGTTGGAGCGGTGAATGCGCTCGAAGCTTTCGGCGATCACGGCCTTTACCCCGAGCAGCGCGGTTCCCTTGGCCGCCCAGTCGCGGCTCGAGCCCGATCCGTACTCCTTGCCTGCGAGCACGATCAACGGGGCCTGATCTTCCAGGTAGCGCATGGCCGCCTCGTAGATCGACATCTGTTCTTCGTCGTCCTCGCCGCCCAGGTAGATCGTGACCCCGCCCTCTGTCCCTGGAGCCAGCTGGTTGCGCAGGCGGATGTTGGCGAACGTGCCGCGCATCATCACCTCGTGATTCCCCCTGCGCGAGCCGTAGGAGTTGAACTCCTTGGGCTGGACGTCGTGCTCGATCAGGTACTGCCCAGCCGGGCTGTCGCGCTTGATTGAGCCGGCAGGAGAGATGTGGTCTGTGGTGACGCTGTCGCCCAGTACGGCGAGCACGCGTGCGCCTTCGATGTCCTCGACGGGCTCGGGCTCTTTCGATAGGTCTTCGAAGAACGGCGGCTGGCGTACGTACGTCGAGTCTTCGTCCCAGTCGAACAGGTCTCCGGTGGGTACCTCCAGCGAGTTCCAGCGCTCGTCGCCGTCGAACACCTCCTCGTAGCTCTTGCGGAACATGTCCGACTGGACCGCCTCCTCGATCGTCTGCGCGACCTCTTTGGCGGCGGGCCAGATGTCCTTCAGATAAACCTGCTCTCCCTGCTCGTCCTCGCCGAGCGGCTCCTCGTAGAGGTCGATGTCCATGGTCCCGGCGAGCGCGTAAGCGACGCAGAGCGGGGGAGAGGCCAGATAGTTCATCTTCACGTCGGGGTTGATCCGGCCCTCGAAGTTGCGGTTGCCCGAGAGGACGCTGACGACCGCAAGATCGTCCTCGTTGACGATCTCCGAGATCTCGTCGGGCAGCGGCCCCGAGTTCCCGATGCAGGTGGTGCAGCCGTACCCGACGAGGTTGAACCCGAGCTCGTCGAGAGGCTCGGTGAGCCCCGCGCGCTCGAGGTACTCGGTCACGACCTTTGACCCGGGCGCGAGCGAAGTCTTGACCCAGGGCTTTACCTTCAATCCCCGCTGCACCGCGTTGCGGGCGAGGATCCCCGCGCCGAGCATCACCGAGGGGTTGGAGGTGTTGGTGCAGCTCGTGATCGCCGCGATCACCACGTGGCCGTGGTCGAGCTCGGTCTCGGTGCCGTCGGCGAGCGTGACCTTGACCGCATCGTTCTCGCGCTCGGCGAGCTGAGCCCCGGCGGCCTGCTGTTCGCCGCGCTTTTCTGGGGTGTCGGGCACGTGCGTCGAGACGGGGTCAGACGCGGGGAAGCTGTCGGCGATCGCCCCGTTCTCCTCGTCGTTTTGCGGGACGTAGCCTTGCAGCGCCTCGCGGAAGACCTGCTTTGAATCAGTCAGGGCGACCCGGTCCTGCGGGCGCTTTGGTCCAGCGACGCTGGGCACGACGGTGGAGAGGTCGAGCTCAAGCTGGTCGGAGAACGTGGGCTCCTCGGAGTCCTCGTCGTGCCAGAGCCCCTGTTCGCGGGCGTACGCCTCCACGAGCTCGATCTGCTCTCTTGGCCGCCCCGAGAACTCCAGATAGCGCAGTGTTTCCGCGTCGATCGGGAAGATCGCGCAGGTCGAGCCGAACTCGGGCGACATGTTGCCGATCGTCGCGCGGTCCGCCAGCGGCAGGTTGGCCAGGCCCGCGCCGTAGAACTCGACAAACTTGCCCACCACGCCTTTTCGGCGAAGCATCTCGGTGACCGTGAGGACGAGGTCGGTGGCGGTCGCGCCCTCCTGCAGCTCGCCGGTCAGCTTGAAGCCAAGCACCTGCGGGATCAGCATCGACAGCGGCTGGCCGAGCATGGCCGCCTCGGCCTCGATTCCCCCGACGCCCCAGCCGAGCACGCCCAGCCCGTTGATCATGGTGGTGTGCGAGTCGGTCCCGACCAACGTGTCGGGATACGCACTGCCTCTTTCGTCGTCGGTGAAGACCACTCGCGCCAGGTACTCGAGGTTGACCTGGTGGACGATCCCCGTGTCCGGCGGAACCACGCTGAAGTTCTCGAACGCACCCTGTCCCCAGCGGAGGAAGGCGTAGCGCTCGCGGTTGCGCTTGAACTCGAGCTCGGCGTTGCGTTCGAAGGCCTGGCGCGAGCCGAACACGTCGACCTGGACGGAGTGGTCGATGACCAGCTCTGCGGGGACCAGTGGGTTGATCTTGCCGGGGCCTGAGCCCATCTCGCGCATCGCGTCGCGCATAGCGGCGAGATCGACCACCGCCGGAACGCCCGTGAAGTCCTGCATCAGCACCCGGGCCGGGGTGAACGAAATTTCGTCGCTGGGCTCCGCCTTGGCGTCCCACTTTGCGAGCGCCTCGATGTCCTGCTTGCGGATCGACTCCCCGTCCTCGTTGCGCAGCAGGTTCTCGAGCAGCAGCTTCAGCGAGAACGGCAGTCTCGCGACGTCGTAACTCGCCTGGAGGGCGTCGAGGCGGAAGATCTCGTATTCGCGGTCGCCGACGCTGAGCGTGGCCTGGGCATCAAAGCTGTTCTGGGACAAGTTCGGGCTCCTGGGTTTTGTGTTGCCCTAATGATTATCGGGGCCGCGCGTGGGCGGCCTCGCTTATGGGGCGGGCGGGCCGGTTTACGGACCCGTCGGCCCGACCGGTTTTATGGGCCGCGCGGGGCCGTCGCTAGAGGTCGAAGAAGCGACCCTCGGGCCCCAGGTTCACGACCGGGGTTCGCCCGATGATCACCTCTGCACCCCAGGAATCGTGGATGTGGCCGCAGACCGCGAGACGGGGACGCTTGACCTCGATCGCCGTGAGGATCGCGTCGCTACCCATGTGCCGCCCGTTTGCTTCGTCGACGTACCCCTTCGGCGGGGAGTGCACGACGAGGACGCAGCCCTCCGGGCAGCCGGCCAGCTTCTCGTCGGCTTCGGGTTCGCTGAGGTCAAAGCTCCACGGAAACGGGGTCACCGGAACGCCGCCGCCAAGGCCAAAGAAGGTCACGCCGTCGATATCGACGGAGCTCCCGTGTAGGAGCGTCGCGCTCTCCCACCCTTCGCACGCCTGCGCCAGCTCGGATTCGCTCTCGTTGTTTCCGGGGACGAGCACGGTGGCTTTCTCGATTTGCCTGAGGGGCTCGACCGCGCTGTCGATGCCCAGCCGCACTGAGGCGAAGTCGCCGGCACCGATCACGACGTCGGCCTGTTGCGAGAGCTCGACCAGCTTTTGTGCCTGATCGCGATCGCGGTGAAGGTCGCTGAAGGCCAGAAGCCTCACTCTTGGCACATTAGGCGACTCTTCTGTCACACGGTTTCGGGCACCCTTCGGGGCGTGGCCGAACGTTGTGGATTCAGTTCAACCCCTCGAAACTCAATCAGCAAAGTTCCGCGGGCGGACGCAGGCAGGCGAGACATTTCGCGAATCGCCGCAACGCAGTGGGGCAAGATTCGCTGGGACCAGGTCCTGCGCGTCGGCGTGAGTCGGGCAAGGGCTTCGCGATGGGTCGCGGAGGGCTACCTTCACTACGTTTACCCTCGCGTCTACGCCGTCGGCCATCCCGCCGGCGGTATCGAGGGCGACCTCGCCGCCGGACTGCTTTACGCGGGTCCGGGAGGGATGCTCAGCCACGACACGGCCGCGTGGTGGTGGGAGCTGATCGATCGTGAGCCGACAGTGGTCGACGTGAGCACACCGCGGCAATGTCGCTCCCTTGCGGGTCACGGTCGTCACGCGGTCCGGGTCCACGGCCGCCGGACGCTTGACCGCGTCTGGCACCGTCGCCTCCCGGTTACCACCCTCGCGCAGACCCTGCTCGACTTTGCCTCTGTGAACTCATTTCGCCGCGTCCGGTACGCGCTCGCGAACGCCGACTACCGCAGGCTGCTGGACGTCGAGGCGGTGGAGAGCGTCGCGGGTCGTGGCCGGCCCGGCAGCGACCCCCTGCGGCGGGCGCTCGCCAAACACCTGCCGGAGCTGGGCTTTACGCGGTCCGAGTTCGAGCGGCGGATGCTCGAGCTATGCGAGTCGGCCGGACTGCCGATCCCGGAGGTCAACGTGGTGGTGGGCGGTATGACGGTGGACGCCCTGTGGCGGGACCAGCGCGTAATCGTCGAACTCGACGGAAAGGGCAACCACGGCACTCCGGCGCAGATCGCACGCGACCACGACCGAGACCTGCGGCTGCGCGCTCTCGGGTTTACGGTTCTTCGCTACGCCTGGGAACAGCTGAAGCGTCGCCCCGATCTGGTCCTGACCGATCTGCGGCGGGCTCTGGGACTGCAGCATCGTCCCCCTGGCCGAGCACAGAATCAACCGGGCTGGGCCTAAGTTCTGTGTGGGCGCCGTCGGGCAACTGCTCGGGCTGATCGGTCTCCGATTGCCCACTGCCGACCATCCCGCCGGCCGCCTCGAGCACCGGCTTGATCAGGTCAATTGGCATCGGGAAGACGACCGTCGAGTTCTGTGAGCCGCCGATCTCTCGCAGCGTCTGGAGGTAGCGCAGCTGGAGGGTGGTTGGGTTGGCCCCGATCACTTCGCCCGCCTGGGCGAGCCTGGCGGCCGCTTGGAACTCGCCCTCGGCGTTGATGATCTTCGCGCGTCGTTCGCGCTCGGCCTCGGCCTGCCGGGCGATGGCGTGCTGCATGCGTTCCGGAATCTCGACATCTTTGATCTCCACCGTGGTCACCTTGATGCCCCACGGCTCGGTCTGCGTGTCGATGATCTGCTGTAGAGCCTCGTTGAGCCGCTCGCGCTCGGAGAGGAGATGATCGAGATCGACGCCGCCCAGCACGGAACGGAGAGTGGTCTGGGCGATCTGCAACGTCGCCGCGTGGAAGTTCTCGACCTCGGTGACCGCGCGCGTCGAGTCAACAACCCGGTAGTAGGCGACGGCGGTCACGCGGGCGGGGATGTTGTCTCGGGTGATCACCTCCTGAGGCGGGACGGTCAGAGTGACCGTCCGCAGGCTGACCCGGACCATGCGGTCGATCGTCGGCACGAGCATGACCAGCCCGGGTCCCTTGGTCGGCACCAGCCGCCCCAATCGGAAGACCACACCTCGCTCGTACTCCCTAAGCACGCGGACGGAGGCGGCCGCTGCCGTCGCACCGATCGTGAGTAGCACCCCGATCACGACGATGATCGCGATGATCGCTGCGCTCATGCCACCAGCTCCCAGTTCTCGGCCTTGCGCACGCATAACGTCAGGCCGGTGACGCGTTCAACCACTACATTGTCGCCTTCGTGCAACGGCTCCTCGTCCGGCAGTGACAGTCGGGCCCGCCACAGCGCTCCGTCGACCAACACGGTGCCGCTGGGATCCTTCCAACGGCGGACCTGACCAAGGTGTCCGATGATTCCTTCCGAGCCCGTCTGGATCCTGCGCCGGCGCACCGCTACGCCCTTTTGCAAGGAGAGGCCGACGACGGCCGCTCCCACTGCCGCGAGGGCGACAGCGCACACGATCACGAGCGCAATCCCGCCCCCGAGCCCGGTGACGGCGAGCACCGCCCCTGCCGTGAGCGCAGCGACCCCCGGAACGCCGAGGAAGCCGAGCGTCTGGACGTGAGCCTCGAGCACCACTATGACCCCGCCTATCACCAACAGTGCGAGACCAAGTGCAGTCATAACTTGATGGTACGCCCGTCGGGGCGTGTTGTCAGACCCGTCTCAAGATCCTCACACCAAAGCGCGGTGCTTCTCGACGGGACTCGAGCGGCCCAGCTCGGCCAGAGCCTGCTCAACCGCCTCTCCGGGATCGCGACCACCGAGCCACGCCGGCCAGCGACGGTTGCGATTCGGCGGGTTCAGCGAGGCGAGCTCTCGCACGAACTGGAGCGCGCGCTCATGGGCCTCCTGGGACGGGCCGGTCCGTAGCGCAGCCAGCGCCGCCCAGCTTCCACTTGCCTCGGGCGTGCCCATGCCGACCGCCGCGCGGCCGCTCGGAAGCGCGGCGCCGAGGGCGCGGGCGAAGCCCAGGCAGCGGCTCGCGCGCTCGCGCTCCACGGCACGGCCGGCTGCGGTACCCACGATCAGCGACGCATGCGGGTACAGATCCTGGCGCCGCCCATCGTCGAGCCCGTCGTTGTAAGTGCGAAGGAACGCACCGATCACGGGGGAGATGGTCGCCGGCCGGTCCGTGAACGGTTCGTCCGCAAGCATCGAGGCAAGCTCCATGACGCACGCCCCGAAATGAGGCGCGGGATGGCGGCCGGCACTCAGCCTCACGGTCTGGTACGTGGAACTCATCGTGATCACCATCCCTCATGTCTCGCGGCGTCGTCCAGTACGGAGAGGATTGCACCGCGGACGTCGATGGGTCCGCGGGGTCCGGCCGACCACGCGTCCTGGTTCAATTCTCGGCCGTGATCGAGCGGTCAGACAACGCGGTGCGGCGTTTCATGCGCTGGACTGGATCGCTGCGGCCGATCTCGCTCTTCTACGCGCGCACTCTGCACCACCTCGACCGAGCCGTCTTTCGCCTCTCCGGTGGCCGGGCTACGTTCTCGGCCTGGGCCGCTGGGTTGCCGGTCGTGATGCTCGAGACCACGGGTGCACGCAGCGGTAAGTTGCGAGCGCTGCCGATTCTGGCGTTTCCTGAGGGCGAGGACTTCGTCGTGGTCGCGTCCAACTACGGGCAGAGCCGACATCCCGGCTGGTATCACAACCTAAAGGCGAACCCACGGGGCACGGTCATCCTGAACGGGGTCAGCCGCGAGATCGAGGCAACCGTGATCACGGATCCCGTGGAGCGGGAGCGGCTCTTCGCAGAGGTCAGCCGGGCAGTAATCGTGTTTGGTGCCTATCGCCGGCGCACCGACCGAGTGGGCCGCGAGATCCCGCTCCTAAGGCTGCGGCCGGTGGTCCGACCGTCCTAGCCCAACGGGCCGCTACCAGTCGATCTCCTGCGCTCTGAGCCACTGCTCCACCGCGGCAGGCGGATGGCCGTCAAACTCAGCGCGAACGGCGAGCCGCAAAAGCTCCACCGGATTCTCTGAAAGCTCATCGCGGCGGTGGGCGAGGTAGACGGCGACGGCTTGCGCCATCGTCAGCTCTGGATCGAGGTCGGGGTCGCCTACTGAGTTCACACCCACGCTCATGGCTTCCTCGAAGTCCTCCACGGCGGTGACGGGTTCGTCGTCGTCTTCGAACCGTTCAAGCAGCTCGGCCAGTGCGTCGTTGGCGCCCTCAGGGTCCGTGACCTCGACGGCGCGGTGGACTATCTGAGCGACGGTTACCGGTTCTGGTTCGGCGGGCATGGCTCGGGCTGTGCCTCCCCGATGACGGGCGTTCAGAAACCTGAAACGTCGCCTGCGCCCCTGAACGGTCCCGCGGGGTTCGGTCAGTCAGCGGCGGGTCCCCAACCACTCTGCGATCAGCGTTCCGACCCGTTCGCCCTGGTCCTCCTGAAGGTAGTGACCAGCGTCGGCGATCACGCTCAATTCCCCGGCGCTCGGAATCAGCTGCTGGACGAGCCGCCCGACGGGCTCGAGCGGCAGTGCCGGGTCCGAATCCGCCCACAAAACGAGAGTGGGCCGACTCTCCGCAGAGAGTGCCTCGATCACCGCTTGACCCTCCGCTGCGCCCGGGGCGTCGGGTGTCAGCGGTATCAGCGCGGGGAAGACCCGCGCGCCCGCCTTCGAGGACCGCTCCGGGAAGGGCGCCTCGTACGCCCTCACCACCTCGTCGGGCGGCGGATGCTTGCAGCCGCCTCGGATCAGGACACCAATGGGCAGATCGGGAGTGCGCTCAACGAATTCCCTAAAGCGGTGCCACCCATCGCTCATGCGCTGGCGGCCGTCGAATACGCCCGTGTCCATCGCCACGAGGCGCCCGACCCGCTGTGGCGAGACGGTCGTGGCCACGCGAAAGCCGATCGGCCCGCCCCAGTCCTGCATCACCAGCGTGACGTTGTGGAGGTCGAGCTCCTCGAGCAGAGAGCCGATCGCCGCCGTGAAGTTGTCGTAGGAATACCAGCCCTCGTCCGTGGGCTTGTCGGAGCGGCCAAAGCCCGGGAGGTCAGGAGCGATGCAGCGGTAGCCCGCATCGAGTAGCGGCCCCATCACCTTGCGGTAGAGGTAAGACCACGTGGGCTCACCATGGAGCATCACGATCGGCGTGCCGTCGCCCTCGTCGACGTGTGCGAGCCGCATGCCCCGCCACTGCCGATAGTGCGGCTCAAACGAGAAGCCCGGTAGGTCGTCGAACCGCCCATCCGGGGTCCGATAGATGCCTGCCGCTGCATTCATTACGCCGCGAGGGTACGCCAGGCGGCAGTCCGCTCTAATCCAGGGTGTGCGCAGGCTTCTCTCAATGGTGTCGGCGATCGTGCTGGTGGACACGATGTTCTACGCGGCGATCGCTCCGCTTCTGCCCTATTACGCACATCACTTCCACCTTCAGAAGTCACAGGCGGGAGTGCTGGCGGCCTCATACGCGGCCGGCACTCTGATCGGCTCGATGCCGGCGGGGTGGCTTGCTGCCCGTGTCGGTGTGAGGGCCACGATCATCACCGGACTGGGGATGATGATCGTCTCCAGTGCGGTGTTTGCCTTCGCGACCGACATCGCGCTGCTCGACGGGGCGCGGTTCGTCCAGGGCGTGGGCGGTGCGGCGTCTTGGGCGGCAGGGCTGGCCTGGCTCATCGAGCGGGCACCGGACAACCGGCGCGCCGAGATGATCGGCGCAGCCCTTTCAGCCGCCATTGCCGGCGCGGTGCTCGGTCCCGTGCTCGGGACGGCCGCGAGCCAGACCTCCCCGAAGCTCGTGTTCTCCCTCGTCGCCGCCCTCGGCGTTGGGTTACTGCTTTGGACGCTCACCGAGCGCGCCCCCGCTCCGGCGAGCGATCCGCGGTTGGGAGCGTTCGCGCCGGCATTGCGCGACCGCCGCGTAACCACTGGCATGTGGCTGACCATGCTCGGGGCGCTTCTGTACGGGACCCTGGCCGTGCTCGCGCCGCTACGGCTCAGCCACCTCGGCGCCAGCAACGCGACCGTCGGCATCGTCTTCGTGATCGGCGCAGCGTTGGCCGCTCTCGCCAGCCCGTTGGTCGGGCGCATCTCCGATCGCCGTGGCTGGCAGTTGCCGGTACTCGCGGGACTATGCGGGGCCACGGTGTGGGCGGTGCTGCTGCCGTTGCCGCAAGCAGTCGCCCCGCTCTTCGCTTTGGTGGTGGTGGCGGACGGTCTCTTCGGCGTCTCATATCCCCCGGCCGGGGCGATGATCTCCGCCGGAGCCGAACACGTGGGGTTGGGGCAGGCGTACGGGTTCGCGCTCTTCAACCTGGCGTGGGCCGGGGGCCAGGTGATCGGCGGCGCGGGAAGTGCGGGCCTTGCGCAGGCAACGGCGGACGCCGTCCCTTACTCGCTGCTGGCGCTCTTGTGCGCCATCACCCTGGTGGTCGTGGTCCGACAGGGGCGAGCGGTCAAGGCCGCCTCGGGGTGAGGAAGGTTTCATTCCCACACGGGCGCAGACGTCTCTCAATTGGCCGAAAGCACGTCCCGGAGAGCGGGTTCGATAGCTGGATGGCGAAACTCAAAGCCGAGTTCCCGCAGTCGCCGGGGCACTACACGCTGCCCCGTCCTTGTGCCTTTATACATCCGTTTGTATAAGTTCCTAATGAACGTGGTTTCGCACTCGGACTCCGCAATCACCGTGCGTCTCCCGCGAGCGATCGTCGAGGCGGTCCTTCAGCGCATCCACACTGGGACGCTGGTCGTCCTCCAGGACGGAGAGCGCCGAACCTACGGCCGCGGCGAGCCTGTGGCGCTCGTGGAGGTGGCATCGGAGCGCGTCTGGCAGGCGCTACTCTGGGGAAGCAGGGGACTGGCCGATTCCTACGCCGAGGGGCTGTGGAACTCCCCAGACTTGGTGGCACTCATCCGGTTCGCCGCCCGAAACGCAACCCTTGGCGATGCTGCGCGGACCCGGCTCGCGCCGATTCTGCGACCGCTCTACAACGTGCGGGCGCTCGCGCGACCGCCGAGCCGCCTCAGGCGCAAAAACGACATCGCGGCGCATTACGACCTCGGCGAGGAGCTGTTCGAGCGGATGCTCGACCCGACGCTGACGTACTCCTGCGCGCTGTTTGAGCACGACGAGATGACGCTCGAAGAGGCGCAGCTCGCAAAGCTCGATCTGGTCTGCGACAAACTCGAGCTCTCCGGATCCGACCGCGTGCTCGAGATAGGAACCGGGTGGGGTTCGTTCGCTTTGCACGCGGCGAGCACCCGCGGCTGCCATGTCACGACCACCACGATTTCGCGGCGCCAGCACGCCTACGCGCTCGGGCGGGTGCGCCGCGCCGGGCTCGAGAACCGAGTGACCGTGCTCGAGGCCGACTACCGTGATCTGAAGGGTCGCTTCGACAAGCTCGTTTCGATCGAGATGATCGAGGCCGTCGGCTGGCGGCACACGGGCAACTTCTTCGCCGCCTGTTCGCGGCTCCTGGAGCCGCACGGCGCGATGCTGCTTCAGGCGATCACGATTGACGACCGCCTATATGAGCTCGAGAAGGGGTCGCACTCCTTTGTCAAGGAGCGCATCTTCCCTGGGGGTTCACTGCCTTCGATCGAGGCGATCGCGCGTGACGTCGCTCGCCGGACGGACCTCCAGATGACCCATTTGCAAGACATCACTGCGAGCTACGTCAAAACGCTGAGGCTCTGGAGCGAGCAGTTGGTTGCCAATGCTGCCGCGCTGGGCGAGCTCGGTTACGACGAGCCTTTCCGTCGCGTCTGGGCGTTATACCTGGCCTACTGCGAGGCCGGGTTCACCGAGCGGCGCATCCGCGACGTGCAACTCGTGCTCGCCAAGCAGCGGAGCCGCCTCGAAGCGCTGGGTGCCGGGCGCATCCCGGGCAGCAGTGAGCGTCACGAACCTCTTCTAGCCGGCCAAACCGGCTAGCGGGGCGGGCTGGAGCGAGCGCGGTTACTTCGCCGTGATCGTCCCGTACTCGATGCCGCCGTGGCGGTGAGTCGGGACCACGGGCCACTGCCGTTTGGAAGAGATCAGCTCGGAGGAGGGCAGGATCTGCTTCCAGCGAGGATCCCGGCGCGAGAAGTCTGCAAGCGTCTTTTCCTTGACCATCGAGTCGTACTGGTCGATGGAGTCCTCAAGCGTGTTCGCATTGGGGCAGACCTCGCGCTGATAGCTCTGGCTGTACTGGCGGACGCCCGGGATCCGCGAGAGCTCGGGCTGCCAGTTGTCCGCGCTCACTCCGTTCTCGGAGGACACCCACACGCCGTCAGGCGTGTTTATGACGAGCGAGTGGTTGCCGTCGGTGTGCCCTGGGGTCCATACGATCGCCACGCCGCGGCCGAGCTCGACGTCGCCGTCGAGCAGCTCGATCCGCTCTGGGTCAATCCCGTCCAGACCGCCGTCTACGTACCAAGCCCACTGCATCGGGTGCATCGTCTTGAGCGTCGCCACCTCCCTGTCCTGGACGAGCAACTTGGCGGCGGGGAAGTGGGGCAGGATCAGGCGGGGATCCTGGACGTGAAGGTGGTCGAAGCTGATGAAGTCGACATCGCCAGGTCCGATGCCGGCGCTCGCGAGGGCCTCTTCCGGAACGGTGTGCTGCTGGTAGTAGAGCTTCTCGAGCGCCTTGAAGACGGGATGGCGCTGCGAGCGCTCGACCATCTGGGCATAGAAGGGAGCCGCCGCCGAACCTTCGGGGTCTGTGGGCTCCCACACGAGCGTCCGCCGAGCGCCCGAGAAGTCCTCGTACTGCACGACGACCATTCGATTGACGATCGAGAGGTACGGGTTGGGAGTCTTGGCGGCGCCATGAAAGGCGAACTGCGCGAGGTAGGGAGCGGTGGCGATGTCCACCGATCTCACGCCGAGGACCTCCCCCTGCGCTTTCAGGCGACGCTTGAAAGCCTCTGCTGCGCGCCGGATAGCCTCGGGTCGATTACCACGTGGCCAGATGTCGAACACGCCTTCGAACTCGAGAATCGGTGGAGAACCGAGCCCTGCCCCTACACCGGCTGCCGTCGCCATCGCCGGCGGATCGTACAGGGCTACGGACCGTCAGCCTCGCCGCAGCGCCCCAGCAGCTCAGCAAGCTGTCGCTGCTGTGCGGCTGTCAGGCGACGAAACATGGATGACCGCGCGACCGTCGTGATCAGGCGCGTGCGCGCTTGACTCCCGGCCGCTGTCAGCGCCAGGGCCCTGACCCTGCGGTCGCCGGCTGCGCGCGCCCGGGTCACCAGACGCTTGCGTTCGAGCCGGTCGACCAGAAAGGTGACGTTTGAGGGATCGCACCGCAGGCGCTCGGCCAGCTCACGCCTCGATAATGGACCGAGTGCGGGATCGAGCTGCCAGAGGGCATCGGCGAGAGCGTCGGTCAACTCGAGCTCCACGAGGGTCTCGTGGAGCTCTCGCTCCAGCCTCGCGTGGAACTCATAGGCTGCTTGGGCGAGAGCGTTGCGGTCGTTCGGGGTCCGCTGCATAGGGGGCATCTCGGGTGAGATTATTGAAGACTTCACATACAGCTAAGCTATGTGAAGTCTTCACGTTGCGTTGAGTGGAAAGGTACGGCAAATGCCAGACAACCGGACATCGGCAATCGAGCCGTTGGACGAAGCCGTAGATCACGTGCGCGGACCCGGTAACCGGAGTGTGATCGTTGAATACGGCGATTACGAATGTCCGTTCTCGCGCCAGGCTTACCTAGCGATCAAGGGGGTCGAGGCGCGGCTGGAGGGAAGCGTCCGCTTCGCGTTCCGGCACTTTCCGCTCACGGAGATCCATCCGCACGCGCTCGCTGCTTCCAGGGCGGCGGAGGCGGCCGCCCGCCAGGGCAGGTTCTGGGAGATGCACGATCTCCTCTTCCATCGGCAGCGAGCGCTCAGGGACGACGACCTGCGCGGCTACGCCAGCGAGCTGGGGCTCGATCCCACGCGTTTCGACGAGGACCGCGTCGGCGAGCCAGTGCTCGAGCGCGTCGAGCGCGACGTTCGCAGCGGAGTTGCCTCAGGCGAGGTTCTCGGCACCCCCACGCTGTTCATCGACGGAGCGCTGCACGCCGGCCGGAACGACGCCGACACGTTGCTCGCCGTCCTCACCGGTGAGCCACGTGCCTGATGCCGCCCGGCGACGTCCTGCGATCGTCGTCGTCGATGACGAGCAGGTGGTCCTGGCCGCGGTGGCGCGCGATCTGCGGCGGGGGTTCGGCGATCGCTACCGAATCGTCAGCGCCAGTTCGGGCGAGGAAGGGCTTGAGGTCTTGAGCGAGCTCGTTCGGCGCGGCGAGCTGGTGGCGCTGCTAGTGGCCGATCAACGGATGCCGGGGCTGTCGGGCACCGATTATCTGGTGCGTGCGCGGGAGACCGTCCCGATGGCCAAGCGCGTCCTGCTCACCGCGTACGCCGACACCGACGCGGCGATCCACGCAATCAACGAGGTATCTCTCGACTACTACCTGCTCAAACCGTGGGACCCGCCCGAGGAAGAACTGTTTCCGGTGGTCGGCGATCTCCTTGCCGGCTGGGAGGCTGGCGCGGCGCTCGAGTCCGGCGGCGTACGGTTGATCGGGCACCGCTTCTCCCGCGCATCGCACGATTTGCGCGACTTCCTTGCCCGCAACCGGATACCGGCGCGGTGGCTGGACGTGGAGCGCGACTCCGAGGCGCGACAGCTGCTGAAGGTGGCAGGGGTGCAGGACGAGCGTCTACCCGTGGCTTTGCTGGAGGACGGCTCCGTCCTCGAGCAACCGAGCGTGCTCGAACTCGCCGAGCGGCTTGGCATCGTCGGCCAGCCGGCCTCCGAGCACTACGACCTGGTGATCGTCGGCGGTGGCCCGGCGGGACTGGCCGCGGCCGTGTACGGCGCCTCCGAGGGGTTGAGGACGATCATGGTCGAGCGCGAGGCCCCGGGCGGCCAAGCTGGCCAGTCGAGCCGGATCGAGAACTACCTTGGGTTTCCTGCCGGGCTCAGCGGATCGGACCTGGCCAGGCGGGCCACCGACCAGGCACGCCGACTCGGCGCTGAGCTGCTGACGCTCCAGGACGCCGCCCGCCTGCGCGTCGAGGGCTCGGGACGAATCGTCGAGCTATCGGGCGGAGGCAACCTGAGCGCATCGAGCGTGCTTGTCGCCTCCGGGGTCTCCTACCGCCAGCTCGAGGCGCCCGGCTTCCCCGAGCTGACTGGGCAGGGGATCTACTACGGCGCCGCTCTGACCGAAGCGCGCTCGTGCGCTGACCAGCACGTGGTCGTGATCGGGGGCGCCAACTCGGCGGGACAGGCGGCCGTCTATTTCTCTTCGTACGCGAGCCGCGTAACGATCCTCGTAAGAGGTGACCACTTGGCCAAGTCGATGTCGCACTACCTGATCGAGCAGATCGAGGGGCTCCAGAACGTTGAGGTCCGCACCCGCGCGAAGGCCGTGGCGGCCGAAGGAGACGGTCAGTTGCGCGCCCTGCGAATCCAAGACGCGGACGGGACCGAATCAGTCGAGGAGGTGGACGCGTGCTTCGTGTTCATCGGCGCGGTGCCGCGGACAGACTGGCTCGCGGGGGTCGTGGCGCGTGACAAGCGCGGATTCATCCTCGCCGGCCTTGACGCCCAGCATGACGGCTGGCCGCTCGCCCGCGATCCGTTTCCGTTGGAGACGAGCGTGCCCGGCGTGCTTGTCGCAGGCGACGTGCGCGCGCGCTCCATCAAGCGTGTCGCGAGCGCGGTCGGCGAGGGGTCGATGGCGGTCGCGCTCGTCCATCAGTACCTGGCGGAGGCATGACTGCGAGCAGCGTGACATCCGCGGATCTGCGTCCGGTCGACCTGTTCGACGATCTCGACGACCGGGCGCTCGGCGAGTGGGCTGCGGTCGCGCACTGGCGCGACGCCGAACCAGGCGAGGTGGTGGTAGAGGATGGCGCCGCGCTCGAGGGGCTGCTGTGCCTGCTCGATGGCACCCTCCAGGTGTTCTCGCGCGACGGGGAGCGCTTGGAGCCCGTGAGCCGGCAGACGCCGCCGACCTGGATCGGGGCCGTTCCCACCCTCACCGAGACGCCGATCGACGCGCGGATTGTGGCGCTCACGGAGGCCCGCCTGGCGGTGATTCCGGCGACGGACTTCCGCCGGCTGGCGCGCATGCACGCCGGCGTGCACGAGCGGATCATGCATCAGGTCGCGCCGCTGTGGCGGCGGATTACCGCGATGGAGCAGAACCGCGAACGGCTCGCGGCCCTGGGGACGATGGCGGCGGGGCTGGCACACGAGCTCAACAACCCGGCATCCGCCGCCAGCCGGTCCGCCGCCGAGCTTGCCGATGCACTGGACGTGATCGGCGAGACGCTGAGAGAGTTTGTGCAAGCTGGAATCGAACGCGAGGACGCGGCGCGGATCGCCGACCTCCGGGACCAGGCGCTAAGCCAAGCCGCCGAGCGCGGGGCGCTCTCCGCGCTCGACGCGGCCGATGCGGAAGACGAGATGCGGGAAGCGCTCGAAGTGCTCGAAGTGCCCGATGCGTGGCGGCACGCGGAGCCGCTGGCGCTCGCCGGCGTCGATCGGCAATGGCTATCGCAGATGCATGACCTGGCGGGACCTGCGACGCCCGCCGCGCTGCGCTCGGTCGCTGCGTCGCTGAACGCCCGCCGACTCGTCGGCGAGCTTCGAGAGTCGACCGAACGCATGAGCTCGTTGATCGGTGCGGTCAAGTCGTACGCATACATGGATCGCGGCGGTCTCGTTCGGGCCGACGTTCACGAAGGTCTCGAGACGACGCTCACCGTCCTTCACCACAAGCTCAAGCACACCCAAATCAGCGTCGACCGCGACTACGACCGCACACTGCCGCCCCTGATGGTCTACGGCTCCGAGCTCAACCAGGTGTGGACCAACGTGATCGTCAACGCGATCGAAGCGCTCGGCGAGAAGGGCACGATCACTCTGCGCACGAGGAAAGACGGCGAATGCGTGGTCGTCGATGTCGTCGACACCGGGCCCGGCATCCCATCCGAAGCCCGCGCCCACGTGTTCGAGCCCTTCTTTACGACCAAAGCTGTCGGCCAAGGCACTGGGCTGGGCCTGGATACGGCCCGCCGGATCGTCGAGGACCGACACGGCGGATCCTTGACGTTCGACACCGGAGACGAGGGGACGACATTTCACGTGTGGCTGCCGCTGAAACCTCCGACCTCTTCAACACCACAGAGCGTCAACCCCTCAGAAAAGGAGACCCCAAAATGACGAGCTGCACCCATCTCGACACCATCACGGTGCGTCAACTGCCCGAGCGGACAGACGGCTGCGAGGACTGCCTCCGCGAGGGGGGCGCGTGGCTGCACCTGCGCATCTGCCTCGAATGCGGCCACGTTGGCTGCTGCGACGACTCTCCGAACCGGCACGCTACCGCTCACTCCAAGGCCAGCGGCCACCCCCTGATTCACTCGCTCGAGCCGGGGGAGGACTGGAGCTGGTGCTACGTGGACCAGCTAGGGATGATCATCCCGGAAATCCGCGGGGAGACACAAATCCCGCCGTCGCCGATGCTTGCTGGGTGATCGCTGCTTTACCGCCGCGGGCCGGAATCGGTCTGCCGGCAGACGGTCGTGTATCCCGGCCTGGCCACGTGTTGCCTCCATTCGGCGCGCGTCAGGTTGCGGCCCGCCAGCGAGCACGCATGCTGCTCCCACGCGGAGAGCGTCGCCGGCCAGGTGAAGACCTTGCCGTCGCTGTCGGCGGCGAGCAGTTCTCCCGATGCGGGCGCGAACGCCACGGTGGCGGTGGCGGCTGGATCAAGGCCAAGCCCAGGACCTTCCTGCTGGAGCGTGGTTGTGAACCACAGTTTCAGGGCGCCGTTTTGGTATCCCGCCGTCGCGAGGCGATGGCCTCCGAAATCAAACGCCATTGCGGTGATCGGGGCCGACGCCGCCAGAAGCGGTGCTGCCAGACGCCGGCCGGTAGCCGCGTCCCACGTCTCCACGGTCCCTCCGAAGGTGCCCGCGGCGAGCGTCCGGTTGGAAGCGAACGCCAGCGAGACGCTCTCGTCGCCGGGAGCGGTCAGCTCACGCAGCACCCGCCCGGTGGCCGGGTTGAAGACACGTACGCCGCCCGCGAGCAACGTAGCGGCCAGCAGCTTGCCGTTGCGAGAGAAGGCAACAGCGTCCGACCCGGCTAGGCCGTTGCCCGCGCCGAGGTCGCTGGGCTGCGCGATCAGCCGCCCCGTCTTGGCGCGCCAAATGGCCATCGTTCCGAATGGAACCGCGAAAGTGCGGCCGATCGAGCGTGTCTGACTCTTGGCCGTTGCGGCGAGTTGCGTCCCGTCCGGCGAGAAGGCAAGCGATTGAATCGCCTCGTGCATGCCGATGGCCGGTTCGAGGCCAGGCAGCGACCGGGCGAAGCGCGGCACGCTACCAATGCGCCACAGCTGGACGAGCCCGCCGTACGCGCCGACAGCAAGTGTTGCGTTGGCGGGCGACCACGCGAGCGCAGTGATCGGGTCACCCCGCGGTGTGATGGTGAACGTCGCCACCCGCCGAAGCGTGCCGGTTGAGAACACCCCGACGGTCGAGGTACTGATCGGGACCGCGAAGCGCGACCCGTCTCCAGATACTGCCAATGGTGGCGCGTGCGGAGAGAGGGGGTCACAGCATGGCCGCGCCGCGCCAAGGCTCGTGCTGCGGCCGAAACTGCGTTTGCCCGTGAGATCCCACGCCAGCAGCTCGCCCCCGATGGCCGCCGTGTAGAGGGTCGTGCCGTCGGGTGAGACCTGCGCGCCCTGCACGCGGCCCGCGGGACCGGGCAGCGCGGCAAGCTCTGTGGCCCGCTGGGGATCCCACACGATGACCTTGTCATCGCCCACGCTCAAGGCGCGCCTGCCATTAGGCGTGAATAGAACGCCCGCGACGCTGCCATCGTGGCCTCGGACTCCGCGGCGCGAAGATCCGTTGGCAGCGTTCACGAACGACACCGACCCGGACTTTGACCCGATCGCGATGGTGCCTCCATCGGGGCTGATCGCCGCGGTCGAAGGCAGAACCGGCCCACGGGTAATGGACACCGAACGGACCAGCTCCAGCGTGCGCACATCGTAAGTTCGAATTTCGTGCGGGGTGACGATCACGAGGCGTCTGCCGCGGTCTACGAGCCTTAACGCGAGCAACGGTCCCGAGCCGATCTGCAGCGCCGGCAGTCGGCGCCCGCTACTCAGCGACCACCGATCGAGATAGGCCGTCGTCGGCTGGCCGGCGGCGTTCATCAGCCAATAGCCGTAGAAAGCGGTGCGCTTATCAGGGGTGATCAGAACGCTGCCCTCAGAGATGTCCGAGGTCACCTCGTGCGCAAACGATGAGCCGAGTGGGAGGCGCACCATCAACGCGAGCGAGTGGGCATCGCGGACCGTGAGGAACGTACGCGCCGGGTACGCGAGTAGCGAGCCGTCGCTCGAGTACACCGGTGGCTGATCGCCGGAGAAATCGCTCAGCGTGCGGCCCAACCTCCGGTGGGTACGCACGTCATAGAACCGCACCTGGTTTGACGCGCTGTCCGAGACGGCCAGCGTCTTGCCGTTCGGGCTGACCGAGACATGCGGCGTGGAGCTCGTCGGGAGGGGGAAGGTCCCTACCACTGCAGGGCTGCGCAGCAGCGTCTGAAGCAGCGTCCCTTCCGTCTCGGGCGAGCGATCCAAAGCGACGGCCTCGCGCGCCAGCAGCTCGGCGACATCGAGCCGCGGCTCGCTCATGGCCTCGGCTCCCAGCTGTCGTCCCAGCGCTGCCCTTGCCTCGGCCGCGGCCAGTCGCGCATCGGTGCTCGCTTTGCGCTCTCCAACGAGCGCCGCGATCCCGGCGACGGTGGCGATGAGCAGCAGTACTCCTGTGCCGATCAGCAGTGCCCGCAAACGGCGGTTCTGCGAGCGTTGACGACGGGCCGCCCGATCGGCCTCGAATTGGCTGGCGGCGAGAAACGCGCGTTCGAGTCGGTCGAGGTGGTCGCGGTGCTGAGCGCCCCAGTCGAGCGCGGCGGCGAGGCGTGCCCCGCGGTAAAGGTCGCCGTGATCCCGGCCGCGCGCCTCCCACTCTCCCGCCGCGGCCGTAAGGTGGGCATGTAGCCGCCGCCCTACCCGGTCCTCGTCGAGCCAGCCCCGATACCGCGGCCACTCGCGCAGGAGCGCTTCATGGGAGAGCTCGACCACCCCGGCGCCGACGGTGAGCAGGCGCGCGTCGGTCAGCGCTTTGAGCACCCGCGGAGCGCCGTTGATCCGCTCGAGCTCTGCCAGCGGCACCGAACGGCGAGCGGGCGATCCTTCGTCTGCGTCGGTGAGTCGCAGCAGCACCGTGCGAGCCACGTTGCGCTCGCGCTGCGAGAGTTGCGTGAAAGCGGCCTCCGCGATCCGCGCGACCGCGCCGGATACTCCCCCTTTGGCGCGATAGTCGTCGAGGCGCAGCACGCGGCCGTTGCTCTGCTGCCACAACTCGAGCAGCGTCGTCGACAGAAGGGGCAACCCTCCGGGCTCTTCGAGCACTTCGTCGAGGAGGGCGTCGACGAGTTGGGGTTCGACGTCCAGCCCGGCCCGAGCGGCCGGCCGTTCGATCACCTCGCGTAACCCCTCTCTGTCCATCGGGCCCACGAGCACGTGACTGCGGCTGAGGAGCTCGGCGAACTCGCGGTAACCGCCAAGGCGGCCGTAGAAATCGGCGCGCAGCGCGCACAGCACAACCACGCGCCGCTCGTGATCGCGCGCGGCTGCCTCAAGCTGCTCCAAAAAGGCCCAGCGCTCGCCGTCCCGATCACACGCCGTGAAGAGCTCCTCGAGCTGGTCGACGGCGATCACGATCCGTTCGCCGGGGGCGAGGTCAGCGGTCGTCTGCTCGAGGTCTCCGCCGAACGCTCGCTCCAGCTCCTCGCGGGGGTGCCGCCCGGGTCGTAGCAAAACCTGCCGCCAGCGCCCGCTTCCAGGGAGCGCTCCCGCCCGCAGCGCCGGTAGCACGCCTGCACGTAGCAGCGAGGACTTGCCAATGCCGGAGGGGCCGAGGATGCCCACGAGCGGCCATTCGGCGAGCCGCGCAATCAGCTCGGAGATGAGCCGCCCTCGTCCACAGAAGAAATCAGCGTCGGAAGCCTCGAACGGCGCCAGCCCCTTGAACGGGCACGGCATCGGCGGCGTCTGAGGTTCGTCGCTCTCCTCCTCGAGCGCTGCATCCTGGCGCAGAATCATCCGCTCTAGTTCCTGCAGCGTTCGGCTTGGCTCGAGCCCGAGCTCTCCGCGCAGCAGCTCACTCGTCTCCCGGTAGGCGCCGAGGGCCTCGGCCTGGCGGCCGGACCGATAGAGCGCGAGCATCAGCTGGGCGCGCAGCCGCTCCCGGAGGGGCTCCGAAGCAACCAGCGCCTTGATGTCGGCGACGAGCTCGCGGTGGCGCCCGAGCGCGAGCTCGGCGTCGATCCGCTCCATGTCGGCGAGCAGGCGGAGCTCCTCGAGCCGATTCGCCTCGGCCTGTACGAAGTCGACCGGTGTGAGATCTGCGAGGGGGGGGCCGTGCCAAAGGTCCAGCCCCTCGCTTAGGCGCACGAGTGCGGCGCTCGGCTCGCCACTAGCCAGCAATGCTTGACCCTCGTGGAGCAGCCTTTCGAACTCGGCAGCGTCAAGCTGCGTCGGCTCAAGCTCGAGGGTGTACCCGCCGCGGCAGGTGCGGATTAGCGCCCCGCTGTCGCCGAGCGCTCGCCGCAGCCTGGATATAGCGACATAGACGGCGTTGGACGACCCCTCACGGCGCGCCGCCTCGAACAGCTGCTCCGCTATGCGTTCGGTGCTAACGAGCTCGTTAGCGCGGACCAGCAACAGCGCCAGAAGCGCGCGTTGACGCTCGCCTCCGAGGTGCAGCTGGTCGCCGCCCCGGAGTGCAGACAGCGGCCCAAGGACTTTGAACCGCAGCACAGCCGTAGCCTCGGCCCGCATCTGGACGATTATCGGTGTCCTGGGCGACCCGCGCAACGGAGCTTAGCGGCGCTCTAACAGAGCCTTACGGCCCCTTGTAAGCCAGCGGTCAGGGGCCTGTAAGAGCGACGCACGACGCTCTGCGCTCCTACCGCTCGGCGCAAGCGCGTTGCCGGGCGGGAGCCGTCACCAAGAGGGAGGAGAACCCGGTGCACAGACACATGAGGTCATTAGCGGTGGCCGCGGCCACGATGGTTCTGTCGGGGATCATCGCAGCCTGCGGAAGCTCGTCGAGCAGTAGTTCCAGCACGGCGGGCAAGGAGGGCGGCACTATCACGATTGCGTCGGGCACCCCCCCGCTCTCAGCCGACCAGGGGCTTGACTTCACCACGCAGGGGACCGAGCTCTACTCGGTCATCAACACCCCGCTTCTGACGTTCGTGCGGGGCGTGCAGGGGACCGCCGGGAGCAAGATCATCCCGGGGCTCGCGACGAGCATGCCGACCGTGTCCAACGGCGGGCTCACATACACATTCCACCTGCGCAAGGGCCTGCACTACTCGAACGGCAAGCCGATCGTGGCGAGCGATGTGACCCGCGCGCTCGAGCGAGACCTCGTGATCCCCTGGCAGGCGGCGTCGTTCATTGGCGCGAACATAAAAGGCGCAGAGGCATACGCCAGCCACAAGTCCAAGACGATCTCGGGAGTGGTGACCAACGACGCCACCGGGCAGGTCGTCCTGCACCTCACGCACCCGTTCTCCCCCATCGTCGACATCTTTGCGCTGGCCGGCACAGCTCCCGTTCCTCCTGGCACGCCGATGAAGAACCTCGCAGCCACCGGCACGATCGGCGACGGCCAGTACAAGTGGAGCTCCATCAGCCCAGGGCACACCTACACCCTGATCAAGAACACGAAATTCGACGTCCCCGGCCTGCCAAAGGGCCATGTGGACAAGATCGTGTTCAACGTCAACACCAACGTGCTGGCCAACGCCGAGTCGGTGCTCCGTAACCAGACCGACGTATTCGACGCCGGAGACACACTGCCGGCCTCGATCCTCGGCCAGGTGCAGTCACAGGCGGCGGATCGGTACCAGCCGGTGCCGACGAACTCGAGTTACTACTTCTTCTTCGCGGTCAACGAGAAGCCGTTCAACAACATCTACGCCCGCCAGGCGGTGCAAGCCGCGCTCGACGCCCGCGCGCTCTCGCGACTCGATTCGGGCTTCATCAAGGAGGACTGCCATCTGATCCCGTTCGGGATCGTGGGTCACTCCGACCCGTCCAACTGCCCCTTCCACAACCCCGACGCGGCGCCCAACATGGCGCGGGCTAAGGAGCTCATGAAGAAGTCGGGCATGGCCGGTCAGTCAGTCACGGTGTGGGGTGAAGAGCGCTCACCCCGCCGCCAGTGGCTCGACTACTACACCAATCTGCTTAACAATCTCGGGTTCCACGCGACCGAGAAGGTCATCTCCTCGGGCGTCTACTTCACGACGATCGGGGCCCCCACGACGAAGCCGCAGACGGGCTTCGCCGATTGGGTGCAGGACTTCCCGCACCCGTGGGACTTCATGCAGCTATTCACCTCGACGGCCGGTTCGTCCCTGAACTACGGGTACGTGACCGACAAGCACTACGACTCGCATGTCAACGCCCTGGTGAAGGAGCGGCCGGAACAGGTCGCCAGCCAATGGTCCGCTCTGGACCAGTACGCCGTCGGCAAGGCCTATTACGCAGCTTTCGGTCACCAGGAGTTCCCGAAGTTCTACTCGGACAGGCTCGTGTTCTCCAAGGGCGTGATGTCAGTCGAGTACCAGACCGACCTGACCAGCCTACAGCTCAAGAAGTAGTGGATAAGGGGCGCTTTCGGCACGCCGCTCATGCACTGGACGGGATGGGGGGCGCCGTTTTCCACGGCGCCCCCTTTTCACGAGCAGAAGTTGCCTACTGTCACCGCTATGCCTGCGCTCTGCCTGCGATCGATGACGGCGGCAGACCTGGACCTCGTCAGAGCGTGGATGACGGAGCCTCATGTCGCGAAGTGGTACCTGTCGGGATCGACGGTTGAAGACGAGGTCGACGAGCTTGAGAAGTGCGTTGTGGGTCATGAACCCACGCACGCGCTCATCGTCGTCGAGAACGGCCGGGACGTCGGCTGGGCTCAGTGGTATCGCTGCGCTGACTACCCGGAACACGCCGCCGCAGTCGGGGCAGAACTCGAGGACGTCGGATTTGACTACGCGATCGGCGATCCCGCCCGGACCGGCCAAGGGGTAGGGACCGCGCTGATCGGGGCGCTGATGGCACACATCAGGCAGCGGCATCCACGCGCTGGTCTCGTTGCCGATCCGGAGGCAGCCAATCTCGCGTCGAGAAGGGTGCTCGAGAAGAACGGGTTCGTGCTGCTGCGGGAGCGGGTCGTGGCCACGGAACGGACCGCCGCGCCGATGGCGGTCTATCGCCTGCCGCCATCGGATTCGCTAGTCGCGTGACGCAGTCTGAGCGTGTAGGGCCTGTGCCACAGTACGCATCAGCAGGACCGTCCCGCAGGTCAGTCCCGCGAAGCCGAGCACCCACATCGCGTCGCGAACCACCTTGTCCGGAGTCAGAGAGCCGGCCACGAGCAGCACCGTGGAGATGAGTGCGCCCGCGCCACCAGCGACGACAACGAGCACTCGGTTCAGCCAGCGCTCGACCACGGCCTGATCGGACCCGGCGTAGTGCTCGGTTCTCACGACAAGGCGACCGGAGCGCAACTGGCTCGCGAGCGTCTCCGCGTGCTCGGGAAGTGTGCGCAGCGCGGGCAGGGCCCGCACGAGCTCCCGGCGCACGAGATCCTCCGGGCTTCCGAGAGCGTCATAGCGGTCGCGAGCGACGAGCTCCTGGGCTTCAGACGCGAGCGCGAACTCGCGGTCGATCGTCTTCAGCGTTCCGTCGAGAGTGAGAAGGGTGCGAGACAGGAGCAACATCGCCCGTGGCGGACGCAGCCCGTGTCGATTCATCACGTCCATCACGCCGAGCATGGCGGCCGGGCTAAGCCCCCCGGTTTCGACCTCGCCAAGCAGGATCGAAAGGTCCCGCTCGAGCTGTCGCATGTCGATCTCGTCGTCGCCGACGAGGTAGCGAACGGCGCGCGCGAGCACCGACGCCTCTTTGAGCGATAGTCCGGCTGCGATCCCCTGGAGGGCGTCGCGAGTTACCGGATCGATCTGGCCGACCGCCCCGAAGTCGAGGAGCCAGAGAATCCCCTCGGAGTCGATCAAGACGTTTCCCGGGTGAGGGTCGGCGTGATAGTAGCCGTCGCGGAGGATCTGTTCTAGGAACGAGGCAAGCAACTGCCGGCTGAGCTCCGAGCGCTCCACCGGAGCCGCGTCGACCGCCGCGTCATCCGAGACCGAACGGCCGACCACTTCGTCCATCACGAGCATCCGGCCGCTCGACAGCGTCGGGTGGACGACCGGAATCCGCACGGCCCCGTTTGCTCCGTGACCCTGGGCAAGCCGCAGACCTGCGGCGACCTCACGACCGTAGTCGAGCTCCGATCTGATGCTCGTGACCAGCTCGTCGGCGAGGTCTCGGATCCCAACCCGGTGGGCCGCCTCAACCCGGCGATCAAGCTGCCGGGCGATCACGGAAAGCACCGCCGAGTCCCGCCGGACGATGTCGTCGATCCCAGGCCGCTGGAGTTTCACGATCACAGCGTGTCCGCCGTGGAGAGTTGCGCGGTGCGTCTGGCCGATCGACGCCGCAGCCAGCGGCTCCACGTCGAAGGCGGCGAACGCCTTCTCCACGGGCTCCCCCAGTTCGCTGTTCAGGACGCTCTCCACGTCTGCGCGCGAGAGGCGAGCGACGTTCGATTGCAGGTTTGAGAGCTCGCTGGTCAGCGTCTCGGGCAGCAGGTCGCTTCGCGTGGCCGCGATCTGCCCGAACTTCACGAACATGCCCCCTGAACGCTCGAGCACGATGCGTATACGTCGCGCCAGATCGGGTGACGCCAGGGCAGCCGGATTTCGGTAGCGGACGTGTAACAAGTTCTCGCGACGGGCATTGCCGACCAGCTCTCGGAACCGCCCCACCGGGGCGAGCACCGACTTCACCCATCGCACCGGATGGCGCAGCGCTCGCCTCCCCCGGTGCGGTCCTGGCCTCCCGTGCGTGGTCATGTCGAGGGCGATCGCGACAGGCAGCGCCGCCAGCACCCCTAAGAACACCGACAGTGGAATGATCAGCGCCGGATGGGGGTTGGTCTGCGCGAGCGCGATGACCGCGCCGATCAGCCCGACCAGCCAACCAAACACCGCGGCTAGGAAAGTCCGCCAACGACCGATGCGCACGCCGAGGACTCGCCCCGTAAGCAGGCCGATCGCCCCTATCCAGAACGGCAGCAGGAGCACGTAGCCGATGCCCAGCTCAATCCTTACCGTGATAGAAGCGATCACCATTAGAAGCACCCCCAGCGCTCGGCACGTCGCCGCGCCGCCGATGGTCTCACGATCGACGGCCGACCGCGCGCCGGCCAGATGACACCGTTCTTTTACTGCACGCCCTGCTCAGAGTCAATGAGTCCTCTGACGCCCGGCGTGCGGGCGCCTGCCACCCCGCCCCGAGAACCCGGCTAGTCGACCGCCCTGCACCGGCGGCTCACGCGCCGCCTGGTCGGTCTCGGGCAGCACCTCGCGCGGCACCGGAGTGGGCGGAGCCTGCGCGGGCGCTTGCCGCAGCACGCGCGACGCTGTCGTAGCACACCTCGGTCCCGGTCAACCGATCCGCCCATGCCCGCCGGTGTGGGTCTCGAAGGATGGCGAGATAGCCCAAACCGAGCGGGAGCAAGCTGAGTATGACCGCGAACACGCGCCAAACCGCTCGCCGGTACGTGAGGTCGCGAGAGCCCCGATAGGTCAGGCGGATCGCCAGGAAGCGCATCCCCGGGGTCTGCCCGGTTAGCGCCCAGAAGGTTGCGAAGATCGCGCCCGCCACGATCACGCCGATCCCGGACAGCACGATGACCGATAGACCCGACAACGGCTTGCCGAAAACGTCGGCGATCAGCGACGCGAATACGCCAGACAAGAGCGAATAGCCGGCGAACAGGAGTGCGAGGTCAATCGCCGCCGCGATGGCCCGAGTGGCCAGTCCAGCCTGGTCGGTTTCAGAGTCAGAGTCGCGTGGGCGCACGATCCGCTCCATCGCGTCGTCAAGCCTCTCGCTGATGGCGGTAAGGCGGACCCCGGCGTCCTTGATCAGACCGGCGCCCTGCGCCGCGATCGCGCTTCGCACCTCCGGAGCGCTTGCAATGCGCTCGATCAACATCTGCACCTGCTCGCTCTCAAGCACCTCCGACCAGACGGCTGCGGCAGTTTCCGATTCGAGCGCACGCCTCACGATCTGCCTGGCCTCATCGCTGTCGACTTCAGACGCCAGAGCGTCGCTTTCGAGCACCCGCTCGACCGCGCGGATGACGGCGGGATTCTCGAGCGCACGCACGATCGCCTCCTCGGCCGCTTCGTTGAGCAGCCTGTCGACCCCCGTTGCGCGTGCCACGCGCTCCGCCCCCTTCGCCCCCGCTGCCAGCACGCGGGCGCCCGGCGGCCTGGCTCCATCCTCTGAAGACACGTCGGATCGGGGCGTCTGGCGACGAGTCAGCGCCACAACTCTCCTCTCACCCGGGTGGCAATCGAGGCCACGAATCGATTATGCCTCGCGCGGGGCTGCCCTTCCATCAGCCGGCGTAGTCAAAGCTCGAGCCATAGCCGCAACGCCCGCGGAAGCTGAAGCGCAGCGGCCCGTCCTGGACGGAGAGTTCATCGGCGATCAACTCCTCGCCCGGACGATCGTGCCCCGGGATGACACAAGTCACCTCCTCCGTGCCCGCATGGCGGCTGCGGATTCGCATTCCGACATGGTCGCGTATCCGCAACCACTGGCGCCGCCTCGTGTGGTCGACCTCAATGGCGGCACTGCGGACGGCCACTAGTTCACTCTCCTTCCACGCCCATGGGAAGTGGTTGGCCGCGTCGCCGCCCAGCCGGCCCGTAAAGATCGCCTCCAGCCCGGCGCGTTGTTTCTCCGTTGCTTGCTCGTCGAGATAGAGGATCCACGTCCACGGGGAGCCGGGCTCGTCATCGCTGTAGCGCGACGCAAGGCCTACGGGCAGCCCCGAGACGTCGGTTGCCTCGGCGTGGCCCTCCGCGATCAGCCAGGAGAGGAGGCCCATGCATTCGCCGTAGGTCGAGCGGCCGCCCGCGGTGCCGTCGATGCGACGGCAGGGACAGATCGGGTCGCAGTTACACGACTCGAAATAAGTGCCGCGGAGCCGCCAGGTCATTGACGCTTGTGCACCGTATTCACTGCGGGCTCACGCGTCAACGCGGAGGTCTGGAGCCTCGTCTCCGCTGCCGAACTCAGCGAGTCATTGCCGGTATTGACTGATCGGTATAGAATCTGACCATGCGGTCAGATTCTAGTCCTGCTGGTCAGAAGGAGCTCACGTTCACGGGGGCCGCCCGAAGGGCGCAGATCGTGGCGGGAGCGATCGACACCATCGCCGAGGTCGGCTACGGGCAGGCGTCGCTTGTTCGTATCGCTCAGCGGGTCGGGATCAGCAAGGGGGTCATCGCCTATCACTTCGACAGCAAAGAAGATCTCGTCAAGGAGGTCGCGGCCGAGGTTCTCTCCAAGGCGCGCGACTACATGGTCCCTCGGATCAACGCGGCGTCAGACGGCCGGGAGAAGCTCCGCGCGTATATCGAGTCCAACATCGGCTTCATGGCGGAGCATCGGAGCGACATGATCGCGATCGCCGAGATCGCCCGTGGAGCCCGTGAGACGACTGGCAAGCGAACGTTCGACGCTTCGTCATTGGAGGCGGGTACGGCTGCTCTGGCCGAGTTGCTCGTCAGTTTCCAAGCGACCGGAGAGCTGCGCGGCGACTTCGACGCCCGGGTGATGGCCGAGACGATTCGGGCCGCGATCGACGCGGTCCCGCGCCGGATGGCGGCCAATCCTGACCTGGACGTCGATCTTTACCGACGGGACCTGGCCAACCTGTTCGACCTGGCCACCCGAAGCGAGGCGCCGCGGACGGGCAGGCGACGCCGATGACGAGCGTCACGGTGAAGTGGTGCCCGCAAGCCCTGGTGACTCGGCGTGGCGGCTATTCCGACTTGAGCAGGCCCTCGGCACCCAGGCCTCACCGCGACAACGAAAGGAGCCCCATGTCCACGATCACAGTCCCCAGAGCAGACGTCACCAGCGAGGAGGTCACCGACGCGTTGCGTAACGGCCTCGACCCGCGCTACGACGTAGCGTCCGGGATGCGGATGCCCCGCTCGGAGGTGTTGACGCGCGACGGCTGGGATGACTTCGCTCACCTCTTCGGTGGTGTCTGGCTGCAGGCAGTCGCGGCGCTGAATTGACCGGCGAGGCGTCGTCCCCGCGCGTCCACGAGGAGGAGTTCTGCGCGTGGTTG
>DASYAP010000184.1:0-16901 GCA_036501265.1 Solirubrobacteraceae bacterium | reverse complement strand
GAAATCGATCAGCCGCTTGGACAAGTCCGTGTCGGTCCCCTGGAGGTTGAGGATTACCGGGATGGAGTCCTTGAACTTGTCGGCGACGTCCTGAACGTCATTGAAGTTCTTGGGCGCGACAAAGTGGACTCGCACGTCGCGTCGCTGGCCGTTGGCACGCCCACCCACGGGGCGCAGCGAGGTCGTGCGCCGCTCGGAAACCGAGTCGTCGGCGAAGATGTCGTCGATCTCGTCGCGCCGCCGGCGTGGACTGAGCCGCTGCACCCCATGGCGCTCGCGGTAGTTCGATTCGGCGTCGGGTTCGGGTTCGGGGTAGGACTCGTACTCCTCCTCCTCGTATTCCTCGTCGTCTGCGAGGCCGAAGTAGACGAGCGTGCGATGCCAGGTGTCGCGAAAGGCCATCTGCGTCTGGGGGTTCGGGGCCAGGACCGGTTTCCCTGCGGAATTATGACGCCCCCGCGTCAGCAACGACGGTAAAGCGTCGTACCGAGGCGAAGGATGGTGGCTCCTTCCTGCACCGCAACGAGGTAATCCTGACTCGTTCCCATCGACAGCTGCGAAACGCCGTGGCGACCGGCGAGCTCTCGCAGTGCGGCAAAATGGGGACGGCTGCGCTCGGGGTCGTCTGTCAGCGGGGGCATCGTCATGAGCCCGACGACGGGCACCGGACAACGGGCAAGGAACGCCTGCAGCTCCGCGGGCGCGACCCCGCTTTTGCCCTCTTCGCCCGAGATGTTGACCTCGACCAGCACTTCGGTCTCATCGGTCCCGTGGCGATCCAGCTGAGAAAGCGCCGAGTCGCTCGCAACCGAGTGGATATAGCGAACGTACGGGAGCAAGTCGCGCACCTTGCGGCTCTGCAGCGCGCCGATGAAGTCCCAGGTGAACGCGCCCGGGTAGGCGTGCGCCTTGCGACGAAGCTCCTGGGCTCGGTTCTCGCCCAGCAGCTCGATTCCCGCCTCCTTGAGCGCCTCGAGCTCCTGGTCCGGCAGGTATTTGACCGCCGCGAGGATCTCCACCTCCTCGGGATCTCGTCCCGCAGAGACGATCTCCTCGCGCACGCGCTCGAGGTTCGAGCGCACCACCTTCGCCTCGACCCCTTCGATGAGCTCTGGCATCGGCGTTGCCGGCGCTCTATCTTCGCCAGACGATCCCAGCCTGGCGGCCGGTAATCCCGCGGTCGCGGCGGTGCGAGAAGAACAGCGAGGGCTCCGAGCAGATCGTGCAGAGACCGGCGTCGTGCACCACGCTGGCGCCCGCTTCGACCAGCTGGGCGCGGGCGATCGCTTTCAGGTCGAGGTTGTCACCGCGCCTTGAGTCCGGCCAGCGGTCGGTGAACGCCGCATGCACCTCCTCCCCCACCTCGTAGCAGCAGGGACCCGCCCCGGGACCGATGGCAGCGTGCGCCGTCTTGTGTCCGTCCAGCGCTCGAAGGGCGCCGACTCCCTCTTCGATCACCCCGGCCGCCAGCCCCCTCCAGCCCGCGTGAAGCATCGCCACTCCCCCTTCCGAGGCGACCGCGATCGGCAGGCAGTCGGCGGCCAGCATCGCCAGGCCGATTCCCCGCGCCGCCGTCGCCTGGCCGTCTGCTTCGGGCAGCTCAATGGTGTCGTCGGTCGCTTCGGAAGAGGTGACGACCCGCCTGCCGTGGACTTGCCGCACGAAGCTCAAGCGCAGATCGAGCTCGCTTGAGAGTCCCGCGCGATTGGCGATGACCGCCTCCCGGCTGTCGGCCGTCTTGAGCCCAAGATTGAGGCTCGCGAAGGGGCCCTGCGAGGTACCGCCTCGCCGGGTCGTGAATAGGGCGCGGGCACCCGCAAGCTCCACCATGAGGTGGCTGCCCTGCAGTTCAAACGGACTTGGTGGCGTGAGCTCGGCGGGGGGCGTGCTCGCCGACGTTAGCGAACCGCTCCAAGTGCCACGGAAAGCTCGGCGTCGCGTCCTGAGGCCCGCCCGTCGAGCTTCGCGTCGAGCGCGGCCTGGAGAGCCCGGCCGATCAGCGGACCCTGTGGGACCCCGGCCGCGAGCAGGTCCTGACCGTCGATCTCGAGGCGGACGTGGCGGAGTCGATCGAGCCAAGCAGCCGCGGCGTCTGCGCCGCCGTGCCCGCCGGCGAGCGCCACCAGTTCGGGGTTGGCCCCGGCCGCCGCGGCCCCGATCGCGGCCGGCGTACGGGAGCGCTCGAGCGCGTCGCCAAGCTTTTTGGCTTCGGCCGCTGCCGAGACGACCCGCTCGCGGTCTGCGGCCTCGAATGCCAGCCTGTCGAGCACCTCGACGAGCTCCGGCCTGGGCACGTCCTGCGCAGCAGCAGCCAACACCAGGAGGTCGGGGCGGCCGTCTTCGGGCAGCAGCCGCAGAGCGAGCTTGGTCGGCTCCGCGTCGCGCAGACCGAAGCGAGGGTGGATGGCGCGGTCGAGGTCGAGACGCCCCAGAGCGGCGAAGGCTGCGAGCGGGTCTCGCTCGCGGGCCAGCAGACGCAACTCGGTCCCGATCCGGGCTCCGCTGACGGTCTCAAGCGCCCCGGACCCAATCGCCGCTCGCGCCAGCTCGCGGGTGTGCGGCTCGACCGTGAAATCCAGGCGACCGGCGTAGCGGGCCAGGCGAAACAGCCGGGTGGGGTCATCGATGAAGCTCCCGTCGTGGACCACCCGCAGCACCCTGGCATCCAAGTCCTGCAGCGCCCCGGTCAGCTCCCGCAGAGTTCCCCGCCGTTCGCCGCCGAGTGCCATCGCGATCGCGTTGACGGTGAAATCGCGCCGCTTGAGATCCTCGGCCAGCGGCGCCGGCGTCACGTCGGGAAGAGCCCCCGGTCGCTCGTAAGTCTCGGTGCGCGCGGCGGCGATGTCGTAGTTATGACCGTCGAGCCGCACCTTGCAGGTGCCGAAGCGGTCATGGGCCAGGACCAGCCCGCCCAGCTCGCGGGCCATGGAGATGCCGTCGCCTTCGACGACGACGTCAAGCTCAGCGGGCTCGAGACCCAGGAGCAGGTCGCGGACCGCGCCGCCGACCAGGAAGACTCCGTCGCGGCCAGAGATCCGGCGCAGCAGCGTCTCACCAGCGGGGAATCGCTTCAGCGCGGCGATGAGATCTACCGGGGACGGTATGTGCACGGCAAAGATCTTCCTGAACTTTGCCCTTCAAGGTCCAGTTGTCTGACTCGATCGGTCAAAAGCGCGCCGATGCCATCCCCCGGCACAAGCGCGTGAGGTCTCCCCTCTACCATGCGCCCCATGCCGAGTCCTTCGCGGCGTTGGCTGCGGCGCGGGCTCGTGGCCGGTGCGGCGCTGCTCGTGGTAGCGGGAGCCGTAGTGGCCTACGTGCTCCTCAACGCGCCCAGCAACGTCTCCAACCCCGATGTCTCGTTCACCGCCCCCAAGCGCCACAAGGCGCGGCCGTCGCACGTGTCCAACTTTCTATGGCCGTGGTACGGCTACAACGCCGTGCGCACGCGCGACTTCCCCGATCCGAAGCTCGACCCGCCGTTTCGTCACGGTTGGAGCTACGAGGACTATGCCCTACTCGAGTTTCCGCCGGTCATGTACCGGGGGCGGTTGTATCTGGTGGACAACGATGGCTCTGCCAAGGGGATCAACGCCGCGAATGGCCACTTGATCTGGCAGCACAAGGTCGGGACTCTCGCGGCCGCATCGCCCGCGCTCGACATCCAGCATCACCTCGTGATCGTGCCATTGCTGTCGGTACACGGTCGCACTCCGGGCAAGGGGGCGGTGGTGGCGCTGTCGATGCGCACCGGCCGGGTGGTGTGGTCTCGGCACATCGCCACCGGAACGGAGTCATCTCCGATCGTGTGGCACGACAAGGTGTATTTCGGCGATCAGGCCGGCAATGTCTACGCGCTGGGCACCCAGGCGGGCAAGGTCCGTTGGACATACCACGCCACCGGCTCGGTGAAGGGCGGCCCGTCGATCTCCGGCGGGAGGATCTTTTTCGGCGACTACGCAGGCCGGGCCTACGCGCTCAACGCCTCAAATGGGCACCCAATTTGGACGGCTAACACCAGCGGCACCGAGTTTGGTTTCGGCTCGGGAAACTTCTACGCAACTCCGGCGGTCGCCTTCGGCCGCGTCTACATGGGCAATACCGACGGCCGCGTCTACTCCTTCTCTGCACAGACCGGGCGGCTCGCGTGGGCGACCTCGACCGGCGCCTACGTCTACTCCTCGGCCGCTGTCGCCAACACGCCGGGGCTCGGACCGACCGTCTACGTCGGGTCCTACGACGGCAACCTGTACGCGTTCAACGCCCGCTCAGGGGCGATCCGCTGGAGGCATAACGCCGGGGGCAAGATCTCTGGCTCCCCCCAGATCATCGGGAACGTTGTCTACTACGACGACCTCGCCTCCAAGACCACCGCCGGCGTGAACGTCCGCACGGGGCGCCGAGTTTTCTCCTTCAAGGACGGGGCGTTTAACGCCGCGATCACCGACGGGCACGCGGTGTATTTGGTGGGCTACTCGAAGCTTTACCAGCTCGTGCCGCGACATCGGTAGACTAGCTGGAGGTAGGCCGCCCCGTGCTGTGCGGGCGGTTTCAAAAAGAAGGCGAAAACACGCCGTTCTCGAAGCCTTAACGGGCTCCACAAGAACGTGCGTTCGGTAGGCCTGGTATCCTTATACATGTATGCGTTGTCGTAGTGGAAGTCACTGTCAAAAGCCGGCCACACAGGGCCGGCGTTTCTGCGCCGAGCACGCGGCCGAGCTAGATCGCATGCGCGAAGAGCTCAAGGACGCCGCTGCAGCGCGGATTGGTCGCGGTCGCCCCAAGCGGTCCTCGACCTGCTGTCGCCCCGGGTGCTACGAGCCGCGCGTGCCGCCAGCCGCATATTGCGACGCCTGCGCGGCCGCCGGGTACGTGGAAGAGGCGGCTTAGTAGGTCATCCGGACCGCGATACCGGTCCGCGCCAGCTGCTGTTTGACCTCGGCCACCGTATGGCGGCCGTAATGGAATATGGACGCACACAGGACGGCATCCGCGCCGGCCTTCAGGGCTGCAACGAGGTCGTCAGGCGCTCCTGCGCCACCTGAAGCGATCACGGGCACCGTTACCGCGTCCGCGACCGCCGAGGTCAGCTCGAGGTCGTAGCCCTCGGTGGTGCCGTCCCGGTCCATGCTCGTGAGCAGGATCTCGCCGGCTCCCCGCCGCGCCCCCTCGCGGGCCCACTCCACCGCGTCGGCACCCGTGGCGGTGCGCCCGCCCGTCGCGTAAGCCTCCCAGCCGCCACTCGATCGCCGCTTGGCGTCGATCGCGAGCACCACACACTGGGAGCCGAAGGTTCCAGCCAGCTCGGCCACCAACTCGGGCCGCTCGAGTGCGCCGGAGTTGATTGCAACCTTGTCGGCGCCCGCGTCCAGCACGGCCTGAGCATCCGAAGTAGAGCGCACGCCGCCACCGATCGTGAACGGGATGAAGACCTCGTCGGCGGTTCGCCGCGCCAGCTCGACCACGGTCTCACGCCTGTCGGACGTTGCGGTTATGTCGAGGAACACAAGCTCATCCGCGCCCGCGGCGTCGTAACGGGCCGCGAGCTCGACCGGGTCGCCGGCGTCGCGCAGGTCGGCGAAGCCGACCCCCTTGACCACCCGACCCCGGTCCACATCCAGGCACGGAATTATGCGCTTGTAGTGCATCTACGTGGCCGCGGCCATTCCGCAGCACCCCTATGCCGTGGGGGCGCGCCCCGTCGCGGAGTTAGGGTGGGCGCCTGGGGTTAGCAGCCCCTGTGCGGCGACGATCGAGAAGCGGCCTTCGTACAGGGCCTTGCCGACGACTACGCCGGTGAGGTTGACCTGACGCAGGGCTACGAGCCGCTCCAAGTCCTCCAACGACGCGACCCCACCGGAATAGATAAAGGTTCCCTTCAGCGCCGCTGCGATGCGGCGTATGCCCTCGAGGTCGGGTCCGGCGAGCATGCCGTCCTGGTCGATCGAGGAGTAGACGAATCGCCGCACGCCGCGATTGCCAAGGCGCCTCACCGCCACCTCGGCCGGGATCTCGGTCGACTCTGTCCAGCCCTCTCCAGCGAGCATGCCACCCCGAGCGTCGATCGAGACCATCACCTGGTCGCCGTACTCGGCGAGTGTCAGGTCGAGCAGGTCGAGGTCGCGGTAAGCGGCGGTTCCGAGCACCACCCGGCTCGCTCCGGCGGTGAATGCTGCTCGAACGGTCGCCGCATCTCGCAGTCCGCCGCCGTACTGGACGGGCACATCGACCGCGGCCGCGATCCGCTTCAGGTGCTCGAGGTTGACCGGCTCTCCCGTGCGGGCTCCGTCCAGGTCGACCACGTGGAGCCCCCGCGCCCCGTCCTTCCGCCAGCGCTGCGCTGCATCGAGCGGATCGGCGTCGTACATCGTTTCGGTGCCGAATTCGCCGCGAGCGAGGCGGACTGCGTTGCCGCCCAGGATGTCAATCGCCGGCCAGAGGATCATTGACGCGCCGCGCCAGTGAGAGGCGTGGACGGCCGAGTCGCATGCCCATCGCACAGCTCCACGAACCGCTCGAGCAGCGCTAGCCCGGCGACGGATGACTTCTCGGGGTGAAACTGCACCCCGAAGACCGCTCCCCGCCCCACGATGGTCGCAAAGCGCTCGCCGTACTCGCTAACCCCGACGACATCCTGTGGGCTTTCCGGGCGCACGGCTAGCGAGTGGACGTGGTAGAAGGCGGCCGCGGGCAGACCGTCGGTGAGAGGCGACGGCGCCACAAGCTCGACTTCGCTCCAGCCGATGTGCGGCACGCGCAGCCCGCCGGGATCCAGCGGCGTGACCTGCCCGGGGATCAACCCCAGGCCCGCTCTATCGCCCATCTCCCGCGATCGATCGAAGAGCAGCTGCATTCCCAGACAGATCCCCAACACTGGTACGCCTTCCAGAGCTCGCTCGCGGATCGGCTCTGTGAGCTCGAGCTCGGCTAGCCGCCTCATCGCTTCCGGGAACGCGCCGACCCCCGGTATCACCAGGCCACGTGCCGCCAGGAGCTCGTTTTGGGCGCTGGTCAGCACAGCCCTCGCGCCCACGCGCTCGAGAGCCTTGAAGACCGAGCGGCGGTTCCCCATGCCGTAATCGACAAGCGCTACGTGGGGTTGCCGCGCGGTCATGCCAGGCTCCCCTTCGTGCTCGGCACGCCGTTCTGAGACGGATCGAGCGCGGTCGCGATACGCAGCGCCCGGGCGGCAGCCTTAAACGCGGCCTCGATCATGTGATGGGCATTTGTTCCCCGCTCGACGGAGAGGTGCAAAGTCAGCTTCGCGTTGGTGGACACCGCGCGGAAGAACTCTTCGGCCAGCTCGTGCTCGAAATTGCCGATGGCGCCAGCCGGCAGCGAGCCCTCGAAGACGCACAGACCCCGTCCCGAGACGTCAATCGCGCACGCGGCGCGCGCCTCGTCCATGGGCACCGTCGCCTCCCCGTAACGAACGATCCCACTGCGGTCCGCAAGCGCGCGGTCGAGCGCCTGGCCGATGCATATGCCGACGTCTTCCACAGTGTGGTGACCACCGGTCTCGAGGTCTCCGCGGGCCTTGACGGTGAGATCGAGGCGGGCGTGATGGGCGAGCAGGTCGAGCATGTGATCGAGAAAGCCCACGCCGGTATCACGCGCGCCCGATCCCCGGCCTTGCACCGCGAGCTCCACGTGCACGTCCGTCTCGGCGGTTTTCCTATCGATGGTGGCGTTACGAGACATGGCGCTCAGCCATTTTCACCGATGCGGGCCTCCATCGAACGCGCGTGCGCCTCGAATCCCTCGGCACGCGCCACGGGTGCTGCGGCGCGGGCCAGGGCCTCGGGAGCGCGCACGCGCACCTCGTAGAACCGGCGCCGAAAGTCAGCGGGCGAGAGCGCGGAGGCAAAGCGAGCGGATCCCGCCGTGGGCAGGATGTGGTTTGACCCCGCGATGTAGTCGCCGAACGCCGTCGCCGAAGCCGCGCCCACGAAGGCACACCCCGCGCGAGTGATACGGGGCGCGAGCGCCTCGACGTCTTCACCGATCAGCTCCAGGTGCTCCGGGGCGATGGCCTCTGCCACCGCCACGGCCTGCTCGGCGTCCCCGACCTCGACCAGCCGCGCCACGGCTCCGGTGTCGGGCGCGTCGACAAGTCGTGCGTGGAGGTCTGCGAGCAGTTCACGTCGGCTCGAGATCGCGACCACCATGGTCCCTTCGCCGTGCTCGGCCTGCGCCAGGAGGTCGAGCTCGATCAAATCGGGATCGGCTCGATCGCCGGCGAGCACCGCGAGGTCGCTGGGACCTGCGAACCCGTCGATCCCGACACGACTCGAGACCTGCCGCTTGGCCTCCTGGACGTAGATGTTGCCGGGGCCGACGATCACGTCGACCGCGGACACGGATTCCGTTCCGTGGGCGAGCGCGGCGACAGACTGCGCTCCCCCCATCCGATAGACGGCGGACACACCCGTCAGGCCGGCCGCGGCGAGGACCGCCGGATGGAGCTCGCCGCCCCGCCCCGGCGGCGAGCACACGATCACTTCGTGCACGCCCGCCGCCCTTGCAGTCACCGCGCCCATCACGACCGTACTCGGGTACGGGGCCCGACCGCCCGGCACATACACGGCCGCGCTGCTCACGGGGACCTCGCGCACTTTGACCACGTGGGTCCCTAGGTCCACGACGGTGTCTTGCGGACGCTGAGCCTCCGCGACGCGGCCTACGTTGTCGGTCGCGAGCTCCAGGCCTCTGCGCACCTCGGGGTCCAGCGCTTCGGCCGCATCCGTCAGCTCGGTCGCGGCGACGCGCAGCGGCAAGGGCCCGCGCCCATCGGTATCAAGCATGCGCGTGTACTCGAAAACCGCCTCGTCGCCGTTCGCGCGGACCCGCTCGATGATCTCGGCGACCGCAGCCGCGACCTCCTCGGCGGCCGGGAGAAGCGCCCTCAGCTCAGCCGCGAGCGCCGTTGGATCGCCGCCCTCCAGCGAGACGAGCTCACAACGCATCGATCTGCTCCAGCAGCGCGTCGATCGGTTTCGCCTTGAGCCTATGCGCGACCGGATTGGCGATCAGGCGTGCCGTGCAGACGGCAATCTCCTCGCGGATCGTCAGACCGTTCTCGCGCAGCGTCGTCCCCGTCGCGGTGAGGTCAACAATTCCCTCGACGAGCCCCGTTAGCGGTGCCAGCTCCACCGAGCCCTTGACCTCCACGATCTCGGCCTGGCGGGCGGTCCGCCGGAAATGGTTCGCCGCGACCCGTGGGTATTTCGTCGCGACGCGCATCACGCCGAGCCGGCGCAGAGCCTCCGTGGCGCGGTCTTCGCCGGCCGTGGTCGCAAACACCATCCGGCAGTGGCCGAACCCGAGGTCGGCGAGCTCGTAGACCTCTCGCTCAGACTGCTCCATGAGCACGTCCTTGCCCGTGATGCCGATATCCGCTGCCCCGGCTTCCACGTACGTGGGCACGTCGGATGGACGCATCGTCACGATGCCAACCTCCAAAAACAGCAGCTTGCGCTCGTTCGAACGGACGGCGTCCGTGTCGAGACCGAGGCTGTCGAGCAGGTCGAGGCTGCCGGCGAACAGCGTCCCGCGCGGGACGGCGACCATCAGCTCAGTCATGGCCTCGGGCCGCTCATTCGGGGCTCCACGTCCCCAGGCCCCGCTCTTCCCCGGCGAGTGCGATGTGGACCCTTTCTACTCCGAGCGCGAATCCCACCGCGGCCAGCGGTCGGCCGAAGCGCGCGAGCAGCTGGTCGTACCGGCCGCCCTGTCCGATGGGGACCCCGTGCGCGGGATCGTAGATTTGAAAGACCGCGCCGGTGTAGTAGCCGAGGCTGCGAACGAGTCCCAGGTCGAAGATGATCCTCTCCGCCGCCTGCGCCGGCAGCAGCCCGTGGACCGCCCGCAGCCCCTGAAGGGCTGCGTCAAGAGCGCCGGAGTGGCCTTCCAGCACTTGGGGTCCACCTCGGGTACGAGCAACGCCCAAGAGCAGCGAGCGCTCGTCTGGCTGGAGCTCGAGAGCGTAAAGCGCCCGCTCGAGCCCCACGAAGTCTCCCGCGACCAGGTCCGCGAGGATCCGCTCCCGCGTCTCAGAGTCCACTGAAGCGGCCTCCAGGAGCCCGGGATAGAGCGAGGCGTCGCCGAGCCCGACGCGATAGGTGCGAAGCCCGGTGGCGTCCAGCGCGTCGCAGAGAACGGTCAGTACCTCGGCCGTGCCTTCGGGCGTGCCGGCCCCGATCAGCTCGATCCCCGCCTGCAACAGCTCCCGCGACTGGCCGCGCTGTGGTCTGACGCGGCGATAGGCATGAGCGAAATAGCAGAACCGCAATGGTGGGTCGACGTCGCGATAGCGGGTTGCCGCCAACCGCGCGATCGGAATCGTCATGTCGGAGCGCAGCGCCAGCACGTTGCCGTGCTCGTCGAAGACGCGGTATGCCGGTCGCGGCCCCGTCCATTCGGGGTGGTCCTGGTTCGGGGCGAGCGGTGACTCATACTCGAGCGCCGGCGTGTACACCTCCCCATACCCGGCACGCTCGAAGACCTGCCGGAGCCGGTCGGTCAGCGCCCGCAGCTCCCGCATCTCGTCGGGCAGCACGTCGCGGGTGCCGCTGGGAATCCAGTCGGTCAGCGTGCGCGGGATTCCAAAGTGTTCCCTCACGTAGCTGCTCACGCAGCCACGGGCACGTCGTCAAGACGCTGGATCCGAGCGCCCAGCGCGCGCAGCCTTTCGTCGATCCGCTCATAGCCGCGGTCGATCTGGCGGACATTGCCGATCTCGGTCACGCCGTCGGCGCAGAGCGCGGCGATCAGCATCGCCATCCCGGCGCGAATGTCGGGCGACTCGACGCGCGCGCTTCGCAGTGGCCGCGGTCCGATCACGATGGCGCGGTGAGGGTCACAGATCGTGATGGCGGCCCCCATCACCTGTAGCTTGTCGGTGAAGAACAGGCGGTTCTCGAACATCTTCTCGTGGATGATCACCGACCCCTCCGACTGGGTCGCGAGCGCCAGCGCAATGCTGGTCAGATCGGCGGGAAAGGCCGGCCACGGCCCGCTCTCGACCTTGGGCATGTAGTCACCTGCGTCGTTGCGGATCACCAGCTTCTGGCTGCCGGGGACGAGCACGTCGGCGCCGCGTAGCTCGGTGTGCAGCCCGAGGCGATCAAACACGAGGCGGATCATGCGCAGGTCCTCGGGGATCGTGTCCCTGACGAGCAGCTCGCCGCCCGTCACCCCCGCGAGCGCCATGAACGATGCGATCTCGACGTGGTCCGGAGCGATGGTGTGGGTGCAGCCGCGCAGCCGCTTCATGCCGTGGACGGTCATGACGTTCGAGCCGATGCCGTCGATCGCGGCGCCCATGGCAACCAGCATGCGGGCCAGGTCCTGGACGTGAGGCTCGGAGGCGGCGTTGCGGATCACGGTCGGACCGTTGGTGAGGGCCGCGGCCATGAGGGCATTCTCGGTGGCCATGACCGACGGCTCGTCCATCAAGAAGTCGCACGGGCTCAGCCCTATGGGTGCGGCAATCTTGATGTTCTCGCCGTGCTCGACCGTCGCGCCGAGGGCGCGAAAAGCGTCCAGGTGTGGGTCGAGGCGCCGGCGCCCGATCACGTCTCCGCCCGGAGGAGGCATCAGCGCATGACCGAACCGCGCGAGCAGCGGGCCCGCTAGCAGGAACGACGCTCTGATTCGCTCAGAGAGCTCGCGGTCGACTTCGAAGCGGTCGACCCCCGCGGCGCGGATGCAGATCTCGCTGGAGCTAAGCCATTCGACCCTCGCTCCAAGCGTTTCAAGGAGCGCCAGCATGGCCTCCACGTCGGCGATCCCGGGCACATTGCGCAGGACCATTTCGTCCTCCGTAAGAAGGCAGGCGGCCAGGATCGGCAGGGCGCCGTTCTTGTTACCCGCTGGAACGATCGTGCCCGAGAGCGGCACGCCGCCTTCAATGACGAATTTCTCCATTTGACTCGGCGATCGTCCCACCGGCCGCGCCGGTGAGCGGTTCTGGGGGCCGTCAGGCTCGCCCCCGCGCTCAGCTAGGGTAACAACCATGTCAGGAAGAACTGTGCCTCGGAGCTCGGGAGGTAACTACATGTCGGAGCGGCTTTCGCCTTGGGAGAGCTCGTAGCCCATGTCGGAGGAGATTTCGCGCGAAAGCGCGTGGACCCTGCTTTGTGAATGGACTGAGTCGGACTCTCTACGGCGGCATGCGCTTGCGGTGGAAACTGCGATGCGGGCGTACGCGCCCCGCTTCGACGGCGACGTCGAGCTCTGGGGGCTAACCGGCCTTGTCCACGACCTGGACTATGAGCGCTATCCCAGCGCCCGGGACGGGCATCCACGGTTCGCGCTCAAAGAACTCGAATCCCGCGGTTATCCGCCCGAGCTGGTTCGTGCAGTCGCCTCGCACGCCGACTATCTGGACGTGCCCAGAGAGACGCCGATGGAACGGTCGCTGTACGCGGTCGATGAGCTGTCGGGGTTTGTCTTGGCCTGCGCGTACGTGCGGCCAGACGGATTGCAGGGAATGACGCCAAAGTCCGTCAAGAAGAAGCTCAGGCAGCCTTCGTTTGCCGCCGCCGTCGACCGCGACGACCTGCGGCGGGGCGCCTCCGAACTCGGCGTCGACTTCGACGAGCACCTTTCGGTGGTGATCGGGGCGCTGGCAGCGCGAGAGGGCGAGCTGCTGCCCGCGCGCGAGGAGGCGTCTCAGGGACGAAGCGCGGCCTCTCGTCAACGCAGCGTCGCGTCTCAGGAGCGAAGCGCGGCGTCCTGAAAACTGCTGCACGTGCAGGGAAGTTCGCGCTCCGACCCGATCCGGATCGTCGTCCTCGAGGGAGACGAGACTGGCCAGGAGCTGCTCGAGCAAGCCCTGCGCGTGCTCGATTCCGATGTGGTCGGAGTGCAGCTGGAGCTCGAGCGCTACGACCTGTCCCTGGAGCACCGGCGCGCCACCTCGAATGAGGTGGTGATCGAGGCCGCGGACGCCATGCGGACGGCCGGGCTGGGGTTGAAGGCGGCGACCATCACCCCCGAGGGCACGGATGACGTCGGCTCGCCGAACCGCATCGTCCGCGAGCGGGTCGACGGGAAGGTGATCGTACGCACCGGCCGGCGACTGCCAGGGGTCGCGCCGATTGCCGGCGTTCACGAGCCGATCGCGGTCGTGCGCATGGCCGTCGAGGACGCGTACGGTGCGCGCGAGTCGCGTGACGGCGAAGGCGGATCGCCAGCCGAGGTCGCCTACCGCACCGAGCGGATCACGCGCTCCACGTGCCGGGCGGTCGCCGAGTACGCGTTCCGTACCGCTTCGCAGTGGGGGGCACGCGTCTATGGCGGCCCCAAATGGACGGTGTCGCCGGTGTACGAGGGAATGCTCAAGGAGGAGATGGACGCGGCCGCGTCGCGCCACCCCGACGTCGCCTATCACCCCGTGCTGATCGACGCGACCTACGCCGGCCTGCTCTCCGGTGCGGCCGACTGCCCGCTTGTGATCCCTGCACTGAACCGCGACGGGGATTGTTTGTCTGATTTGGTCCTGCCCATGTTCGGCTCGATCGCAGGAGCCGAATCCGTTCTGCTCGCGTTCGACGACCGGTATGAGACGACCGTGGCGATGGCCGAGGCGCCTCACGGGACGGCGCCGGCCCTGCTTGGCAAAGATCTCGCGAACCCGCTGGCGATGATTTTGGCCTGCGCCGCGGTACTCGGCAACGCGGCGGATCGCCATGGCCCACCGGCTGCTCGCGCCTCCCAAGCTATCTATGACGCGGCGTTGGAGACGGTGGGAGCCGGAATCAAAACGCCCGACTTGGGCGGGCACGCCGGGACGACCGAGTTCACGAGCGCAGTCGTCAAGCGGTTGCGGGAGATGCTGGGAACCTGAGAAGGTTCGTCGATCTCTCAGCGTCGGCACGCTGGCCCATCGTTTCCGTCCGACGCCTTTCTTATTCTCGCCCGAACATATGTTCCTAACTGCTCACCGCCTCCGTCACTGGCTTCACACCGCGGACCGCGCCGTGGACGAGTTTCTCGCGGGCGACTGGGCGGAGCGGGCGGATGACCCACCGGCGACAGCAGTCGAGAGCGTCCCGCCGGCGATTGTCTATCCCGTCAACGCGCTCGGTGGCTGGATGGCAACTATCCCTGGGGGGCTCGAGCGTCGTTCGGCTAGCGCGCCTTTCGGCGATGTGCCGACTCCGCTGCCCCCGCCCGCCACGTTTGCGGCCGCGCCGCGGCCGCCTTCGCCGTCTCGCGCCTATCCCGGCGCTCCGGAGCCGCGTCATCAGGCCCGCCGCAGTCGCGCTCGCCGGACCGTTCTACGACGGCCGGGCGCCGTCGCTCCGCCACCAGCGGCGTGCCTCTCCCCCATTCCGGCGCGCCCCCACCGCCGCGGTCGCTGATGCCTCAAGGAACTGCCCCAGAAGCAGCTCAGGGTTCCCCGTATCGGCTCGGGTCGAGTCGGCGCGGCGCCCTCCACACGGACCCGGCTTGCGCGCAATAACCGTCACGCCGCGCACCTCTGGGTCCGCCCGACTCGATGAGGTTCCGGAGCCGGGTGCCGAACTGGGTTCAGTGCTCGTTGAGGCGGTGGTGGTTGGGGTATGCGGAACCGATGTCGAGATCGCGAGCGGTCTTTACGGATGGGCGCCGCCCGATCGGGAGCGCCTGATCCTGGGCCACGAGTCGCTTGGCCGGGTCCTCGACCCAGGTCCGAGCGGGTTCGAAGTGGGCGACCTTGTCGTCGGGATCGTTCGCCGACCGGATCCTGTTCCGTGCCCGAACTGCGCGGTGGGCGAATGGGATATGTGCTCGAAGGCCGCTACACCGAGCGGGGGATCAAGCAGGTCGACGGCTTTATGTCCGACCAGTGGCGAATCGAGCCGGAGTACGCGGTCAAGGTCGACCGTGACCTGGGGATCCTGGGCGTCCTGCTCGAGCCGACAACAGTGGTGGTGAAGGCTTGGGAGCACATCGCCGCGATCGGCCGCAGGACGTTCTGGGATCCGAGAACCGTGCTCGTGACCGGTGCGGGGCCGATCGGGCTCTTGGCCGCGCTGATCGGTGTACAGCAGGGAGGCGATGTTCACGTCCTTGACCGAGCCACGACCGGTCGTAAGCCCGCGCTCGTCGAGGCCCTCGGCGCGACTTACCACACTGGACCGATCTCGGAGCTCGGCGTGGCTCCGGACATAGTCGTGGAGTGCACGGGAGTGGCCCCGCTGATTCGAGGCGCCACCGAGGCGGCGGCACCTGGGGCAGTCATCTGCCTCACTGGTGTCGGCGGTCCGGTCGTGCCCAACGCGAGCGCGCCAACGACGCTCCTGACCGACGCCGTGCTCAAGAACTTCGTCCTCTTCGGTTCAGTCAACGCCAACCGCCGCCACTACTACCGCGCATCGCGGGTGCTGGCTAGAGCAGAAGAATCCTGGCTCGAGCAGCTCATCACTCGTTGCGTCGCTCCGCAGGACTTCGATCAGGCGCTAGAGCACGGGCCCGACGACATCAAGGTCGTAGTCGAGTTCGCGAGCGCATAGAAGGCATCAGGCGCGCTGCTATCAGCGCCTTGACATCTCGTCGATGCAGACGGTCGCAGCGAGAAGCAAAGCATCGTTTTCCCCCGGTGCGACCTCGATCCCGTAGGTCTCGCGGACCCTGAACCAGCGCTTTGAAACCTGCGCCACGGTCTCCCCGTCGCGCTCGATCTTGTACTCGTGATCGACGATATTGCCCTTGGCGGTCAGCTCACCGCTGCCCTCGATTTCGATCGCAAAGCGGTCGCGCACAGGTGTGATGAGAGCCTTCTTGACCGTCGCCACTTTGTCGCCGTCGCGCTCAATCTCCATCGTGTCGCGGACTCGAAGCTTCTTTTCCTGGATCTTGAACAGCTCCTCGCCCTCCGGACTCTCGAGGATGAACGTCTCCCGGATCCGCAGCGCTTTGCCGTTGACCTTGTACGCACGCTGCCCATCCTCGGTCTCGATCCAGAAATCGTCGCCAATCGCAAATAGCTTCTCGCGCATCTGGTAGCGCGTACCGCCCCGCTCATCGTTTCTATGCAGAAACCCCATAATTGCCTTCCGTTCTTCCCGCAGCCGGAGCGACTACTCAGGCGCGGCTCTCTCGATGCGTCAATCGTGCAGTTCCACGCGGCAGTCGCATCGTCCGTTCCGGGTGAAGCCGAAGCGCCGTGCCGCCTCGCAGCGCGCCCATCTGCGTCGGCCTTCGCGGGCGCGCGCCTCGCCTCGCCTCGCGCGGACCGCCGCGCGGCCATACGCTCCGACTCGCAATCGCGGGCGGAGCCACAGCCATGTACTCCGACTCGCGTGGACGGTCGGAGCTTTTGACAAAAACCGGCGGCGTCCTACTCTCCCGGGCCCTTGCGGGCCAAGTACCATCGGCGCTGAGGGGCTTAACTTCTCTGTTCGGAATGGGAAGAGGTGTTTCCCCCTCGCCATAGCCACCGGAAACCAGTGAGAGCGATCTCCGCGGACCCTCAAAACTGCACAGCGCCAAAGCACGGATATCAAGTATCCGTCAAGCCCTCGACCCATTAGTACCGGTCTCCTACAGACGTTACCGTCCTTCCAGATCCGGCCTATCAACCTGGTGATCTTCCAGGGGTCTTACTCCCTCAAGGGGATGGCAGAGCTCATCTCGAGGCCGGCTTCCCACTTAGATGCTTTCAGCGGTTATCCGATCCGCACGTAGCTAACCTGCGATGCCCTTGGCAGGACAACAGATACACCAGAGGTGCGTTCATCCCGGTCCTCTCGTACTAGGGACGACTCCTCTCAACTCTCCAACGCCCACGGCAGATAGGGACCGAACTGTCTCACGACGTTCTGAACCCAGCTCGCGTACCGCTTTAATGGGCGAACAGCCCAACCCTTGGGACCTACTTCAGCCCCAGGATGCGACGAGCCGACATCGAG
>DASYAP010000183.1:0-3824 GCA_036501265.1 Solirubrobacteraceae bacterium | reverse complement strand
GCTGCCAATTCGGGCTACGCTTGGCCGATGCCGCGCGAGTTCAGTGGCGCGGGCTCGTGCGGACGGGCCGTCCCCAAATGTCGGTGACCACCTGCCGTTTTTTCGTCGGTTGTGCTGGCTGCTGGGGAGGCCCTGGCGGAGGGCTGGGTTCCGCAGCTGACCAAAACGCGACGGTCAAAGGATTTACGTACACCGCGCTCTGGCGGTCCTGACCGGTTAGCCGAAATGGAAGACCGCGGGCGGCGGCGAAGGTCTCGGCGACTTGACTCGGGTCCTCATCGACCTGTACGCGCACATTCTCGCCGGCGAAGTAGATGTAAGTCGTCATACCGTGAGTCTTGCATCGATGGAGTGGATAATTGTCGGACACGATGGCTGCTCAACCGACGGAGCTGATCCTCGACCGCGCTCATAACGCGGTCATCTCTATGGATCAGCGCGGGCGGGTGACGTACTGGAATCCAGCCGCCGAGACGGTGTTCGGCGTCAGCCGCGAGCAGGCCGTGGGCCGGAAGGTTGCCGAGCTGATCGTTCCGGAGCGCTTGAGGGAGACCCACACCTCCGGGATTCGGCGGTTGGTGGCGGGCGGCGCGGGGCGACTGATCGATCGACGGGTCGAGATGCCGGCGCTCCGCGGCGACGGCAGCGAATTCCCGGTAGAGATGACGATCTCGGCGTGGCGCGAGGGCGGGGAGTCGAGCTTTACTGCGTTCCTGCAGGACATCTCGGAACGGCGGGCAGCCGCCAGCGAGCGCGAGCGCCTGGTCGAGGAGCTACGTCTTGCGTTGAGAGGAACTGACAGGCGGCTCGATGCGATCGTCGGCTCGCTGAGCGAGCCGGTAACCATTCGTGACCACACCGACCGGATCGTGTACGCGAATCGAGCGGCCCTTTTGCACCTGGGCTTCCAGTCCGTGGTGGAGCTCGCACAAACGCCGCCCGAACGGATCATGGCGGACTACATCGTGCTCGGGGAGGACGGAGGCGAGATCTCGATGCAGCAGATCCCGTCGGTCAGGCTGCTTCAAGGCGAGACGCCCGAACCTCTGCTGATCCGGACAATCCACCGTGATAGTGGCGCCGAACGCTGGAATTTGCTGAAGGCCGCACCGGTGCTTGATGAGAGTGGTCGCCTGGAGGCGACCATCATGCTGATCGAAGACGTCACTGAACAGCAACGAGAGCAGCAGCGCTCGGCCTTCTTGGCCGAGGCCAGCCTCGTGCTGGCTTCATCGCTCGACTACGAGCAGACGCTCCAGAACGTCGCCCAGCTAGCGGTTCCCGAGATTGCGGACTGGTGCGGCGTCGACTTGGTCGACGCCGACGGTGACCGGGTTCCGGTGGCCGTGGCCCACGTAGACCCCGCTCGGCTGCAGCTCGCCGCCCAGTTGCGCGAGTATCCACTCACCGAGGCCGACGTCGAACATGGTCTCGGCCGGGTGCTTCGCGTCGGAGAGTCGGTGCTCTATCCCGAGATACCGGAGGACATGCTCTTACAAGCTGCCGTGAGCGATGAGCATCTCGCGCTCTTGCGTGCCGTCGAAATGCGGTCGGCGGCGATCGTTCCAATCCGTCTGGGCAAGCGAATTCTCGGAGCCATGACGCTCGTCGGCGCCGAGTCGGGGCGCGTACTCGACCGCGCTGATCTCGAGCTTGCCGAACAGATCGCATCGCGCGCTGCGGTGGCGATCGAGAACTCCAGGCTCTACAGCGAACGATCCACGATCGCCCGCACGCTCCAAAAGAGCCTCTTGCCCGAGCGGCTTCCCGAGATAGCCGGCTATGAGCTTGCCGGGGCCTATCTCCCCGCGTTCGAGGGCACCGAAGTGGGCGGCGATTTCTATGACGCTTGGGGGGTGCGCGGTGGATGGATGATGACGATCGGCGATGTCACGGGCAAAGGTTTCGAGGCGGCTGCTCTGACCTCTCTCGTTCGTCACAACCTGCGGGCGATGTCTGAGTTCGTCTCGAGCCCGGCCGAGTTACTCGCCCGGCTCGATCTTGTTCTCAAAAAACAACGCCGGGGCTCAACCTGCACGGCTATCTTGTTGCGCTTGGACGAGGACGGTGCAACGCTTGCCATGGGAGGTCATCCGCTGCCGATCCGCATAACTTCAGTGGGAGCTGAACAGGTCGGCGATTTCGGACCAATGCTCGGCGCGTTTGAGGGCGTCGCATGGCGGGATACCATGGTGGCGCTACCGCCTGGAAGCATCTTGGTCATGTACACAGACGGCGTAACGGACGCAGTAGGAACGGATGGTGAACGCTACGGACAATTCCGTTTGCGCGACACTCTCGATGCTTGCCGCGACTTCACTGCGAGCAAGGTTGTACAGCGACTAAATGACGCCCTTGCGAACTTCCAGGTCGGCGGCCACGCCGACGACACAGCCATCCTGGCGATCCGGCACATGCCGGAAGCCGATCAATCCCTACACGAGGGACGAGGTGTGAGAAAGGCAACGGAGGCCCTGGCTGGCCCCGCCTAACTGACGCCAGCGCCCGATCAAATGGTCAGACCAGCCAAGTTCGAAATCAAGGAACTCGTTAACGGCGAGAGCGCGACCCTGGTGATAGTGGGCGAGCTTGACATGCGCACCGCCGAACACCTCTCCGAGTGCCTCGCCGAACAACGCGCGAAAGGTGTCACCGATGTGACTGTTGATCTCGCGAAGCTCAGTTTCATGGACTCTTCCGGCCTGAAGGCTCTGATTGACCTGCATGACCGCTCACGAGCGGAGGCGTGGAAGCTCAAAATGGTCGCCCCGGAGTACGAAGCCGCGGCCTTGGTTCTACGCGCCACAGGAGCAGACAAGGCGCTGCCGTTTGCGGAGACGTCCTCGCCGTGATGAAGCTCTCGACCACGGCCTCTCAGGAGAGGGATCCTTCAACCCTCGAGCTTGAGCTTGAGCGAAGCGTCGACGCGCCCTCGGTGGCGCGGGCCGCGATCGTTGGCTTCTGCCAGGACTCGGATTCATCGCCGAGCACCATCGCGACGGTGATGCTGTTGGTCTCAGAGATCGTCACGAACGCGGTCGTCCATCCCGACGTCGATCCACCCGGAAAGGTTGAGCTTTTCGCCCAGCTGGGCAAAGAAATCATTCGCGTCGAAGTCTCCGACGAAGGGACCGGATTCACGCCAAGGCAGCGCGACCCTGGCCAGCTCGGCGGTGGCTTTGGTCTCTACCTCCTGGAAAAAGAGTCCGCGCGCTGGGGAGTAGAAAGCACTCCGCGCACCAAGGTTTGGTTCGAGGTCGCGGTAACGCCGACGTGACGGCGAATCCGGCCGTGCGGGCTCAGCGGACCCGGTGCGCGACGCACAGACCCTGAAGGCGCTCCATCGCCTCGGCTGCTTGGTGTGGAAGCGCATCGAGGGCATCGGCGGCGAGCCGCAAATCATGGATCGTCACCCGATCAGCCTCGAGCGCGAACCGCCCTAGCCAGCGTACTGTCGCCCGCTCGTAACGCTCGGGGTCGCCGTCGCGGAGCACCAGGCAAATTCGCAGCGCGTCGTGCAGAGCGACTCTCGGCAGCTCACGTGCCGCTGCCAGAACCAGTAGCTCGTTGCCCGTCTCCAGCGCCCGCCTGAAGCGAGCGTACGCGCTGCCGTCGCTCGTCACCAGAACATATGTTCGCCCCCCTGTCAAGAGCCGCGCTTCGAGCCTGCCTTGGTGACAAGATTGAGCGGTTCACTCTGGCGACAGGCGAGCTGCCGCCCGACCGGCGGCTGCGGCGCCGGTTCCGCGACTCTGGCCGTTGTCTTTTGGGGGCAGCGATTTGCGGGTGCGCAGGAGCCGTTCAATAGCGCGGATACGACGCTT
>DASYAP010000182.1:0-8864 GCA_036501265.1 Solirubrobacteraceae bacterium | reverse complement strand
CGCGGCACCCGTGTGAGCCATGGCCGGCATCCCATGGTGAGGTGAGACCGTTACGTTGACGATCGTCCCCAATCCGGCTCGGGACATTGCAATGTCGTGGGCGGCATGAGACATGTTCAGCGTGCCAACGACGTTGAGTCGCTGCACGGCCCGCCAACCTTTTGACGTGATCTGCTCAGCCGCCGCGAAGTACCGCCCGCCTGCGTTGTTCAAGAGGAAATCGAGGCGGCCATGTCTCTCCATGACGGCGCCAACGATTCCCTCGGCGCCCCGGTGTTCGCGAATGTCTCCTGTCGCCCATGAGCTACGCTCGCCGAGCTCGCGGCTGGCTGCCTCGAGGACCTGCTCACGCCGACCCGCGAGCACCACCGCGGCGCCGCACCTGGCGAGTTCGGCGGCGGCCGCCTTGCCCAAATTCGTGCCCCCGCCAGTGACGAGCGCGACTTTGCCAGCGAGGAGGTCGTCGGCGAAGACGCGCGAGGACTCCGTCGCTACTCCCCCATGACTTTGATCACGAGCCGTTTGGACCGCTGGCCGTCAAACTCGCAGTAGAAGACCTGCTGCCATGGACCGAGATCGAGTCGCCCCTCGGTGACCGGAATGACCACCTGATGGTGGACCAGCAGGTTCTTCAGATGGGCGTCGCCGTTGTCCTCACCGCCGCGGTGGTGGCGGTAGTCGCCTGGATCGGGCGACAGCTCTCGGGCCACATCGTTCTCCGGTGCCTGCCAGCTGGGCGGCGCCAGCTTGTCGAGCCACTCCAGCGCATCGGCCTGGATCCCCGGCTCATCGTCGTTCACCCACACCCCCGCGGTGATGTGCATGGCGGACACGAGCACCATCCCCTCGCTGATGCCGGCTTCGTCGACGGCCTCAGCCACGTCCTCGGTGATGCGAACGAACTCTCGCCTGCGCTCGGTGTTGAAGGTGCGGTAGGTGGTGTGGGATTTCACGAAGCCAGGCTGCCGTCAATCGAGCCAACGTGGGGGTGGCAGCACACGCTAACGACAGGGGAGCCGGGATTCGAACCCGGGTTCACGGTTTTGGAGACCGCGCGCGTGACCACTAGCTCACTCCCCTTGGCTGCATCCATGCTACCTAGCAGCCTTCAGAAATCTGTCCGCGCCGCTCGTCCACTCCGACGGGCGCCGGACGGAGAACCGGTTCCGGACGGAGCTGGCGAGCGGTCGGACCGCCGAGTACTCCTACGTCCGTTACTTCTTCACCAATCTGTCCGCGGATATTCGGGCAGATCTTCGTCGAGCACTGTGAGCTGCTTGGGATCCGGGTGACGCAGTCCAATCACCGCAACCTCTCTGTGTCACACCGTGCCAGCACGGCGATTCTCGATGCGCTTGTTGGACCAAAGGCCTGACCGATCCGCAAACTCGTCTACCCCGCCCGCTTCCGGGCCCGGAACCTCCAGGCGGCATAAGAGATCGATACAGCCAGAGTCCCGATCAGGATCAACGGCATCGGAAACCCCATGCCGCCTTCGCTTCCCGAGAGTGCCCTGGTGACACCTCCAAGGGCGGAGCCGCCGGTAACTGACCGGCTCAGCCCGCGGTAACCCGCGGCAATCCGGGGCGCGCTCTGGGCCGCGAAGCTCGCGGCCGCGCGGCCCTGCGGACCCATCCGAGCGAGCGCGGCCTGGCCGGCCAGAGCCCGACGGGAGTAAGGATGAGCCCGCGACGACGCGGCGAATGCCGACGAAGTCCCAAAGAGCAGCACTACCACCGCCATCAAGGCAGCAGCCGCGCGAGCTCGGTTGCTCAGCGGTGCTTGACTTGGCGATACAGCGTCAAGCCGGCGCCCGTCAGTAGCACTCCCGCAAGCACGACCAGCAGCACGTCCTCGCCCGTGAACGGGAGCTGGCTCGGTTGAGTCGGCGGCGTGACCGACGGCGTTGGTCGGTGGTACTGGGTGGCGCCAGAAGCGTTGTTCGGTACCCCGTTGGCGACCGCCTGAGCCGGCAGGGCCAGCGCGGCGATGAACGCGATCAAGATGACGAAACGACGCATCAACCCTCCATACGCCGCTACGCCTCAAATCCTGACAAGTCCCAAGCATTTTCATCAGCTCAGTCCAATCAGGGCCGCGATCGCTAGAAGCGCCACGCCCACGACGAACAGCCCCAGCACCTGGAAGCGAATGGTGGTCGGCCGGTCGACCGCCGCCCACCGCGCCGCCAGCACTCGGCCTGTATGGCGCGCGAACCGGCGGTCGGGTCGCGGGCGCGCCCGCGCCAGTCGACGCTCGATTGCTCGCAAAGGAGATGAGCTGGGCCAGATCTTGCTCATGGCGCGAACGTCGGCGATGTCGGATCGAGCGCCCGTGCACGGCGCCAATACGCCAGCGCGAGCCGCGGGCGGTTCGCCTCGGTGGCCAGACGAGACGCGATCAGCCACAAGGCCGAGTTGGTCGGCTCGCGGGCTACCGCCTCGGAGAAGGTACGCCTAGCGGCGCCCAGGTCGCCCACCGCCTCGAGCACCAGCGCACGCTGCACTCGAGGACTCGCCGCCCCTGGCTCGACGCTCTGGGCGGCGTTGGCATCGCGCAGCGCGGCAGGCCAGGCGCCGACCGCTGCTGCCGACTGGCTCGAGCGCACTTCGACCGTGCTGGCCAGCGGCACCATGATGCGCCAAAGCGCCACCAGCGCTGCGAGCACGATGACCACCCTGAGGACGGGCAGCCGCTGGCCGGGTCCGGTGCGCTCGCGGTCGCGTAAGCCCGAGACCGTCACAGCCGCAACGAGCAGCGCGACCACCGGAATCACGCCGATCTGCCAAACCCAGTCAAAGGCCGCCGCCGCGGCGAAGGCGGCGAAGGTCGCGACAGCGGTTGCGATCGCGAGCCTGCTCGCGGCAGTCGCGCGCAGCGCCCTGACCGCACCCGCAACGATCACGAAGACGACGAGGCCGCCAATGAGGACAAGCCCCACAATGCCCGTCTCCGCCAAAGTCTCGAAGTAGAGGGAATGGGCGTTCTGTACGTATTCAGAGAGGGTGTTGTGCTGCGCCCAGTAGAACTGAAACGTTCCTGGCCCGATCCCCTTCCAGGGGTGCGCGTCGAACGCGTGGATCGCCGCCTGCCAATACTGATAGCGATGGCTTCCCGCCACCGAAAGCAGGCGGGTCACGATGTGGCTCGAGGCGGGCGGATTAGGCCGCTTGAACTCCTCCCAGAGATGGCGCTCCACCCCGGAGACGGCTCCCACGATGACGAGGGCCGCGACCGCCGCAAGCAACACGGCGGTGACCCCGAGCGCCTGGCCGCGCGAGAACCGCAGGACGCGCGGACGTACGCCGTGGCGAACCACGAGCGTGATCGCGAGCTGCAGGAGCGCGGCGCCCGCGCAGGCCACCAGAATGACCGCGAGCACCTTATGACGCTCTCCCGCCGAAGCGTGGAGAAGGAGGGCGGCTCGCTCACCCGGGTGCTGGAGTAGCGTCGCGAGGGATATCGCAGTCGCAACCGCTGCCACTGCCGCCGTGGCGAGCCGCGGGAGCCGGTCGGGAACCAGGGCGAAGAACGCCACCATTCCGACCGCACAGGCAAGAATCCCGCCGCGCGAGACGGTCAGCGCTACGCAAAGCGCGACCACTGGCAACCCCGCCGCCGCTAGCGCCCGGCCTATCCGCGTCCGCGCACTGGTAGCCACGAAAAGGAGCAGGGGAAGCCCCAGCGCGGCGAACTCGCCCACGCCGTCGGCGTAGTCGAACGGGTAGGCCAGTCGGGGCGTTGAGTACACCGACTGGGCGGGGAGCGGCGAAAACCACGAGGGTTCTATGCGCGAGAGCACCGCCAGCCCGCTGACCAGCAGGACCGCACAAGCGAGGCCGTTGAGCAGCGAGGAGACGTTCGCGCGGGTGACGAGACAGAGGCCTAGGACCAACACGCCGAGGTACGTCGCCAACCGCGCCACCTCGATGAGGGTGCGCTCCTCGCTTTGTGTCCAGCCTGTGGCGATCCAGGTCCAGGCGAAGAATCCCGTCAGCAAGGCCGCGGCCGTCCACCCGGCCCACGTCCACCGCGTGCGGGGGACGACCCCGGCGATCGCCCCGAGCAGCAGTGCCCACCAGATCAGGATTCCCACCTCGCTGCGCGTAACGAGGTCGAATCCGCCGCCCGACAGCGCCAGATAGGACACGGGGACAAACCCGATCAGCCAGGTGACCGTGGTCTCGGCCTGCCACGGCCGCAGCACCGGGCGCGTGGCAGGCGTGGCAAACGACTGTGCGGCCAGCTCCACTTCTCGATTTCATACGTCCTGGGGGCCTGGGAGGCTGACACTCGACTCGCGGCTGGCGGGACCTTCGCATCAAACACATGCGCGGACCAAGCAAATAGACGATGCTCGACTTCGGGGAGACCTACGAAGAAGAGTTGCCGCGCGTCTATGGGTATGTGGCCTACCAGGTGGGGAGTCAGGAGGAGGCCGAGGACCTGACCCAGCAGACCTTCGAGCGGGCGCTCGCCCATTGGGGCGAGTTCGACGATCGCCGCGCGACGATCACGACTTGGCTGCTGGCGATCGCGCGCAACCTGGTGGTCGACCACTATCGCGCCCGGGCGCGGCGCCCTCAGACCGTTTCGCTCGACGATCTACCGGAGGCACAGCTCGACACGACCGGCTACACGGACCCGGCGGTGGGCGTGGGTCCTGAGCTCGAGTCGGCCCTCACGGCGCTCGGGGAACGCGAACGCGAGCTGATCGCGCTCCGCTACGGCGCGGACCTGTCCGGACCACAGATCGCGTCGGTCACCGGACTGACGGTCGCAAACGTCCAACAGATCCTCTCGCGCTCTCTGCGACGGTTGCGCGCCGAGCTGGAGCGCGGAAGTCGCAAACGCGGTCGAGTCGGACCCGTGGAGAACGAAGGTGCTCAAGGTTAGGCTTGCTCGCGGACAAACATGCGCGCTCCCTCTCTGCACCACGTCACCCAGGGCTCCGTCCACCTCGGCTGGGATAACTCCATCCCGCCCGCGCTCGAGGTCGAATCGGGCGCCGAGATCGAACTCGAGGTGCGAGACGCGTCGGGCGGCCAGCTCCATCGCCACTCCGATGCTTCAGCGGTCGCCAAACTCGATTTCACGCGCGTCAACCCGGTGACGGGTCCGGTCTTCGTCAAGGACGCGCGGCCCGGCGACGTGCTCGCGATCGACATCCTGAAGCTACACCCACGCGATTGGGGATGGACCGCCATCATCCCGGGCTTCGGCTTGCTGGCCGACGAGTACCCGGACCCGTGGTTGCGAATCTCGGAGATCGACGCGTCCGCTGCCCGCGTCCAATTCGGCCCCGGCGTCTCCCTGCCCTACGACCCGTTTCCAGGCACAATCGGCGTGGCGCCGCCGGAGCCGGGCCAGCACTCGATTGTGCCGCCACGCAAATGGGGCGGCAACATGGACATGCGGCACCTGCGGGTAGGTACGAGGCTGTTTTTGCCGATCGGCGTTGAAGGTGCTTTGCTGTCAGTTGGAGATACCCACGCCGCTATGGGCGACGGAGAGGTGTGCGGGACCGCGGTGGAGTCTTCGATGGACATCACCCTGCGTGTGACCGTCCGAGAGGACCTGCGAGTCCGGGCGCCGCAGTACTTCGTGCCTCATCCGGCGTCCCCGGCGCGCTCTGGTCCCCACCACGTTTGCACCGGCGTTGGTCCGGACCTCCTCGAGGCGACCCGCGATGCGACGCGCGCGCTCATAGAGCACCTGATGCAGCACCACGGGCGAGACCGGGAGGAGGCCTACGCAATTGCGTCGGTGGCGGTGGATCTGCATATCCACGAAGTCGTCGACGCCCCGAACTGGGTCGTCGGCGCGTTTTTGCCGCTCGCCATCTTCGAGCGGCACTGACGCGTCGGCACCGAAGCACAGAGCCTGCGTTTGAGTGCGGGCGGAGGGACTCGAACCCCCAAGGGCTTTCGCCCACCGGCACCTAAAGCCGGCGCGTCTGCCAATTTCGCCACGCCCGCGTTGCGCCGACCCGATTCTAGGTCCCGGTCGTCCATGAGCCAGAAGCCTTCAATCCGGTGAATTGATACACGCGGCCCCGATGCCGGGTAAGGTCCGCGCTGTGGCACAGACGCGCACCCTGACGCCTGGCTACACGGTCATCCATCCCAACCGCGACAAACCGGAATGCAAGGTGGTGAAGGTGATCGTCCTGGGCATCTTGCTGGCCTCGGTCGCGCTGATGGTGCTGGTGACGTTTGGCGGGTGGTCGAAGCTCGAGGGCCTTACCCCGCTGAACTTCGTTTGGTGCCTCGCGTACTTGGTGCTGGCCTATTACGTGTGGCGCTGGAGCCGGGGTTCATTGCCCGTCGCCGCCGGGCTGGCGATTCTGCTGCTAATGGTCGCGGTGATCGCGGGAATGGGTCTTTCGGGTACGAGCTGGTTTGACCGCAGCAACGCCGGATTCGCGTCAGCCCATTCGATCTCCGGCGGCACCGGGCTGTCGGCGAACGTACTCGGGACATTGACGTTGCTGATGATCCCGGTCCAGGTGCTTCTGATCATTTTCGCCATGATCGGCTTCGCGCAGGGGTGGAACGTCGAGCTCGAGGTGCCGATCGAGGAGGCAAAGCGGCGCGGCTCGCCGCCCGTGGCGCCGCCGGCTCAGCCCTCGGCCGCCTGACGCACACAGACCACGCACCCGCGCAGCGCGCTCTTATACTCGCAGTTGCGTTTCGGTCTTCTAGGGAGAGAACCGGAGGCTGACATGAGCTGTCATCCGAAGACCGCAGGCTTACTTGCCGGCATGGCCGTTGTGGCATCCGTGCTGGCTTTCACATCCACTGGCGCGAGCGCGTCCGTGCCAGTCCGCTTGCAGGCTCCCATCGCGGCTGCGCCGCCCTACAGGGTGAAGGGCAACAAGGTCGTGGGAGCCAATGGCGTGCAGTTCGTCCCCTACGGCTTCGTGATCGACTGCACCTCACTCACGGATGTACCTGAAAACGAGCTCTGTCAGGGCAAATCGAACCAGAGTCCCTGGACCGGTTCGTCGATGCTGAGCGCGGCCGCAAGCTTCTGGAACGCAGACGTGATCCGCTTACAAGTCTCTCAGGAGTACCTCTTTTCTTCTAACGGGCAGGTCAACACTCAGTACCTCGACCTGATTCACAGCCTCGTCAATCAGGCGACCAGCCTTCACATGGCTTCGATCCTCACCCTTCAGGAAGAGCGCTTCCATGCTCCGCCGCTTCCGACCGCGTCGGCGCTTCAGTTCTGGTCGTACATGGCCCAGCACTTCCGGCGAAACCCTCACGTGCTTTTCGACCTCTTCAACGAACCGCGCCTCTCGACGTCCGCGGTCGGCGGCAGTGAGCGCAGGGTGTGGCAGATCTGGCGTAACGGCGGGACTGTCGATGGCGCACAGTACGTCGGTGATCAGGCCCTGGTGCGCACCATTAGGAGCGCGGGCGCAAAGAACGTGATCATCGCCGAGGGCAACGACTCCGACCGCGACCTCACGCTACTTCCGAAGTATTACCTGCGGGGAAGAAACATCGCTTATGGCGTTGAGCCCAACCTGAGCTCACAGCAGGACACTCAGGCCGAGTGGAACGCTGCCTTCGGACGCTTCACCAGAGCGGTGCCGGTCTTTCCCGAGGCCTTCCATCCCCAGTACCAAGAGTGCAGCCCAAACGCACCGACCGTCTTACCGCAACTCTTCCATTATCTGCAGAAGATCCGCATGGGCTTGATCGTGTGGACGCTGCTGCCCGGCGTCACCACGGTGGGCACAAACCTCGACGACCCGACCACCTTCGCGCTCAGCCGACGATCGACCGACCCGTGCTTCAGGGGCCACCATAGGCACGCTGTGCTAACCACGACGTACGGCGAGGGGGCCGACGTCCAGCGCTACTTCGCAGCCAATAGTCCCGGCTGATCGGCGAAGCGCCGGTTAGCGGTGGGCGACTCATACGGCGGAGTCACCACCGCGTGAGCCGTCCCGGCTCGGATCGCGCACGGAGTCGCGAGTCTCCGTTTCCAGGGTGTTCCACGCCTCTCGCTTGGCGCGCTGCCACGACTCGATCGGATTAGAGTCGTCCCGCGGGGTCCAGCGGCCAAAATGGAACCGCAAGAACTGGCGCCAAATCTGATCGATCGCTGACCTCATGCCTTCCGTTTGGCCCGACGCTCGCGCAGGACGTCGCGCGCCTCGGCTTCCTGGCGGTCCCAAGCCTCGTTCTTCGCGCGCACCCAACCCTCAAGCGGATCTTCTCCGCGGGGTGCCACCGGTCTCATGAACATCTGAAAGAAGCGGCGGATTCCTACCCCCAGCCTCTCGTCCCAGGTCAAGGGCCTCGCATCTCTGGCGCTGTTGGACTTGTCGAGGAATTCCCAGAACATCACGGCTCTTCGTACCGAGAGAATAGCCAGAGGGCATCGCTTCAATCGCGTCGGTGGCGAAAGTGCTGGGCCCGGCGAAGCAGGGCATCAGCAGGGAATTTGTGAGTGCGGCGGGTGGGTTCCGACGCCCGTCGGCGCGTATCGGGGACCGGGATAAAGGGCAGTCCGGGCTAAATGACGTCCCCACCGGTCCCGGTCCCGCGGCTAGACTTCGCCGAGATCTTCCCGACGGGCGCTGGGCCTAGGAGGACATCGGCAGGCATCCGCGCGGCGCTCGACCACGCACAATCGAGGTGCAAATGTTCAAATCAATCATTTGGGCAACCGATGGTTCGGAGCACGCCAAGCGAGCGCTCTCGTAGGTTACGGATCTAGCCCAGGCCGGGGAGAACACCTCGGTCACGATCGTCCATGTGGTCGAAACCGGTCGTGGCGCGGGCGCGGCCTTTCTGCCGCAGCGTCAGGAGGAGGACAAAATCATCGAGCAGCTTAAGGCGATCGAA
>DASYAP010000181.1:0-16807 GCA_036501265.1 Solirubrobacteraceae bacterium | reverse complement strand
TGGCCCCCGGTGTGCTGTTCGACCTCGGAGACTTCCTCGACGACTACGCGGTCGACCCTGCGCTGCGCAACGACCTGGGGCTACTCTGGCTCGTCGAGTTGGAGCGCGGCGAAGTCGGCCGGGTTCGCGCCGCGCCCCTCGCCCTGGATTACTGCTTCACGCGCGCCGCGTCGCGTCCCGAAGCCGACTGGATCTTGCGCCACATGCGGACACTGTGCGCGCCTTTTGGGACCGAGGTCAACTCGCAAGACGGGATGATCGAGCTTCGGGCCGCGGCGTCTAGGAGCTGAGCGGCGTCTAACCCAACTCCTCCATCGCTCCCTGGAGCCGTCGCCGCGCACCGCCGATGGTCTGTCCACCACCGCCGATCCGCTCCCACGGATCCCCGTCGTGCCCGAGGCGCTGAGGCAGAGTTCGAAGTGTCCAGCGATCCGGACGCATGTCGGACTCGGCGAGCTCGTCGGGGTGCAGCGGGGCGGCGACGGGCGCGCCCGGTCGCGCTCGCACTGCGTACGGCGCGACCGCGGAGTGGGCGTAGGCGTTGCGCATCACATCGATGAGGATCCGCCCTTCGCGCTTTGCCTTGCGCTGCTCTGTTGTGAACAGCCGTGGCTCCCGCCGAGAGGCGAGCGCCGCGACGTCCCGGGCGAACGCCCGCGTGGCGTCGAAGTCGACGCTGCGCCTGAGCGGCACCGTGACGTGGTAGCCCCGGGATCCGGTGGTCATCACCCACGGTTGCAACCCAAGCTCGCGGACGAGGTCGAACATGGTGCGCGCGGCCCGGAGCACCTCTGCCGGTTTGCCGTTGCTGGGATCGAGGTCGAAGATGAGGCGGTCAGGCTGCTGCAGCCGGTCGGCGCGGCTCAGCCAGGGGTGCAGCGTGATGCACGCCTGTCCCGCCAGGTAGACCAGCGTGGCCGCATCGGCGGCGACCACGTGCTCGACCGAGCCGCCTTTCTTGCCGACGTTGGCCCGCCTTATCCAGGCCGGGAAATATTTCCCAGCGCGCTGCTGCATGATGCGTTCGCCCTCGATTCCATCGGGATAACGCTCCAAATTGAGCGGTCTTCCCTTGATGTGGGGCAGCATGGCCTGTGCCACCCGTTCGTAGTAGGTCGCCAGATCGGCCTTGGTGATCCCGCACGGGAACAGGGCTTTGCCCGGCCGCGAGATCTCCACGCTCCTGCGCCCGGCCCTGATCGTGGCGCTCACCGGCTCGGCTCCTCTCGCACCACTTCGCGCGCGGGCTTGTCGTATCGGAGCCCCTGGTGGCGCGGATGGCGGAGCTTCCCATCGCGCGTCCACTCGCTGAATGCGACCTGGGCAACAAGCTCGGGTTCCGCCCAGCGAGCTGCTCGCGGTAGGTCGTGGGCGGCGAAGGGCGGCGAGCTGCGTTCTCGGCGCTGAAGCTCGTCGCCCAACTGCTCCAGAGTCCGTTCGTCGAAACCGGTGCCTACCTTGCCGGCGTAGCGGAGCTTGGAGCCGTCCCAGTAGCCGACAGGGAGCGCCCCCAGACGCTTGCGCGAGCCCTTTGGCGCGGTCCACCCGCCGATCACGAGCTCCTGTCCCCGCGAGCACTTGACCTTTAGCCGGTCTCGCGAACGGCTCGGGGTGTAGCGGCTGCTGGTTCGCTTGGCGATCACGCCCTCCCACCCGCGCTCGCAGGCCTGACGAAAGGCAGCCTCGCCGTTGCCCGCGCGATGCGGCGTCAACCGAAGCGGGGCCACAAACTCGACGGCGCTCCGCAGCGCCGCCTTGCGCTCTCGCAGGGGGAGCGGGCGCAAGTCGCGGCCGTCGAGCTCCAAGATGTCGAACAGGTAGTAGTAGACGGCGACACTGGTGTGGCGGGCGCGTTCGCGGTCGTGGATCTGCATCCGACGCTGGAGCCGCTCGAAGCTGGTCTGCCTGCCCTTGAACGCGACCACCTCGCCGTCTACGAGCAGGTCGGGACCGTCCGACTCGAGCGCGTCGACGAGCTCTGGATAGGTGTTGTCGAGAACCTGGCCGCTACGCGAGATGAGACGCACCCGCCCGCGCTCGCGCAGCGCGCCGCAGCGCTCGCCATCGAGCTTGCGCTCGAACATCCACTCCGGATCGGAGAAGGGCCGGTCCGTCAACACCGCCTTCATCGGCTGATAGCGGTTCATCGCGCTGCGGGGCGTCGTTTCACGTTGCCTGGTGCGTAGTCTTTCATCCGTGGGCTTTGCGGATAACGGCTCCATCGACGCCGAACACTCGCAGAATCACGGGCGAGCAGATGTTGCGGACCTGCTGGAGCTGCGCGCGGGCGAAGCGCTCGCTCTCAATCAGCGTCATCTGAACCCAAAGTTGGGGCGCGTGGTGCGCACGCTTGGCTTCGACGTCGACTGGGCGCACGCGCGTGGGGCGCATCTGATTGACCGCGATGGCAACGCCTATCTCGACCTGCTGGCGGGCTACGGAGTGTTCTCCTTCGGACGAAATCATCCGTACATCAAGGAGCAGCTCCAGCGGGTTATTGACGTCGACTCTCCCACCCTGCCACAACTCGGCGTCTCGACCCTGGCGGGCGTGCTGGCCGAACAACTGATCGCCCGCTCGCCTTCCTCACTCTCTGCCGCGCTACTCGTGAGCTCGGGGACCGAGGCCGTCGAGGCGGCCCTCAAGTTGGCCCGCGCCGCGACCGGCAGGCCGCGCATCCTCTACTGCGAGCGGGGCTTCCATGGGCTCACGTTGGGTTCGCTGTCGGTCAATGGCAATGCGGAATTCCGCGAGCGCTTCGGTCCGCTGCTGCCAGGCTGCCACGCCGTCCCCTTCGGCGACCTGGACGCACTCGAACGCGAGCTTTCCGCAGGCGATTTCGCCGCCTTCATCGTCGAGCCGGTGCAGGGGAAGGGTGTCTACATCGCGCCCCAGGACTATCTCCCCGAGGCGCAGAAGCTCTGCAAGCGCGCTGGGACGCTGCTCATCATCGACGAGGTTCAAACCGGGCTTGGCCGCACCGGCCGGTTCCTCGCGTTGGAGCATTGGGGTGTCCAACCGGACATGGCCACGCTGGCCAAGTCGTTGTCGGGCGGCTTCGTGCCGGTGGGCGCCCTGCTGGCCAGCCGCGCCGTATTCGACGCCACATTCGACTCGATGGAGCGCAGCGTGGTCCACGGCTCGACTTTCGGCGGGGGCGACCTCGCTGCGGCCGCGGGCATCGCGGCGCTCAACGTGCTGGACAGCGAGGAGCTCGTGGCGCGTGCTCAGAGCATGGGCGACCTGCTCCTCGAGCTGACAGTGCCGCTTGTCGACGAGTTCGAGGTCGTACGCGCGGTACGGGGCCTTGGATTGATGTGGGCGATAGAGCTGGGGCCGCCGTCCGGCCGCGCCGCGCGCCGTGTGTGGGAGGCGGTGGAGCGCCGTCAGCCGGGGCTCTTTGCACAGATGCTGACGGTGCCGCTGTTTCGCGAGCATCACATCCTCACCCAGGTCGCCGGTCACCACATGAACGTGATCAAGGCCCTTCCACCCTTGGTCATACCGGAAGCGGAACTGAGGCGTTTCGTGTCGGCCTTGCGCGACGTTCTGCGCCAGGCCGAGGGGCATACCATCCGCCGCTACGCCAGTGTGGGCTTCGAGCTGGGCCGCCGCAGTCTTACCTCGGTCGGCTGAACTCACGCACGCGAGTCAGCCCTCGGCGCCATCCCGACGGCGGATCACTCGCCCCACGCGAGGGTGGCGCGCCCTCAAACAGCCGCCTGCCCCACGCCCTCTTCCAGTAACGCCAGGGCGCGCCTGCCGTGCTGTTTCAGGTTGCGAGCGATGCGGCGGTTCTCTATGCCGGCCAACGCCTGGCGGTGCGTATAGGCGATGAGCGCACGGTGGACGCCGATCAGCGCGTTTGCGACCACCCACGGCTCGACGTCGTCGGAGGCCATGCCTAGCTCCTGCGCGATCACGGCCGCGAGCGAGCTCGTGTAGCCCTCCAAGATCTCGCGCTGGCGCGTCATCAGGGCTGGGCTTGAGGTCATCACGCGGGCGACGGTGCGCAGGCCCTCGCTCGCCTCTGGGTCGTCTGATCCGAGAAAGCCGCGCGGCTTGAGCACGAAGCCGGCGAAAGCCTGGACGATCGATTCGTCGCGATCCCGGTCTCTGGCCGCCCCCAGGAGCTCGTGCTCGAACGCCTCCATGCGGTGAAAGACGAGGTCTTCTTTGGTCGGAAAGTAGTTGAACACGGTCGCCTCGGAAACGTCCGCCTCGCGCGCGACCTCCGCCACCGGTACGTGGTCGAACCCGCGCTCCGCGAACAGATGCCACGCGGTTTGGGCGATCGCCTCCCGGGTGCGCTGCTTCTTGCGCTCACGAAGTCCAGTCGCGGTGCTCATACATCCATCCTAACAAACTAGCTTGACCAACACTAAACTTAGTGTTACCCTAAGTTTCATGTCACTCAACGAACGGTCCGGCCACTAAAGGAGACCAGCATGAGCGGACAGGCCGACATCCGGGACAACGGCAAGCATCAGCTGATGGCCGCATTCGCCGGCCTATGCGTGGCCATGTTCATCGCTGCGCTCGACCAGACGATCATGGCCACGGCGCTGCCCACGATCGCCGGCCAGCTCGGGGGTCTCGCGGACCTGTCCTGGATCGTCACCGTCTACGTGCTGGCAGCGGCCGCCACTACCCCCCTGTGGGGCAAGGCGTCGGATCTCTACGGACGCAAGGGCCTGATCCGCGCGGCGATCCTAGTCTTCATCGCCTTTTCGGCCCTGTCGGGTCTCGCGCAGAGCATCGGCGAACTGATCGCCTTCCGTGCCATGCAGGGAGTCGGAGCAGGCGGCGTGATGACGCTGGCCACGGCGACCGTGGGCGACCTCGTTCCGCCGCGCGAGCGAGGCCGTTACCAGGGCTACATACAGCTGACTTTCCTCCTCGCGAGCCTCGTCGGCCCGCTGCTGGGAGGCGTGTTCGTCGATCAGCTCTCGTGGCGCTGGGCGTTCTACGTCAACGTTCCGATCGGCCTGATCGCCCTTGGCATCCTCAACAGCTACCTGCACCTGCCCGGTCGTCGCGGCCACGTCCGGATCGACTACGGGGGCGCCGCGCTGCTCGCCGGTGGAATCGTCGCGATCCTGCTGATCGCCACATGGGGAGGCAACCAGTACGCCTGGACCTCGCCCAAGATCCTCGCGCTGATCGGGGGCGCGCTGGCGCTTTTGGCCGCGTTTCTGTGGCGGGAGCGGGCGACGCCTGAGCCGGTATTGCCGCTGAGGCTTTTCCGCGACCCCGTCTTCGTGGTTGTGAGTGCCGCACTGTTCATCGCCACGATCTCGCTGTTCGCGGCGATAGTGTTCCTCCCGCTGTTCCTGCAACTCGTCACGGGCGCGAGCGCGACGGAATCGGGACTGTTGATGCTGCCGCTGCTTGTCTCGAGCGCGATCAGCACGATCGTCTGCGGTCAGATCATGGCCAGAACGGGTCGATACAAGCTGTTCCCCGTGGTCGGGCTAGCCCTGATGGGCGCGGGGCTGCTGCTTTTCTCGACGCTCGGGGCGAACGACTCCCGTCTCACCGCGGCTGGGTTCATGGTCCTGTTCGGGATCGGCTTCGGGGGCGTCACCCAGATCCTGATGGTGGCGATCCAGAACGCGGTGGCGCCACGCGAGATCGGCACCGCCACCGCCTCGGCGAACCTCTTCCGCGCGCTGGGCGGGTCGGTGGGAGTTGCCGTGTACGGCGCCGTGTTCGCTGCCGGGTTGCGCCACTGGCTGCCGGTCGAGCTGGGCGGTCGGGCCGCCCGTGGCGTCTCGGCGACCGGCATCCAGGCCACGCCCGGCCGGATCCACGCACTGGCCCCGAGCGTCCAGCGAGGGATCGCCCAGGCCGTGGGCCACTCGCTGCACGACGTGTTTCTCGTCGCCGGTCCGATCGCGCTCGCCGGATTCCTCATCGTGATGGTGCTGCGCGAGCGCCCGCTCCGCAGCCGCAGCGACCAACAAGACGAGCTCTCCGAGCCCCGCGGCAAGATGCATCAAGAGCGCGCCGCGGCCTGACAGCTGACCATGCACCACAAGGAGCAAGAGCCATGCCAGTCATCGACTCAAGAACGCTTGAAACCGGCAACCTGAAGGGTGCCGAGCACGGAGCGACCATCTCACTGATCCTCGACCGCTCAGAACCCGGGCAGGGCCCCCGGCTGCACAAGCACCCCTACGACGAGACCTGGGTGGTCGTCGAAGGAAACCTGACCTTCCGGGCCGGCGAAGAGCGGCTGAAGGCAGGACCCGGCGACATAGTGATCGTTCCACCGGGGGCACCGCACAAGTTCACCAACGACGGCCCGGGACGATCCCACCTTGTGTGCATCCACGCCAGTCCGACCATGAGCACGGAGTGGCTCGAATGAGGCCGATCGGAAGGACCGGCGATGCCGGAGCCGAGTCGGTAGACCAGATGGCGGGTAATAGTCGCTTCACCTCGACCGCCGTCAGAAGCTGGTGCGAATCGTGCTCGCCTGGCGAGTCGGATTCGCCTACGCCTCTCCCCGCGCGGCCTGGGTGATGCGAATCGTGCCGGCGAACCCTCCACTGGCTGCTGAAGGTAACCGCGTTTTTCGAACAAAGCGCGGGGGCGCGGCGAGCGGTTCAGCCCGGTAACTCGCTGCCCAGAAACTCCAACACCAGGCGCCTGAACTCAATCGGGTCCTCGAGCGGCGCGAGGTGACCGGCGCCGTCGATCACCACGCTGCGGGCCAGGGGCATCGTCGCGGTCAGTTCCTCTGCCGCCCGCTTGAAGTCGGGCATGTCGTGCTCGCCCACGGCAAGTAGCGCTGGAATCCGCAAGCTTGCGAGCGCCTCTGGGTGCCGCTCGAGCGGATCTGCTGCCTCCTCTATATCGCCGGCGGCAAGCTGGGCCTCTAGGGCACGACGCTGCATCGATGCGATCCGTTCCCGCAACTCCGCGGGTGCGCCGGGCTGGGTCCAGGCCTCTACGACGGCCGCGACCGCTCCATCGATATCTCCGCGGTCGAGCGCGGCGCCCTCGGCCGTCCACGCCGCTTCAAGTTCTGGCGAGGTTTCCCCGGCGAGGGGCGGCACGGAGACCAATACAAGCCCGGAGACGGCCGCCGGTGCGACCGCCGCCGCCCGCAGCGCGACCGCGGCGCCAAACGAGTTGCCGACAAGCGCTGCGCGCTCCAGCTCGAGCTCTTTGAGCGTCCGCAGCACGTCCTCCCACGGGGCTTGGGCCCCCGGGGGAATCGGGGCCTCGCCGAAGCCGGGGAGGTCGATGGCCAGAACACGGAGGCCTGCCTCGCCCAGCGGCTCAAGGTGCTCGCGCCACATCGTGCGGTCGCCGACGCCGGCGTGCAAAAGCACGACGGGCTTGCCGGTCCCGGCTTCGTCGTAAGGCAGCACGATTCAAATATTGACTGAGCGCACGCGGCCCGGTGGTGCAAAGCTCACACTGTGAGCTTGCTGCCGGATTACTCTCGCCAGGCCGAGCACTACGACCGGACCCGCTCGGCCAGTCCGTCGATCCTGCGTCCGCTTCGCGAGGCGCTCCGTGGCGCTCCCGGTAAGCGACTCGCCGACATCGGCGGCGGGACCGGCAACTACGCGCTCGCCCTCAAAAACGAGGGCTGGCGGCCGGTAGTGATCGACACCTCGTCAGCGATGCTGACGCGGGCGTCGTCGAAGGGTCTGGAGACGGTCCAAGCCGACGCGCAGCGTCTGCCGTTGGGGGACGAGACGTTCGACGCGGCGATGATGATCTCGATGCTCCACCACGTGGAGGACCGCCGCGCGGCCCTGGCCGAGGCCCGGCGCATCCTCAGACCCGGCGGACGGCTCGTGCTCATGGGTTTCACCGGTGAAGACGCGGCCACCCTGTGGATCCTCGACTACTTCCCGATCAGCCGGCCGTGGATGGAGGCGACCCACCCCCCGCGCTCGGCGTTCTTGATCGACCTTCCCGGCTCCAACCTGGTCGACTTCAGGTTCGAAGACATGGACGACGCGTCCCTGGCCGCCCTTTCGGCCGATCCCGAGTGCGTGTTGGCCGCGGCTCAACAAGCCCAAACCAGTTTCTTCGAGCGGATGCAGCGCGACCATCCCACCGAGCTCCAGGCTGGGTTGGCCCGGCTGCAGGACGACATTGCGGCTGGTCGCGCACCCAGGCGCGCCGGAACCGCCAGCGTGCTCAGCTGGACGAAGCCTGGGCTCCGGCCACCCGCCTGACGCGCTCGGACGTGAGCTCCGCGATCGAGTCCAGGACGTCGGCGGCGAGCGCCAGCGCATCCGCGCTGGGCGGGAACTCTCGGTTGGGGACCGCAAACACCGTCATGCCCGCCGCGGCTGCGCTGCGCAGGCCGTTGCTCGAGTCCTCGACGGCCGCGCAGCGGGGTGGCGGCACGCCGATCCGCCGTGCTGCCTCTAGGTAGACGTCGGGCGCTGGCTTGCCGTGCGCCACTTCCTCCGACGAGACCGTTGCCACGAAGCGGTCCTTTAAGTGCGCGAGCTCGAGCACCAGGTCAATGAGGGGCCGGTTCGCCGACGACGCGACCGCGAGGGGCCATACGCGAGCCAGCTCGGCGACCGCCTCGCGAGCCCCTGCGATCAGCGGTAGCTCTTCCCTGTACAGCGCGGCCAGGCGGGCCACTACCGTGTCAGAGATCTGCGCAGGAGGCATTGCCACGCCCAACTCGTCGTGCATGTAGCTTGACCATTCCCCTGAGCTCATGCCCATCATCGCGCGCTGGGCCTCTGGAGGCCAGCGTCCGCCGTTGCGCAGCGTGATGTCTTTGCGGGCGACGTTCCAGACGCCCTCTGACTCGACCAGCACGCCGTCGAGGTCGAAGACGATCGCTTGGATCTCGCTTGTGCGGACCAGTAGGTTCTCTCCTTACAGTGTCCGCCGAGTTGACTTTTGGAGGCCAGAGATGATCGTGATGTTCACTGCTCGCAGGCTAAAGCCCGGAGCCTGGGAGAACTTCCGCCGCGCCTGGGACCCGGCCCAGAGCACGCCGCCGGGCCTACAGCGCGCGTATCACGCGCGGAACATCCGCGACGAGGACGAGGTCATCTCCTTCGGCGTGTTCGACATGACCGAGCAGCAGTATCGAGAATGGCGCAGCAGCAATGACGCCGAGGAGATGCAGCGCGTGGACCGGATGTCCGCCTTTGTCCAGAACGAATACGTGAGCGGCGTCTACGAGGTGGTCGACACCGTCGACGAGTAGGGCCGGCGCCGCCGAAAGCGGCTACAGCGGGTTGAAGCAGCCGTAGATCGTGTAGAGCGGGTTCACGACGCTTTTACCCTGCTTGTTGCGCATGGTCTGCTGCCCGATGAACGCCGGTGGGGACTGCGCCTTGTAACAGCCGTCCCAGTTGACGCTCACGTCGTACCCGATGTTCGTCGGCTCGGAGGGCAGTGCCCCGTTCGAGGGCGTCTGCACGTAGAAGTAACAGATCCACTCGCCCGGGCCGTACGGCACGGATCCACGGCGGCTGCAGGTGGGCAGCGCCAGCGTGAGCTTCGCCCCTGCTGGAACATGGCGCCCCAGCTCTGTCTGCTGGAGGACGGTGAGGTGGTTAAAGGCCGGGGTCAGGTCCGATCGCAGGCGCTTGGCCGTCACTCCCGCGGGGCCCCAGTTGCCGGCGATCGCGATCAGCGCGACCGTGGCCGTGATCGCCACCACCACTCGGAGCGGGGTGCCCCACCCACGCCTGCGCGACACGGGAGTACCGGCGAAGTCGCGCCGGCTAAGGAGCGCCCACGAGACGTCGATAGAGACGACCGTCCAGATCACGCTGACGGCGATCCCCACTAATAGGGGACCAAAATACGGATGAGCGTTGAAAAGGCCGTGCCACGTAAAGACGGCAGCCGCGACCAGCAGCAGGTGCGACCAGATCCCGGTCCCCACCAACAACAGCAGCTGCATCGCAAGCGCGAGCGCAAACGGGGCGATCACACCCACAATCCCGTTGCGCGTCGCAATCGATAACAGCACGGCAAGCGCGGTGAACGCGAGGGTGGGCGGGATCAGGGTGAGCCAACTCACGAACACGAGCAGGGCGGAGTGGCCCGGTGAAAACAGCGTGCCGTTCAGGTCCACGAGCGACTGGGCGCCGACCAGCAACACTCCCGCGGCCATGCTGGCAAAGGCGGTCAGCAGCTGTAGCGCGATGACAAAGGTCGCTGCCGCCAGCAGCTTTCCGACGAAGACGTTGCTGCGCGTGCACGAGCGGGTGAGCACCAGCTTCCAGGTCCCATAGCGATCCTCGGAGGAGAAGATGTCGCCAGCGACGGTGCCCGCGATCAGCGGCACGCCCCACGCGGCCGCCGAAGCGAGCACCACGAGCGAGACCGCGAACCCTGAAGAGTGGACCCAGACGCCGTAGAGCGTGTCGGTCGGAGCACCGCTTTGGACCTTGAGTAGGGCCGCAAAGATAAACGGCACAACCAAGCACAGAAGCCCCACCACACGGATCACGACCTGAGACGAAAGCTTGCGGACCTCGGCGCGGTACACGCGCCGAATGCCGTGGTCGGCTTGGGCGGAGGCGGACGGGCCGAGCGTCTCGGCGGGAACAGCTGAGGCCGTGCTCATGTCCCCGCCAGCGCCTTTCGGTCAAGTTCCGCGAGCTCCGGTGGCTCGTTCGGTGGCCGCTCGGAGTCACTGGTCAGAGCGAAGAACATCGACTCCACGGGGCTTGCCAGGAGCTCCAACCCGCGAACCGCCACCCCAGCGGACCCGAGACCTAGAACGTAGGAGTCAAGCGCGCCCAGGTCGACCGCGACTGCGAGCCCGCCTCGATGCGAAGTGGTGGCGCGCACGCCGTGCTGCTGCTCTGCGAGTTCAAGCGCACGGGCGTCGTCGCTCGTCTGCATGTGGTACGCGGACGCCGGCGCCTGCACGCGGAGCTGCTGCGCAGTGCCGTCCCACACGACGTGCCCCCGGCGAAGAATCGTGAAGCTGTCGCAGATCTCTTCCACCTCGACGATCTGGTGGCTGGACAGCAGGATCGTGACGCCATCGTCCGCGAGCTCACGTAGGAGCGCACCCATGTCCCTGACGCCAGCTGGGTCCAGGCCAGCGGAGGGTTCGTCGAGCAGCAACAGCCGCGGCTCGCGCAGCAGCGACGCGGCGATCCCAAGGCGCTGCTTCATGCCGGTGGAGTAGCCGTTGACCCGGTCGTCGCCGCGGTCCGCGAGACCTACTCGCGCCAGCACCTCGTCGATCCTGGCGGTCGTGGCGCGCCCGTCCAGCTCCGCCAACAGCTCGAGATTCACTCGTCCGGAGAGGTAGGGATAGAAGCTGGGGTCCTCGACGAAACCGGCCACGTCCGCGAGCGCATCCGCTTCAGGCCACTCGAGTCGTCGATCGAAGAGCTCCACCGTCCCCGCGTCGGGCCGGACCAGCCCGAAGAAGACGCGCAAGAGGGTGGTCTTGCCGGCGCCGTTGGGGCCGAGGAGGCCACGGACCTGACCTGTCTGCAGCGTCAGGTCGACGCCGTCGAGGGCACAGGTCTCCTCGAAGCGCTTCACGATGCCGCTCGCCCGCAGAGCCGCCACGCCGGACAACTATACGGATCGGGCGGTGACATCCCGCCGGGTCAAGCAGCGCCGCGCGTGAGCCGCTCATCGCCCCGGTGCGACGCACTTTCTCGCCAGCGGTGGGAGCGCGGTGTCAGCCGGCAGAGGGCAGCTGTACGTCGATCGCAACGTCGACCACGTCGCGTACTTTGAGCGCGCCCATGAAGCCGCGATACGGCGTTATCCCGAACTCGGTTTGAGTGACCGGCAGCGTGCCGTGCACCCGGCCCTGCGCAGAGATGTCGAGCTCGTAGCTGACCGGCTGCGTTGAGCGGGCGACCGTCAACTCGCCCCGCACTTGCAGCCGCTCTCCCGAGCGCTCGACAGCAGTCGACCGGAAGGAGATCGGGTCGGCACCGAGGACCTTGCGCTCGATGTCCTCGCGAATCTTTGTTCGGTCCTTGTCGGTCAGTGGCTTCACCCCGCGCAGCCCTTCGCGCACTTGCAGGGAGCGCGGGTCGACCACGAGCTCGAGCGAGGAAAGAGCGCCCTCGCCGCTCACCTCCGCGCCGGCGTGCCACCGGCTGATATCGATGATCAGGTCGTGACCGGCCATCTGGGCAACTCCTTCACGGTAGGTGCGGACCTCCACCATCCCCTGCTCGGGACCCAGCCTGTGACTACCTGGACGCAGTGCCATCGAGAAGATAGTAGGAGGCGAAGCTGTGCTGGGGCCGATCGCTTAGCCCGCCGGGCTGGCCCCGCCGTAGTAGGGCTCGTCCGTCGCGACGAGATCGCCGGGAGGGGACGCGTCGCTGCCGACGAGATCGCCCGGAGGAGGCGCGCCACTGCCGAGCCGGCTCGAGGCAGGAATCCCCACGAGCACGCATACACCGCATGCGATCAACAGCGCAACGTGGATCTTTGACGCGTCGACCCCACCGGCCAGCGCCGCGCCGGCCAGCCCGGCGCCCACGGCGGCACCGAGCAGCCGACCTACCGACAGCACCGCGGAGGTCCGGCCGTGGGCGGACAGCGGGGTGGAGTTCAACGCAGCGCGCGAGGTCGGCACGAACAGCATCCCAAGACCAAGGCCGACGGGAATCAGGGGAAGCAGTGTCACCGGGCTGTTGAGCGGCATTCCCGGGATGCCGAGAATCACGAGGCCGACGGCCGCCGCGACAAAGCCGGCAACTGCCGGAAGTCGCTCGCCGCGCTCGTCAACGAGTCGTCCGGCCAACGGCGCGGCGATCCCGACCAGTAAGGCGACCACGACCAGCACCGCTGACGCACCCAGGGCCGAAAAGCCGGCAGCACGTTGCAGGTACTGCTCGGCCAAGTAGAAGCAGCCGATCATGACCGCAAAGGTCAGCGCGGCGACGAACGAGGCGTCGAGGACGTTGCGGTTAAGAACCGGATGGCTCGCCTCCTGTCCGTGGACCGTGGGGGGCACTTCGCGCAGAATCGCGACCGCCGCGACGACTGCCAGCGGGACCAGGGCCCACCAATCCGCGCGCCAGCCGAGTCCGACGGTCAAAAGGCCACCGAGCACCGGACCGAGGAGGTTCGAGATCCCGGCGCTCGCGCCCCAAATCCCCAGCGCGGCGCCGCGGCGCTCCGCGGGGAAGCCGCTAACCGCACCGGCAAGGGCAGCGGGACTGACCAGTCCTGCACCGAGACCCTGCACGACGCGCGAGGCGATGAGGACCCCCATTGTCGGTGCAACTGCGCCGAAAGCGGCACCGAGCGCAAACAGTCCTAGCCCGGCCAGTGCCAGCCGACGTGCGCCGAAGCGGTCGACCAGCGACCCCCCGGGCACAAGCGCTATCGCGTAGGCGACGAAGTAGGCGCTCAGTACGACCGCCGTCGAGCCGTTCGAGACGCCCAGTCCATGAGCGACAGAGGGCAGAGCAACGGTGATCAGGGTCCCGTCGAGCTGGAGCAGCGCCGCCGCCGCTGTGCAGGCCGCCAGCCGGCTCCACGCTCCCGGCGGAAGCGGCTCGCGCACGCGCTTGCGCCTGCCAGTGCCCGAACGGAGGATTCCCGACACGACGAACCATTATGGCCAAGGGCGTAATCTCGGAGGCGTGTTCGCTGGGATGCACCTGGCCGAGTTCCTGCCGCCGGCGATCGCGACCGTCGTATATCTGACCCTGTACTGCAACCGGGTCACAACGCTGGCACGTGAAGGCCGGCCCGTCTCCGGCTGGCGGATCGCGTCGTTTGTCTCCGGCGTGGTCCTGCTCGCCGCGGTCCAGATTGGGCCACTGGACACGCTGGCCGACCAGATGCTGGTCTTTCACATGGCGCAGCACCTTGTGATCGGCGACTTCTGCTCGCTGCTGGTCGTCCTCGGCATCACCGGCCCGGTGATCCAGCCGCTGCTGCACTTCCGGCCGACCCGTCCGCTGCGCAAGCTCGCCCACCCCCTTGTTGCGCTCGTGCTATGGGCCGCCAACCTGTATGCCTGGCACCTACCGATCGCGTACGTGGCAGCCATCCGCTTCGACCTGATCCACGCCCTTGAGCACGCCTGCTTCTTCTGGTTCGGCTCCTTGCTCTGGCTGGCGCTGATCGGGCCTCTTCCCAAGCCCAAATGGTTCAAGAGCTGGGGCGCGCTCGGCTACATCATCACGGTCCGTTTCGTGGGCGCGCTGCTGGGCAACGTCCTCATCTGGGCCTCGACCGTCTTTTACGGGACGTACAAACTCACGGATCCCGGGCACTCGATCAGCGCGCTCTCGGATCAGAACCTGGCCGGCGGCCTGATGATGATCGAGGAGATGGTGCTGACGACGGTCCTGCTGGGCTGGCTGTTCTACCGCTTCGCAATCCAGGACGAGGAGCGCCAGCGGCTGCTCGACCTGGCCGCCGACCGCGGTATCGAGCTCAGCGAGGACCGCGCGGCGCGGGCGGCGCAGGCCGGCACTACCGCGCGGCTGCGCGAGCGGCTGCTCAACGCCGAAGCCATAGAGGAGCCCTCGCCGGCGCGGCTCAACGGGGAGCCTCAGCCCGGGCGAGCCATAGAGGAGCCCTCGCCGGCGCAGCTCAACGGAGAGCCTCAGCCCGGGCGAGTCATCGATGAACCGGTGCCAGAGCCTGCACCAGTTCGCGGATCGCCCCCGGATAGCGGTAGCTGATGCCCCCGTGGGCACCCTCAAAGAGCTCGAGTGAGTGCTCGACCCCGAGCCGCTCGAGCTCTGCGGCGAAGGCCTGAGCGCCGAGGTCCAGGTAGAACTCGTCGCTCTTGCCGGCGTCGAGATAGATGCGGCGCATGCTCCGCAGGGCAGCGGCGTGGCCCGATGCCATGCGCACCGGGTCCCATTCGAGCCACCGTTGCCAGACGTCGTCCACCAGCCGACCCGTCTCGATCTCGAAGGGCAAGAGCGGTTCGGCAGGGTTATCCGGATCGGGCGAGTAGGCGGCCGCCATGGCGTAGGCGCTGAACGGCGCGCCCAGCTGCGACCAGTCGAAGTGGTCGGCCTGTCGCACCCGCTCGAGCAACACCTTGTAGGAGCCCTCGAAGTGATCGCGCAGCGCCCGCGCAATCGTCGGAAACTCGGGCAGGTAACAGCACTCGAACAGCGCGTCGCCGGCGTGCGAAGCAAAGGCGCCGAAGACGTCGGGCCGGCACATTGAGACGACCATCGCCCCGTAGCCACCGGATGACTTGCCCGCGAGGCCGCGGTGGCCGCGGCTGCCGAGCGTCGGATAGCGCTCGTCGACGAAGGCGACGACCTCGTCGCAGAGGTAGTCCATGTAGCGCCCTGTTGCGCTCGAGTTGATGAACTGAGAGCCGCCGAGCGAGGTCCAGGCATCGACGAACACGACCACCGCAGGCGGGCACTCGTCCGACGCGAACATGCGATCGACCCGCTCGACGATGGTCGGCTCGAACGGTACGCGCGCAAGCCACAGGTCGAGCTGGCCGCTGTAGCCCTGGATCATGTACACCGACGGCACGGGCTCCTCCCCCACGCCCGGAGCGCTGTAGATGTAGAGCGGCCGCGTCGCGGGATCGCCGAGCGGGTTGGAGGCGAGGACGTCCGAGGCGACCACAAGCCGCTCGCACCTGCCGGCAAGCGGCTGATCCCACGGAGGTCCGGCAGGCTGTTTAACTTCGCGGAGCGCCACAGGCCCGAATGTATAGTGAGCCAGAGAAGACCGTAACTCCCCCGAAAGCCGTATGACCACGGAACCCGCTCAGAGCATCACCCGAAACGGCGCCGGGGCCGACGTCGATGCGGTCGAGACGACGGAGTGGCTCGAGGCCGTTGACGCCGTCGTCGAGCACGACGGTCCCGGACGAGCGCGCGAGTTGCTGCGCTATGCCATCGAGCGGGCCCAGCAGGCGGGCACCGGCCCGATCGCGAGCCTCACCACCCCCTACGTCAACACCATCCCAGCGGATGCCGAGCCCGAATTTCCCGGCGATCCACAGCTCGAGCGGCGGCTGCGCTCGATCGTGCGGTGGAACGCGATGGCCATCGTGGTGCGCGCCAACAAGGAGTCCTCGGAGCTAGGCGGCCATATCGCGACTTACCAGTCCGTGGCGACCCTTTACGAGGTTGGCTTCAACCACTTCTGGCGCGCTGCTGGCGACGATTTCGGGGGCGACCTCGTCTACTTCCAGGGCCACTCCTCGCCGGGCATCTACGCGCGCGCGTTCCTGGAGGGCAGGTTGTCGGCAAAGCAACTGGACGGTTTCCGCCAGGAGGTCTCAAGGCCGGGCGGTCTTAGCTCTTACCCTCACGCGTGGCTGATGCCCGAGTTCTGGCAGTTTCCGACCGTCTCGCTCGGAATTGGCCCGGTCACCTCGCTGTACCAGGCGCGGTTCATGAAATACCTCCAGGCACGCGGGATCGCCGAGACCGAGGGTAGGAAGGTGTGGGCACAGCTGGGCGATGGCGAGATGGACGAGCCCGAGGCAATCGGGCCGATCTCGGTGGCCGGCCGCGAGCACCTTGACAACCTGATCTGGGTCATCAACTGCAACCTGCAGCGACTCGACGGGCCGGTGCGGGGGAACGGCCGCATCATCGACGAGCTCGAATCCGATTTCCGAGGCGCCGGCTGGAATGTGATCAAGCTCGTCTGGGGCTCCCGCTGGGATCCACTGCTGGCCCAGGACACCGACGGTCGCCTGGTGCGTGTGATGGGAGAGGCTGTCGACGGCGACTACCAGACGTACAAGTCACGCGAAGGCGCGTACGTCCGCGAGCACTTCTTCGGACGAGATCCAGTGCTGCTCAAGCGCGTCGAGCAAATGTCAGATGAAGAAATCTGGCTGCTCAACCGCGGT
>DASYAP010000180.1:0-7876 GCA_036501265.1 Solirubrobacteraceae bacterium | reverse complement strand
CGAAGGTTGTCAACAGCGCCGGTCTGAGCGCGGGCGAAGCGGATCCAGGTCTCCTGAACCGCGTCGTCTGCCTCCGCGCCGGATCCCAGCATTCGGTAGGCCACCGACCGCAGGTGAGTTCGGTTTAGCTCGAACTCCTCTGCCTGCCACTGGTTCGTATCCATCGGTCACATCCTCTCGTCGAACGCCGTCAATGGGGTGACGACAGCGGCGCGGCGGATGTGACCGCCGCAGGCAAAAAGGAGCGCAAGCCATGCCAGAAATCGAAGTACACGATCTGCGCAAGACCTATCCCGGCGATGTCGAAGCGCTGAAAGGAATCGAGTTCGAGGTCGAACCCGGCGAGGTATTCGGCCTCCTCGGCCCGAACGGCGCGGGGAAGTCGACCACGATCGGAATCCTGACGACCACCGTGAAGCCCAGCGGCGGGACTGCTCGCCTGGGAGGCTATGACGTGGTCGCGCAACCGCTGCAGGCGCGAAGCGTCAGCAGCGTTGTCTTTCAGGAGGCCGTGGTCGACGGCCCGCTGACCGGCCGACAGAATCTGGAACTCCATGCCCGGCTGTGGGGCGTCGATGCCGGGCGTGCGGCCCGCCGGATCGAGGAGCTCGTGCGTACGTTGGACATCTCGGAGCTGATCGACCGCCGCGTTGACGGCTACAGCGGGGGCCAGCGCAGGCGGGTCGAGATAGCCCGAGCGCTTGTCTCGCAGCCGCAGGTGCTGTTCCTCGACGAGCCCACGGTCGGCCTGGACCCGCGCATCCGCCAAGAGCTGCTCGACGTGATCGCGGGGCTGCGCGCGCAAGAGGACGTCACGATCCTGGTCACCACGCACTACCTGGACGAGGCCGAGAGGCTCGCCGACCGCGTGGCGATCGTGCATCAGGGGCAGTTCGTCGCGCTCGACACGCCGCGGGCGCTGCTGGCCGGCCTCGGAGATCAGGTCCTCGAGTTCCGTGCCGGAAGCGACCCCGAGGCGGCGCTTCAGGCGCTTCGGGCCAACGGCACGGCCGGCGCGGACGCATTCGCTTTGGGGGCCCGGGTGACGGTGCCGCTGCACGGCGGCCCCGCCGCGACCCTCGAGGCGATCGAGTCAGAGCGTCTGCGCGCCTCGGAGATCGTGGTCCGCGCCCCCACGCTCGACGACGTCTACATCCAGCTGACCGGCACTCGCTTCGGCGAATCACCCGGTCACAAAAGCAACGGCACTCGCTCCGGCGAGGGCGATCCAACACAAAACTGAAAGAGAGGAGTCCACAAATGTCTGCCACATCTCAAGCCGCTGCACTACCGCTTCCGCGTGCGCGGCGCTCACGCCCGGGCAGCGTGCTGTTCACGCTGGCGAAGAGAAGGGCGCTGTTGACCTCACGCACCCCGCGCCAAATTCTGGTGCCACTGCTCGGGCCGGCGCTGCTGGCGCTGATCCTCGCGCCAGCGCTTCAGAAGGCCACCGGCGGCCTGCATACCCACATCAACTACACCGCGTTTGTCGGTGTCGGCGCGGTTGGGCTGGTGATTCCGCTCAGCTCGGTGTTCGCCGGACTGAGCGTGCTTGTGGATCGCCACGCAGGCGCACAGCGAGAGCTACTCGCCGCGCCGATCCGGCGCGCTTACCTCGTGCTCGGAAACATGCTCGTTGCGTTGGTGCTGGCGGCGCTTCAGGCGAGCGTGGTGGTGGGACTGTCCGCCCTGCGTGGAGGCGTTTTTCACATCACGGGCACCGGCGTGGCCTGGTTCGTGGCGGCGACCCTTGTGTTCACGGTATTCATGTACGCGCTGGCGGAGACCGTGGCCAGTCGCGTGACCAAGGAGGAGGACTACGTCGGTGCCACGCCGGTGCTCGCGATCCTGCCCTTCTTCTTCGCGGGCGCGCTGTTTCCAATCAGTGCGCTGCCCGGCGGGCTGGCGGACGTCGCCAAGGCGATGCCGCTCACGCACGCGCTTGCGCTGATGCGCTACGGCTTCATCGATCCCTCCGGCCACGGCCTGCATGACATCTGGGGCATGAGCAACGTGACCGTGGAGGCTTGGCTGAGCCTGGCCGTGGTGGCGATCTATGCGGTCGCGCTGACCTTGATCGCCGTCCGTGTGTTCACGCGCTCCGCGGTGAAGTGAGAACGCGCTCCGCGTTGAACCGAGGACAGGCAGCGCTATCAATCGACTAACGCTGTCGATTTCGCCGCGTCCCCTTTGTCTACGTACTGCCCGCCGTCAATTTGCGGCGGGCGGTCCGTAGGCTCGACCATTCCCGGCAAGGAGGACGCGATGAAGTACATGATGTTTATCCACCAAGGTGACACTCCCACACCTCAGGACCCCGAGGCCTGGGGGCGCCTCTCCGAGGAGGAGCAGAGGGCGGTGTACGCCGACTACCAGGCCATCAACGAGACACCCGGAGTCACCCATGGCGTGCAGATGGAGCCGCCCGAGATGGCGACGACGGTGCGAGTGCAGGACGGCAGGACCCTCGTCACCGACGGTCCTTTCGTGGAGATGAAGGAGGCGGTCGGCGGCTATCTGTTCTTCGAGGCTCCCGACCTCGACGCGGCGATCAAGCTCGCCACGCGGATCCCGGCGGCGCGGATGGGCGGCGCGATCGAGGTGCGCCCCCTCGTGGAGGGCCAGCGCTGGTAGAGCAGGTCTTCCGGGAGCAGTGGGGCCGTGTGCTCGCGGCCCTGATCGGCTTCCTCGGCGACTTCGAGCTCGCCGAGGAAGCCGCCCAGGAGGCCTTCGCTATCGCCGCAGAGCGCTGGCCGCGCGAAGGGACCCCCACCAACCCGGCCGCCTGGCTCGTTACCACCGCGCGTAACCGCGCCATCAACCGCATTCGACGTGACCGCACGCTGCAGACCAAGCTCCCGCTGCTCGAGCGCCCGCCGGTGCTGGAGGACGGGGACGAGGAAATGACCATCGCGGACGAGCGACTCGAGCTCATCTTCACCTGCTGCCATCCAGCGCTCGCGCTGGACGCGCAGGTCGCACTCACGCTGCGCACGCTGGGCGGACTGACCACGGGCGAGATCGCGCGGGCGTTCCTGGTGGCAGAGCCGACGATGGCCCAGCGGCTGGTGCGAGCCAAGCGCAAGCTCAAGGCAGCCGGCATCCCGTTCCGGGTCCCGGCGCAGGAGGAGCTGCCGGACCGACTGGCCGCCGTCCTGGCTGTGGTCTATCTGATCTTCAACGAGGGCTACGGCGGGCGCGGCGAGCTCGCAAGCGAAGCGATCCGGCTGGGAAGAGCTCTATCCGAGCTCATGGCGGACGAGCCCGAGGTCCACGGCCTGCTTGCGCTGATGTTCTTCCACGACTCCCGCAGGGAGGCCCGCTTTCGCAACGGTGACCTGGTGCTGCTGGCCGACCAGGACCGTGCGGACTGGGACACGGCCCAGATCGAGCAGGGACGTGCCGTGCTCGATCGGGCGCTGGCGTTGAGAGGCAAGGGCCCGTATGCGCTTCAGGCCGAGATCGCCGAGTTGCACACCGAGGATCCGACGGACTGGTCGCGGATCGCGACGCTCTACGGCGAGCTCGCGCGTGTGGCGCGCTCGCCGGTAATCGAGCTGAACCGAGCAATCGCGCTCGCCGAGGTGCGCGGTCCCCAGGTTGGTCTCGAGCTCCTTGACCGCTTGGAGCTCGAGGACCTTCATTACCTACACGCTGCACGAGGCGAGTTGCTGCGCCGTCTTGCGCGCCCCGAGGAAGCTCGCGAGGCCTACGGCCGCGCCCTCGCGCTGGTTCCGGCCGATCCCGAGCGGCGTCTGCTGGCGAGGCGGCTTGCCGAACTACGTGAGTGACTTTGTGCCCGAAGGCCCTGGCCCTAAGCTGGGGGACATGAGCACTGCCACAGACCAACTGATCAGCGCCGTCGACTTCGTCGGCATCCCCACTCGCGACCTCGCGAGGGCGGTCGGCTTCTACGGGGAGACCCTCGGCTTGCCCCGATCGGTGTACATGCCCGAGCGAAACTTCGCCGAGTTCGAGACCGGGAACCTGACGTTGAACGTGATGAATGCGGAGAAGATGGGTCTCGAGCACAACGCTGTTCGCAACGCGATCGCCTTGCACGTAGACGACGTAGCGGCCGCGCGATCGACGCTCGAGGACCGCGGCGTGACGTTCGCGGGAGAGACATTCGACACCGGCGTCTGCCACATGGCGTTCTTCCAGGACCCGGATGGCAACTCGCTGATGCTCCACCACCGTTACCAGCCACGCGTGACCGAGTCGTGAGGCGGACCCACCCCGGACGCGCCGGGAACTAGGTCCGCAGCGAAATAGTCCGCTACTGAACAATCTCAGCTAGCATTCGGGGTAATGGGAGTTCAGCTGGAGCACCCGGTACAGGAAGTTGAGCAGAGCCGCTGTTTCGCGGGCAATCTGGCCTGGCTGTTGTACCGGGCCCATTGGGCCTTGGCGTCTGAGCTGACGGCGGCGCTTGCTCCATTGGGCGTCTCGGCGCGCGGTTACCACGTGCTGCGGGCGGCTCTCAGCGGCGAGCACACGCAAACGGAGCTGGCCGAGATGATCGGCCTCGACAAGACCACGATGGTCGTGGCCGTCGATGAGCTCGAACGTGCGGGGCTCGCCGAGCGCCATCCCGACCCCGAGGATCGCCGGGCCCGCATCATCGCGGTGACCTCGGCAGGCAAGCGCAAGGTGGCCGAAGCGGACAAGGTCAAGGAGCGCGTGCAGGCAGAGGTGCTGGGCGAACTGTCTCCGCGCGAGGCGGCCGCACTTCTGAAGACGCTCGCGAGGCTGGTCGAGGGCAGGCTCGCAGAGCGGGTGGAGTGCCCCCCGGCGCTTCGCCGCCGTACCCCCCGCGGATAACGCCTCGGTCCACTAAGGGCACCACGCACATCAAGTAAGGGCCGAATCCTCCCGATCGGCTCCATGTTGCCGATGTGCGCCGGTCGCCCGCAGCTCATCGTTGCTGCCGTGGCCGATCACTTTCAGGCCGCGCCACGGTCTTACCGCCAGGCGTCCGCTCCGCGACGCCAAGCGGAGTTTTATGACGTTCGTCACAGACCGTCTGCTCCAAGATCATCTTGGAGCAGATGATTTGATACCGTGTGTTCTTCGGAAAGACTATTGGAGAGAGGACGGATGACCGAGACCCTTCAGCTTCAGACCAAAGGAGCCTCCGCGGTCGGGAATGACCGCTCACGCTGGATTGCGCTGGTGGTGCTCTGCGTCGGCATGCTGATGATCATCCTCGACATGACCATCGTGAATGTCGCGTTGCCCTCGATTCAGCGCGATCTCGGCTTCACCCAGTCGAACCTCGCCTGGGTCGTGAACGCCTACCTGATCACCTTCGGTGGTCTGCTCTTGCTGGCGGGCCGGCTGGGCGACCTGGTGGGACGTAGAAACATGTTTCTCGCGGGACTCGCGGTCTTCGTGGCCGCTTCGGCGCTGTGCGGCGCGTCCCAGGACCAGACCCTTTTGATCGTCGCCCGCTTCATCCAGGGAGCCGGCGGGGCGATGGCCTCGGCGGTGATTCTGGGCATGATCGTGACGATGTTCCCGGAGCCCACCGAGCAGCCAAAGGCGATCGCGGTGTTCAGCTTCGTGGCCGCGGCAGGCGCCTCGATCGGACTGCTCGCAGGCGGTGTGATCACGCAGCTGATCAACTGGCACTGGATCTTCTTCGTCAACCTGCCGATCGGCGTCGCCACTGCGCTGCTCGCGGTCCGGCTCGTGAACAAGGACCGCGGGATTGGGTTGCGGGGCGGAGCCGACGTGCTGGGAGCGACGCTGGTCACCGGTGCCCTGATGCTCGGCGTTTACACGATCGTCAAGGCCCAGGAATTTGGCTGGGGTTCGCTGCACACGCTCGGGCTCGGCGCGGTGTCGGTCCTGCTGCTTGCGGGCTTCGTGGCCTGGGAGCGTCGAGCCCGGCACCCCTTGATGCCGCTTGGCATCTTTCGCTCGCGCAACGTCGCGGGGGCGAACCTGGTGCAGATGCTTTTCGTGGGCGGGATGTTTGGGATGTTCTTCCTGGGCGCCCTCTACATGCAGCGACTGCTCGGCTACTCTCCGCTCCGCATCGGGCTGGCGTTCCTCCCGGTCGCACTGCTGATCGGCGCCCTCTCGGTAGGGGTGGCGGCGCGTCTGATTATTCGCTTCGGGGCGCGCGCGACGTTGATTCCCGGTCTGGTGTCCGCCGTCGCCGGGCTTGCTCTGTTCACGCAGGCGCCGGTCGGAGGCAGCTACGTCGGCGATCTGCTGCCCTCGATGGTGCTGGTCGGCGTCGGCGCCGGCCTCTCGTTCCCGGCTGTGATGACGCTCGCGATGTCGGGGGCGGAGCCGAGCCAGGCGGGATTGGCGTCAGGGCTCGTCAACACCACCCAGCAGGTGGGCGGCGCGGTCGGATTGGCGGTGCTAGCCACGCTTGCGAGCACTCATACCGCGACCCTGCTTCACCAGGGCAAGGCCGCGGCGCCGGCGCTCCTCGGCGGTTATCACTTCGCCTGGTGGATCGCGACCGCGCTGCTGGTGGGCGCAGTGGTCGCGGCGGTGACGATCCTGCGCCCCGCGCCCGCCGCAATCGAGGCCCCCGACGCCACCGAGTCTGACATTCAGACTGACGCCCAGGTGGCGTACTCCGAAGCCGCCTGAACACCTCCCCTCCCCCCCGGTGGGGCCGCCGCTCGCCTTCGGTGGGCGGTGGCCCCGCTGTGCGTCTGGGCCGCCACTCGCGCTGGCCTCACGATCGAGCGACGCTGCTCGGGCAGGTTGAAGCGCTCGTCCGTTGAAATCATGGCTCATAAGCACGATGTCGCGTCCCGATTCAGCCACCGCTCCGCCCCAACCCGCGTTCCTGTTCGATCTCGACGGGACGCTGGTGGACAGCGTCTACCAGCACGTGGTGGCTTGGCGCGAGGCGCTCGAGGACGTCGGCATCAACCTGCCGGTTTGGACCATTCATCGCCGAATCGGGATGAGCGGAGGCCTCTTCGTCAACGCGCTCGCTCGCGAGCTCGAGACCGACCTAGACCGTGAAACACTCGCCCGCCTCCCGGCCCTCCACGCCGACGCTTACATGCGCCACTTCGACAGCGTCCGCCCGCTGCCGGGCGCCACGAGGCTGCTGACATCGCTAACGGAGATCGGCGTCCCCTGGGCGATCGCCACAAGCGGCCAGCAGCGCTATGCCGAGCTTGCCGTGGAGCTGCTCGGATTGCCGCCCGGGACACCGCTGGTTACCCGCGACCAGGTCCGCTACGCAAAGCCGGATCCCGACCTGTTCCTCACAGCGGCCGAGCGGATCGGCGCGGCTATCGGCAACAGCATCGTTGTCGGCGACAGCGTGTGGGATCTACTGGCTGCCCGGCGGGCACACGCCCTGGGAATCGGGTTTCTGTCCGGCGGCTATGGACGCGAGGAGCTCATCTACGCGGGCGCTTTTCGCGTCTACGACGATCCATTGGACCTCCTCGCCCATCTGGACGAAGTTGGGGTCAGACGCCCGCTGTGAGTCCCGGCCTGGCCGGTCACCCCTCGTGGACGTAACCTGAGCCGAGCCTGCCCCGGCCGCCGTGCCAATGCGAGCGTGGCGAGCGCTAACGCCACACCGGCCGCGCCGACGGCGGCGGCCGCCAAGAACCCACCCCGTGTGGTCAGGGTCTGGTTGATTGGGCCCCCGAGGGCGTTTCCGATCCCAATCCCGGCAGTGATCACGGCGAAAGTCCATGTGAACGCCTCGCCGGTTCTGCCCTGGGGCACGAGTGCTTGTACGGCCTCGTTCAGCGTCCCAAGCCAAGGAGACAGGGGGAGCCCCAGCAAGAGCATCAGGAGTGCCAGCACCGCGAGGTTCGGGGCGGTCGCAAGGAGCGCGAGCAGCGCGGCCAACGCAGCGAGAAGCAAGAGCGCTCGGCGG
>DASYAP010000179.1:0-2479 GCA_036501265.1 Solirubrobacteraceae bacterium | reverse complement strand
GGCCGTCGGTCGCGAGCTCGGCCTGCCGGTGCTGCATCTGCCCCAGCTCGTGGGGCTTGCTCTCGGGCTTGAGCCCAAGGAGCTCGGGATGAACAGGCACATCGTCCGGCCGACGTCGGTGATCGACTGGTCGACGTCGGTGGTGGGCGCCGCCGCGGCGTAGCCGCACGGCCCGCGGCGTAGCCGCACGGCCCGCGGCTTAAAGTCAGACGGCCGCGGCCCGGGCCGCGGTGTTCTCGATCTCGTCGAGGAGCTGCCCCCACAGCTCCCGCGGGAGGTCATGCGCCATCCCAGGTACGACCACGAGCCGGGCCCCCGCGATTGCACTGGCCGTCGCGCGCCCCCCGGAGGACATGACAAGCCGGTCGGCATCGCCGTGGATAACCGTCGTGGGGACTTTGACCTCACGCAGCAGCGGGGTGCGGTCCGGCGCGGTGCCTATCGCCGCCATTTGACGGGCCGTGCCCGCGCGGTGGATCCCTCGATCGAAGCATCGCTCACCGAGCGCCCGGGTGCGTTCGGGATCCGCTGGGTAGCGCCGCGAGCCGATGTAGCGGTAGTTCGCGACGAACTCCCGCAGATACCCATCCCGGTCGCGTGGCGGGCTTCGAAACAACCGCCACAGCACCGCGGGATGCGTCTGACCCACGCGGCGGTTCCCAGTCGTCGACATGATCGAAACCAGCGACAGCACGCGATCCGGATGCCCGATCGCCAGCAGCTGCGCGATCATGCCCCCCATCGACGCGCCGACCACATGCGCGGCGTCGACCTCGAGCCAGTCCAGCAACCCCGCGGCGTCGTTGGCCATGTCAGACAGGGTGTAGGCGGCTCCGTGCGGATCACGACGGATCAGCTCCAACCGCGTGGGCACGTGCGTATCGCGCAGAATCGTTGAGCGGCCCACGTCGCGGTTGTCGAAGCGGATCACCCAGAAGCCCCGCTCGGCAAGCTGCTCGCAGAAGTCCTCCTGCCAGAGCAGCATCTGCGAACCCAGACCCATGACGAGCAGCAGCGCAGGCATGGCCCGGTCGCCGAAGGTGTCGTAACACAGCTCGAGCTCTCCGACCCGCGCGTATTGCTCGCCCGACCTCTCGATCACGATCGCATCAGAGTACGCGCTTGGCTAGCATGCGATCGCTACTGGGTGGAGCGCTTGCTCCAGTTACTAAAAAGAGGGGTGTCGTCGTGAGCAGGTTTAACTCGGCCTTCGCGGTCGCAGCTGCGGTACTCGCGCTGGCTGCGGCCGGGTGCGGGAGTTCATCGAATAAGTCGTCGACCAAATCCACGGCGTCATCGGCCGCTTCCACCACGTCTTCGACTTCCACAACCGGAACGGGCTCGACTTCGTCGGGTGCGCTGACGAAAGCGCAATACGAGGCGCGGCTAGGCCCGCTGCTCAACGATCGGGTCGTTCCGGCACTTAGAAGCGCGCTGGCGAACGGCGGGGCGAGGAACCCGCAGAAGCTGAAGGAAGCCGTCGACGCGCTCAACGAGGCGCATAACGCCATGGCTTCGATCACGCCGCCTCAAAAGGTGGCGGACATCAACCGTCAGGCGGTGGTGGTACTCGCCGCGTTGTCCTCGGATCTGTCGAAGATGCGCAGCGCGCTGCTGTCCAAGAACCGCAGTGACTACGTCAACGCCGCCAAGAGCGCCGTGAAGGACGCGCTCAAGATGCAGAACGTCGGCAACGAGTTGACGGCGCGGGGATTCTGACGGGCTCGGCTCGGCCGCTGCCTATCGCGGGCCGCGGTCGGGCTCGATTCCCGAGGCTCCGAGGTCAAAGGCGCTGTGCAGCGCCTGCACCGCGTGTGGGACCGCGTCCGCACGGATCACGCAGGAGATCTTGATCGGGGAGGTCGAGATCATCTCGATGTTGATCCCCTCCTCCCCCAGCGTCTCGAACACCTTGGCCGCGACCCCAGGGTGCGACCGCATCCCGGCGCCGACGATCGAGACCTTGCCGATGCGACGGTCGGTATCGATCCTCTCAACACCCAGCATCGAGGCCACAGCCCCGAGCGCGCCCTCGGCCTCTCTGAGGTCCTCCTGAGGAATCGTGAAGGAGACCTCGGCGGCACGGCCTTCGCCAAGCGGCTCGTTCTGGATGATCGTGTCGACGATACATCCAGCTTGCGCGAGGGCGGTGAATATCGCCGCTGCCGCTCCCGGCCGGTCGGGCACTCCGAGCAGGCTTATGCGCGCCTCCTCGGTGGAGTGGGTCACGGCGGTTACAAGCGGTCTCTCCATTGTTTCGTCCTCTCCCAGCACAAAGGTACCCGGGCCGTCGTCGAAGCTCGACCGGCAGTGGATGCGCACGTCGTGGTTGCGGGCATATTCGACTGACCGCAGCTGCAGCACCTTGGCGCCCGACGCGGCCATCTCGAGCATCTCCTCGAAGCTGACAATGGGTAGCTTGCGCGCCTCGGGCACCACTCGTGGGTCGGCGCTGAAGACCCCCGCGACGTCGGTGTAG
>DASYAP010000178.1:0-8696 GCA_036501265.1 Solirubrobacteraceae bacterium | reverse complement strand
ACCAGCACCACGAGCAACGTCACGGCCCCGAGCAGGACCGGGTTGGCAAAGGCGGATTGCTGTCGGCTGCGCTTTTTCACGGTCCGAGCAGGTAGTTCAGGAGGTCCTGGGGCTGGCTCGGAGAGGAGCCGTTGGACGGGGTCGTCGAAGTGCTGTTGGGCGTGGTCGAGTTGTTCGGCGAGTTGGACTGCGAGGACGGACCACTACCGCCGAGCAGCCCCGCTAGGGTCTTCCTCAGGTCGTTCGAAGGACTGGTCTTGCTGGCGGAGGCGGCGGGGCTCTTGCCGCCGCTCTTGGCCGCGCCGCTGTTGGTGGTGCTGGACTTGTTTGCGCCGGCGGTCGCATTTGCCGAGCACTTCCTGCCCCTCGGGGACGGCCCGCGGTGACCGGGGGGCGCGCCGCCGGGGTCGGGCACGCAGACGCCGGGGTTGGACGGGTCGGGCTCGTTGACGCCGGGCTGATTTGGCCCGAGCCACGAGTAACAACTGCGATATCGCGAGCCGTCCTGAGAAAGGTTGTTGGCGACCGTTTGCTTGGTCGCATACGCGCTGCACATCGGGCTGACGAACGCGTCGATCGCCTCCATGTGCCCGTACCGGCCGTAGTAGTCGAGGTCGAGCGTCTGGTTGAAGACGTACTGGAGCATGGCCTCCAGGCCCGTGTATCCCTTTCCGCCGGGGCTGGATGGGTTGCTCTCGACCGCGCGGCTGCGGTTGTCTAGATCGTGCAGGACGATCGCCAGGTTCTGGCCGAGCTCGGGCGTGTGGGTGGCGAACTGGTTGAGGTTCTTGACCACCGGCTTGGCCGCGATCACCGCCGACTTGCCGGTGACGGACGCCTTGCCCAAGGTCCGAAGCGCCGGCAGCGCCGAGCGCGAGAACGGCGGCAGATCGACAAGCAGCCGGTCGATCTCGCCGGCCGAGGAGTTCAGGTTCTGAAGGACGGGGTAATTGGCGTCGAGCGTCCCGGAGAGCTTGGCCAGCGACGGCTTGAGCTGCTCGAGGAACGGGGGGAGGTCGTGGAAAGTGGCCTTGAGGTTGCTCTGCTGAGTGTTGGTCTCGGTCGCGATGTTGTTGGACTCGTCGATGAAGCGCTCGATCGTGCCGCTGTTGTTGGCCAGCGCGGTGATCAGCGTGTCGGCGTTGTGCGTGAGGTCGTTGATCGTGGCCGAGTCGTTTGCGAGCAGCGTCAGGAGGTTGTCCGTCTCGGCCAGGGCCGGCACCGCGCGGTGCAGGGCGGCGCTCAGGTTCTGGCCATTGCCGGCGACCCCCGCGCCGAGTTCGTTGACGATCAGCGTCAACCGCTCGCGGTAGGGCAGGCGCATGATGTCGTTGAGCAGGTCGGCCGGAATCGTGGAGAAGGTGTGGGTGACGGGGATCGTCGAGCCCGACTTGAGGGCGTGCCCGCTGTGGCCGGGGGAGCAGTCGAGGAAGTACTCGCCGATCAGCGACTGGGGCCGGGACTCGCAGAAGGCGTCTGAATAGAAGCGCCCGAAGCCGGTCTGGCTGACCTGGACGGTCACTACCGCGTGAAGTGTCTTCTCGTCGAGGCCGATCGCCGTGATCTTGCCCGCGGGAACCCCGCCGACCTTGAACTGCTCGCCGCTGACGAGACCGAAGGCGTTCTGGAGCTCGACCTTGTATGTGGGGTCGCTCGAGCCACCCCCGGACGAGCTGGAGGCCAGCACGACGATCGCCGCGACGACGGCGGCCCCGAGCAGGACGGCGACGATGTTGCGAAGCAGCCTCATGGCCTGGTCGGGGTCTCCTTGGGGTTGCAGTAGTTGTTGCCCATGCCCGGGTAGGGATCCCAAACCCCGCCGCGCTCCATGGACCCCGGGCAGCGGTTGCCCTGTCCGGAGGTGCCCTTGTGGGGATTGATTAGCTTGCTGAAGCTCTTCCGGCGGAGCGCAGGCGCGATCAGGTTGAGCACCCCACCCCCCGGATTGACCGAGTACGCACCCACCACGGGAGCGATCCGCGCGAAGCCGCCGTTGGCGTCGTAGCCGCCGGGGTGGCTGTAACCGTCGAACCAGCTCGTGAGGTCGACCGCGTAGGGCCGGTCGAAGGCAAGTTCCTTGGTCGATGGCTCCAGCGCCTTTACGCTCTCGGGGAACGCCCCGGGCCTGGTCTTGCCGTCGGCGTGAACCGGCCTGACGGTGGCGTCGGCGAGCGGAACGCCCAGCCGCACGAGATCAATCAGGTCGTTGCCCGCGCCGGGCTTGTGAATCGTCTTGGAGAGCGCCACGACGGTCGGCACGGAGTTGATCGCCAGCGGCTTGAGCTGGTCGAGCAGCACCCGCAGCTTCGGGGCCACCGGCTTTGAGGCGTTCACCAGCGGAGTCAGGTCGTCGAGCGCGCTGCGCAGATTGACGAACGTGGTGTTGGCCAGGCGCATGAAGCCCGGGAGCTGCCGGATGGACTCGCCGAACGCGATGTGCTGCTTGGCGAGGGCGCCGGTCGTGGTCGAGAGATGCTGGACGAGCGCCGTGAGGTCGGACTGGCGGCTGGCGATGTCCGACATGAGGTGACCCGTCTGGACGAGGAAGTCGGTGAAGCTCTTGGTGTTGTGGTTGATCTGCTCGAACAGGACGCTGCTCGCGGCGACCGCGGGGTTGAGGTACTTCCACGCCGCCTGCACCTTGCTGGCCTGGCCCTTCCACTGCGAGGCGGAGCCCTGGATCAGGTCCTGAAGCCCCCTGCGCGTCGGCCCGTTCAGGGTGTTGAAGATCGCGTCGATGTTGACCGCGCTGTTGGTGTCCTGCGGGCCGATCGTGCCGCCGTTGGCGATCGGCCTGGCGTTGCCGGGAGCCAGCCGCAGCTCGAGATAGCGATTGGCCACCGAGCTCAACGAAGGCACGCGCACCGTTGCGATCGTCCCCTGGCGCAGCGGCTGGTAGTGGCTGTCCGAGATGTTCAGCTCGATCCTGGCCATCCCGTTCTGGGTGAGCGTGATGTTCGAGATCGTCCCGATGGGCGCCTGGGCGACGTCGACCTGATCGCCGGTCACGAGCTGGCTGGCGTCCTGGAAGACCGCATAGACGTGGTAGCTCGATCCGCCGCTGAACAGGATCACGACCACCGCGACGACGGCGATCACCAGCGCAACGAGGGCGGCGACTCGGCCGATTAACGACGTGTTGCGCACCGGGCGTTCCTAGTCGCGACCGTCCACGATGGTGCTGCGCCTGCGGGCGCAGATGGTCTTGGGCGCGGTGCCGGATTTGGGCGCGCCGACCCGGGCGCCAGCTTTGCGGGCACCCGTCCCTACCCGACTCCTGCCAGGGTCGGTTAAACGATCTAACGCGTGCATCGAGTCTTCGTGCTCCTCCCGCGTGAGGGCGAATCGGTCGACGCGAAAAATCCGCAAATCCAAGCTACCAGGGGACTTACGCCAGTGTCAATTTCGAACTGCCGCAATCCAGTTCAATAGGCTGCAGCTTGCCCACGGGGATGACACCCCGCCGCCGGTCGTATGCCAGCAGCGATGCTCAGCCACTTATCACCCACGTCTGCTATGCCATAGGCCGATGGTTGGAGGAGCCACGCAGGTACGTTCGCGTCGGCTGACGCGGCGACAGCTCCTGAAAGGCGCCGCCGGCGGGGCCGGGGTGCTGGCGCTCGGGGGAGGAGCTTTCAGTGCGACCAGCCTGGGTGGTCACCTCCGCACCCTCCCCGCGTACGCGTCCACCTCCAATGGCCCCGGGCGCCAGCTGGTCTCGCGGCCCAACCTGCATCCGCCGGTCTTGAGCGTCACCCCCTCTTCCGTGCCGTTGGCGAGCGCCACCGGTGGCGCGGTGGCTCCCGGCTATCTGTTCATGGGCCCGAGCGCGGCCGACGGCGCACAGGCTGGCCCGCTGCTTGTTGACAACTACGGCGAGCCCGTCTGGTTCAGACCTATTCCACGCGCCCTGTGGGCGACCGACGTGCGCCTTGCCCAATACCGCGGCCAGCCGGTGGTGACGTGGTGGGAGGGCAGGATGAACGTGATCGGCTTCGGCCAGGGAGAAGGCGTGATCGTGGACAGCTCATACCGCGAGCTAGCTCGCGTGCGCGCCGCCAACGGTCGGTCGCTTGACATCCACGAGTTCATGGTCACACCCGAGGGGACGGCGCTGTTCACCTGCTTCCCGCAACGAGTCCCCGCCGACCTTTCAGCTGTCGGTGGCCCCAGCAACGGGACCGTGCTGGAGGGGATCATCCAGGAGGTCGACATCGCGAGCGGCAGGCTTCTCTTCGAGTGGCGCAGCCTCGACCACATCCCGATTACCGCGTCCTACTTTCCGCCCCAGATCGCCTACGGGTATGACTACCTGCACCTCAACTCGATCGACATCACCCCGGACGGCCACCTGCTGATCTCCGCTCGCCACAGCTGGGCGCTCTACAAGATTCACCGTCGAACGGGGCAGGTGCTGTGGCGGCTGGGCGGCAAGGACAGCGACTTTGCCTTCGACAACGACGCCCAGTTCTACTGGCAGCACGACGCGCGGCACCGTCCCGACGGCAACATCACCGTCTTTGACGACGGCGCCGCACAGTTTGCCGACGGCTCGGGCTATCAGAGGTCAGAGTCGCAGTCGCGCGGTGTCCTACTCGACATCGACGAGGGGGGCAAGGTGGTACGTCTTGTCCGCGCCTATCGCCACCCGCACTTGCTCGCCAATGCGATGGGGAACTATCAGACGCTGCCAGACGGCCACGTCGTGATCGGCTGGGGAAGCTATCCGACCGCGAGCGAGTTTCTGCCAGACGGCACTTTGATCGCTGACACCGGGATGGGCAACAAGCACGACTCCTACCGCACGTATAAGTATCCGTGGAAGGCCACGCCCGCGGACCCACCCCAACTCGCCGCCACGCACGACCGTCGGAGTGACAGGACCACTCTTTACGTGACCTGGAACGGCTCGACCGATGTCGCGCACTGGCTCGTAAGTACGGGCAGTCACCAGAGCGCCGTGCGCCCCTTGGGCATCGCGCGACGGCATGGGTTCGAGACGGCGATCCGGTTACCGGCACGCCAGGGCGGATACGCCAGAGTCACCGCGCTCGACTCAGCCGGCCGCCACCTGGCGAGCAGCCGCGTCGTAGGCGTGTAGAGGTCACTGCTGTGGAGGCGCTGGTGGGGCTCGCGGGCGGCTTATGATCACGTTCACGCCCGGGTAGGCAAACTGGCAAAGCCAGCGCCCTTAAAAGGCGCTGCTCGCAAGAGCTCTGCGGGTTCGAGTCCCGCCCCGGGTACTCGGCTTTGCCCTCCGATATGCGGTCTCGACGCGGGTGGGCCGCTGCTTGCGCAAACTTAGACGCGCCGTTGCTACTGTGTGCCTTCGTATACGGACCGGGGCGCCGAGTTGACCATGGACGACTCAGCTCACGCATACCGAGGGGTACGAAGGTTGCACGCGCGTTCGCGGCTACTGCGACTGCAATCCGACGAGCGGCTCGTGGGGCTTGTGCGGGCTGGTCACATGGCCGCGTTCGAGGTCCTGGTGGCTCGCTACGAGCGACGGCTCTTTGCCTTCTGCCGCCACCTCCTCGGGCGCACCGAAGACGCTGAGGATGTCCTTCAGGAGGTGCTTGCGGCCGCGTTTAAGGCGATCATCGCCGACGAGCGCCCCATTCACGTGTGTCCCTGGCTCTACCGGATTGCTCGCAACCGCAGTCTGAACCAACTCCGGCGCGAAGAGGCGGTAGCCGCGGGCTCCATGGACATTCACCTCTCTGACAACGGCGCGACCACCGACGACCAGGTGCAGCGGCGCGAGGAGTTCAGACTGCTCGTGGCAGACATCCGCACCCTGCCCGAGACCCAGCGGACCGCGCTCGTCCTGCGCGAGATGCAATCCCTCTCCTATGAGCAGATCGCGGCGACCATGGACACCACCGTCCCCGGCGTGAAGTCGCTGCTGGTCCGTGCCCGTGGCTCGTTGGCCGCGGCGGCGGAGGCGCGGTACATCTCCTGCGAGCAGGTGCGAGCGGAGCTGCGCGAACACGCGGCCGGGCGCAAACGCCACCCGAGCGCTGCGGCGCGACGGCACCTTCGGGGTTGCGAGGAGTGCGGTGCCTTCCGCGCAGAGCTGCGCGCGACCAGACGCGTTCCGATCTTCGCGTAGCGCTCGGTTGGTGCGCGCTCACTAGGACGCGCCGCTCACTGGGGTCCGCCCCGGGAGCGTCGCCCACGGTGTCCGTCCCCGGAGCGCCCCCCTCACTGACCGACCGAGAACAGCGCCTCCAGGTCGTGGCGCGAGTACGCCTCGAACGCGACCATCGTGTGGGTGCGCGTGACCCCCGCGAGCTGGGAGAGCCGGCCCGCCACGAGCTGGGCGAGCTGCTCGTGCTCACGTACGCGCACGATCGCCACGAAATCCCACTCCCCGGTGACCGAGTAGGCCTCCGCCACCCCCTCGAGGTCGGCCAGCTCTCCTCCCAGCGTCGTCAGCGCCGTACGCTGCGCCTGGATGAGGACGATCGCGTGTACCACGTCGCTTCGGGCCGGCGCACTAGGTCGAGTGCGTCTCCCCCGGCTCGAGCACGACCACGTCCGAGCGCGTGGCCGACTCCACGTCCGACTTGAACGCTTCGGCGTCGGTTTCGATCGCGGGGAAGGTGTTGTAGTGGCAGGGGATGACGGTGCTCGCGCCCACCAGCCGGGCCGCTTCGACTGCGTCGGTTGAGTCCATCGTGTAATGGCCCCCGATGCACATCAACGCAACGTCGATCGGCGCACGCTTGCCCACCAGCTGTAAGTCGGAGAACAGGCAGGTGTCGCCCAGGTGGTAGACGATCGTGTCCTGGAAGTTCACCACCAGGCCGGCCGGCGTATTCACGGTCCCCTTCGGCGTGGTCGAGGTATGCCACGCGGGGACCAACTTCACCGACCCCCAGTCGAATCGCACCGTGCCCCCAAGGTTGGGGTCGTGGACCTCGACGCCTTCTTCTTCGAGTTCCCCCGCGAGCTCCACGATCGCCACAACTGGCGCCCCTGTCCGCTTCGCGATGGAGACCGTGTCCCCGATGTGGTCGCCGTGGCCATGGGTCAACAGAATCGTGGTCGCCGCGGCGTCGTCGGCCGCGATCGCCGCCTTGGGATTGCCCGACAGAAACGGGTCGATCAGTACGGTGTCCGAGCCGTCCGACAGCTCGAAGCAGGCGTGGCCGAGAAAGCGGATCTCCATCTAGTTCAGTCCTCCTGTGTGGAAGTTGACGGCTCGGTTGAGGGCGACCCTAGCGGGGGCTCGCTTGGTGGTGACGCCTGACTGAGCTCGCGGGCAAGCTCGAAGCCGACGGTCACCCCGACGAACATGCCCAGCCGTGTTTCCTCGGCGACCAGCATCCGGACTGCCTGCGCCCGGAGCGCGGGGTCCTCTTGGCCTGCGGCCTCGCGTAGTGCCTGCTCGTGCGCTGAGTCAAACCACCCACCCTCGTCGATGGCCTCATCGAGCACCCGGTGCAGAGCGGGCGCGGCGCGCGCGATTAGATCCTGTGCCGCCCGCAGCCGCCCTGGCTCGCTGAGGGCAGCGATCGCGGCGTCGAGATCGGCATCTGTGTAGGGGCGATCGGCCACTCGGACCGCCCATCATACGTAGGCGCCGATTAAGCTCAGTCCGCGTCTGCGAGCGCGAACGGGATCCCGACCACCAGCCCGAACGCGAGCCCAACCCCGCCCGCAACCCAGCTGGCCTCCGGTACCGCCAAGGGCATCAGGAGGACCACGGCCGCGATCACGGCCGTCCCGATCAGGTCGGCGTCGGATCCCTCCCCGCGAGTGAGCGCCGCCAGATGCGGAGTCGCCCAGGCGCCGAGCAGCGCGAGCGCGCCGCCGTTGCCAGACAGCGCAATCGGGTTCGGGTAGATGAGCACCGCCACGCCGAGCCCACCGATCGCCCCGACCGCGAACAACGCGAGGACCGCGAGCGGACCACGACGGCGCTCCAGCAGGCAGCCGTAGATGGCGACGGTCGCCAACACGGCGAAGGCAAGGCCCGCGTTGTTGTAGGTGAAGGCCGCGGTAACCAGCTTCCACCAATCCTGGCCCGGCTTGCCGATGATGGCGAGCTGACCGTACGACAGCGCTGACGTTCGCCATACCAGCGCGCCGGCGACTCCGGCCAACACAAGCAGGATCGAGGCATACGGGCGCGACTCGGCCCGGATCCCCGGGATCTCACCCGGCCGCAGCCGTGACAGCGCGGGTTTTGGCGCTCGCAGCCGTCGTTCGGCCACCCGACCGTTGCGATCGAGCTTCGGCGCTCGCTTGCGCAGCCGGTTTCCGCAATACGGGCACTCGGTGATGTAGGGGCTTACCTCCGATCCACAGCTCTTGCAAATGACGAAGAGATCGGGTCCACCCGCACTCACAAACCGATTGTAAAGCCGCCGCCTAGACCCGGACGAGGGCCGTCGCGGCGGACGCGCGCGGCCCTAAACCGCCGTCGCGGCGACGATTTCCGCCATCAACTCGCGGAAATCACGGTTCGCTTCGAAGACGACCGCTTGCCGGGCGGCCCCGTTGCCGCGCTCGAGCAGGTCCTCGACCGCCTCGAGCTCGCTCTCGGAATCGAGGTCCTGCGCGTGCTCGCGCATCCGGTCGAGCAGGCGGCGCACCAGCGCCTTGGTCGGCACCCGATCGGGGTGCGGGAGATCGACGAGCGCGCCCTCCAGGCCGTGGCGGGCCGCCAGCCACTTGTTCTCGTC
>DASYAP010000177.1:0-24520 GCA_036501265.1 Solirubrobacteraceae bacterium | reverse complement strand
CGGTACATGGCCACTCGCGCTTCAAAGAAGCCGCCTCCGAGGCGGGCTCGGCGTTCGCTGCTCGCCCGCACCAGGCCCACCGTGCCGCGGCTCGAATTGGCCCCGCACCACCTGGACGTCATCGCGCTCGCGGTGGTCGCGCTCGGCATCTTCCTGGTTTGCGTGGCTTATGCCGGGTTGAACGGCGGGGGGCTCGGATCGGCGCTGGTCGTCTCCTTGAAGTTCGTCCTTGGCGTTATTGGCTATGCGGTACCCGCCGCTCTGCTCCTGGTCGGGGCACTCGTCCTCGCGCGGGAGTTCCGGGTCCCGGGACGGCCGCTGCGGACCGGGGCGCTTTGCCTGACGACTGGCCTCACCCTGGCCCTGGCCGCCGGCACGCTCGGGATCGGTCCCGGCGCCACTCCTGCGCACGAGTTCTGGCGGCCGGGAGCGTTCGAGGCGCGTGGCGGGGTGCTCGGCCAAGCCGAGCTGTGGGTCACGTCTCACCTCGTCTCCACGCTCGGAGCGCAGATCCTGGCGGTGTTCCTGCTCGTTGTCGGAGCGATGCTGGCGAGCGGGGCAACCGCCGCGGGTGTTCTGCGGGCCACCGGCACCGGCGTCGGACAGACCACGCGCGTGCTGGCCCGTTCGGGGGAGCAGTTCACGGGCTCACACCGGCTCGCGCGCGCCGCGGCGCTCGCCCGGTCGGGCCGGTCTGGGCGCGGGCGGCTCGCCGAGGCGGTGAGACCACCAGACGCCGGCCAGGGTCCCGCTACCGGCTCGTCGGCCGACGATCGCGCCGAGCGGTCCCTAACACTGTTCCCGCCCGAGCCCGATAACGACGAGCTGGTGGTGCGCGCCACTCATGTCGAGGCTCCCCCTGCGCGTCCGATGGCTGACGGCGCGGGCGCCGGTGACGATGAACCGGCCGCGGTGGAGGCCGCTGCGAGCGGAGCACAACAGGCCGGTGAGCGACCGCGGGGAGCGGAGAATGGCGACCTCACCCCTCAGGGGCGCTTCCGCGCGTCGATAACCGATGACCCATCCTTTCAGTGGCAGGTTCCGAGCCCGCGGTTCTTGACCCGGTCCGGGGGAGAGGCGGCGCGGCCTGATACGGCAGGGCAAGAGCGGGTCGAGCGGACGTTGGTCGAGACGCTGGGCCACTTCGGCATCGACGCCGCGGTGGTCGGCCGCGTGACCGGCCCCCACATCACCCGCTACGAGCTGCGACTGGCGCCCGGAACGAAAGTCTCCAAGGTGGCCCAACTCAAGGACGACCTCGCGTATTCACTGGCCGCCACCGAGATCCGAATCCTCGCGCCCATTCCAGGCAAGCAGGCGGTGGGGGTGGAGGTGCCAAACGCTCGCAGGCGGATCGTCCACCTCGGCGACGTCTTCCAGGATCCCCCACCGGACTGGTCTCCGCTCAGCGTCTGGTTGGGCAAGGACATCGCCGGTCGTGCGATCGGCGCCGACCTGGCCAAGATGCCTCACCTGCTGGTCGCCGGCACGACTGGGTCGGGCAAATCGGCGTGCGTGAACGCAATGCTCGCGAGCATCCTGCTGCGTGCCACGCCGCACGAGGTCCGCTTCGTGCTCGTCGATCCCAAGCAGGTGGAGCTCAACCATTACGAATCGATTCCACACCTCCTCACGCCTGTGATCACCAGCCCGCGCATGGCCGCCAACGCGCTCCAGAACTTGGTCAAGGAGATGGATCAGCGCTACGGGATGATGTCGTTGGCGAGAACCCGCTCTCTTCCGGAGCTCAACCTGGCGCGTGAGCGCCGCGGTGAACCCTCGCTGCCTTACGTCGTCTGTGTGATCGACGAGCTGGCGGACCTGATGATGGTTGCCCCGGCCGACGTGGAGGACTCCGTCATCCGCTTGGCCCAGAAGGCTCGGGCGGTGGGCATCCACCTTGTGCTGGCGACCCAGTCGCCGCGGGTCGACGTAATCACGGGCATGATCAAAGCCAACGTCCCCTCGCGCATTGCCTTTGCGGTCTCGAGCCAGACCGATTCGCGGGTGATCCTCGACCACAACGGGGCGGAGTCCCTGCTTGGTCAGGGCGACATGCTGTTCTCACCGCTGGGGTCGTCCAAGCTTCAGCGGATACAGGGAGCTTTCGTCGATGAGGCCCAGATCGCCGAGTTGACCGAGAGCTGGCGCCGCCAAGGGGAGCCGCAGTTCTCCGAGGAGCTGCTCGAGGAGGTCGAGTCCTCGGAGGGCGATAGTTCCGACAACGATGCCCTTCATCCCGACGAGGACCCCCTGCTCGAGGATGCAATCGCGCTCGTGGCGCAGATGGGCACCGCTTCAACCTCGATGCTCCAGCGGCGCCTGCGGCTCGGCTACACCCGCGCAGGGCGCTTGATCGACATGCTCGAGCGGCGCGGGGTCATCTCCGGCTACGAGGGATCCAAGCCACGTCAGGTCCTGATCACCGAGGCCGACGTGCCACGAATCATCGCCCACCTTTCCGAATCCGGAGGCTCCGACCCGGTCAGGGTTCCCGAGGAGTGACAGCTCCTACAACAGGTGCAAATGGGGCCGTCAGCGGAGCCGGACCCGCGGAACTCGAGTCCAGGCGGTTCGGGGCATCTGCTGCGATACGACCTCAGCCGTTCCGCGGCGGCGGCTCGCTGAGGGCCTTTAACCTTCAAGGCGCAATGCCCGGCATAGGCCCGACCCTCAGAGACGCGCGCATCCGCGCTCGGATCGACATGGCGGAAGTCGAAGCCCGCACGAAGATTCGCGCCAAGTATTTGCGGGCGCTCGAGAACGAGGAATGGGAGCTTTTGCCCGGGCCGGTGTACATAAAAAGCTTCCTGCGCACGTACGGCGACTACCTGGGGCTCGACTCGAGAATGCTGGTCGAGGAGTTCAAGCGACGGTACGAGCAGCCCGCCGAGCAAGAACCGCGGCCGCCCGCACCACTGCGGCGCGAGCGGGAAGCCAAAGGAGGCCCGCGACGGAGCCTGACGTTTCCTCCGTGGTTAGCGGTCGTGGGCGTGTTGGTCGCGGTCGTAGTCATCCTGTACATCGTCGGCACCAACAGTTCAAACAAACACCAAAGTACGCAGCCCACGAGCGCCCGCGCCGGCGCACACCAGCACACGCGCCACCATCACGCAGCATCACACAAGACCAAGACCACGCCGCCAGCTCCGGCCAAGCCCAAGAAGGTGACTCTCCAGCTCATTCCCACCTCTGCCGTGTATGTGTGCCTGCAGAACGGCGCTCGCAAAACGCTGATCCCCGGTGTGACCTATGACGTCGGTCAGACGATCCCCACCGAAACCGCGAAGGAGTTTCTACTCACGCTCGGCAACACGAACGTGCAGATGAAGATCAACGGCAAGACGGTGGCGGTCCCCCAGTCGGCAGCGGCCATCGGCCTGCGCATCGTCCCCCAGGGGCCCTCCCTGCTGCCCGCCGGCACAGCGCCTACGTGCACATGAGCCCGAGCTGTGGGCGACGACCTCTGACATTCGCTATAGGCGACGGCTCATGAACCCGCGCGCGGGGATCCTCGTCACCGGCACTGAGGTCCTCTCCGGGATCATCAGCGACCGCAATGGCCCGTGGCTGTCGGAGCGCCTGCGCGAGATCGGTCTCGACCCGGCGGTGATCCAGATCGTGGCTGATCGCCCGCAAGATCTATTCGCCGCGCTTCAGTGGATGGCCGACCAGAACTTTGCGGTGGTAGTCACCAGCGGCGGTCTGGGTCCCACCGCCGATGACCTCACAGCAGAGATCGTGGGCCGCTTCGCCGGTCGCGAGATGGTCCTGGACCCGCGGCTCGAGGAGCGGATCGCGGAGATCCTCGAGTCGATCACCGCACGCTGGCCGGGCCTCGATCGGGCGGCGATCCGAGAGTCGAATCGCAAACAGGCGCTGATTCCCCGCGGCGCGAGCGTCCTCGATCCCGTTGGGACCGCGCCCGGTCTAGTTGTGCCCCCGGCCGACGGTCACGGTCCAGTGGTGGTGGTCCTGCCGGGCCCGCCGCGCGAGCTACAGCCGATGTGGAAGACCGCGCTCGCGACGCCTCCGATGAAGGCGATCCTAAGGGACCTCCCGACCTACCACCGCGAGATCGTGCGTCTCTTCGGGCTTCCGGAGTCCGAGATAGCCAGCAGCCTGCGCGCGGCCGAACAAGCCGGACTCGAGCTCGAGCCCCTCGAGATCACCACCTGTCTACGCCGCGGGGAGATCGAGATCGCCACCCGCTACGAGCCTCCAGCCCAGCCCGCCTATGACGCGCTCATCGAATTTATTCGCGAGCGCCATGGCGAGCGGCTCTTTTCGGAAGACGGCTCAACGGTCGACGAGCAGGTCGCGCAACTACTCGCTGGGCGCACGGTGGCGGTGGCCGAGTCATGCACGGGAGGGTTGTTGGCCGCCCGCCTGACGGATCGGCCCGGTTCCTCGGCGTACTTCCTCGGCGGTGCGGTCGTTTACTCGAACGAGGCCAAGGTGGCGCTGGCGGGAGTCGATGCGACACTGATCAACCGCTTCGGCGCGGTCTCCGAAGAGGTCGCACGCGCCTTGGCGCATGGAGCGATTGAGCGGCTCGGGGCCGACATCGGCATGGGCGTGACCGGGATCGCAGGCCCCGAGGGCGGGAGCGACGAGAAGCCCGTCGGGCTCGTCTGCTTCGCGGTCGCCACCCGGCAGGGGGCCGAGACTGTGCTCAGCGCGCGGCTGCCCGGCGGACGCGCCGACATCCGCGAGCGCTCAACGACAGTTGCGCTGCACTTGCTCAGGCGGCTGCTCCGTGGAGAGGCGGAAACCGAGCTGCCCGGCGTGCCGGGCGGAGCGGCAGACCCGGCCTCGGCCCAGTCTGGGTAGCCACCGTGGCCACAAGCGAGGAACGCGACCGCCTTCGCCTGTTCGTCGCGCTCGATCTGCACCAGGACGTCCGGGAGGCCTTGCTCGCGTGGCGCTCGGGTGTGATCAAGCTGTTTGGAGAGCTACGCCCCGTCGCGGACGACGCGCTCCACGCCACGCTGTGCTTCCTCGGTAGCCGGCCGGCGGGCGGAGTCAAGGAAATCGCCGACGCCTGTGAAACGGCGCTTGGTGGGGCGTCCGGCCCCGAGCTAGGTCTGAAAGCCGGACTGTGGCTGCCGCCGCGGCGTCCACGCGTGCTTGGGGTAAGGCTCGACGATTCCTCGGGCGCGCTGGCGCACATCCAGGGCGCGGTCTCCACGGCCCTTTCCGATGGCGGTTGGTACACGCCCGAGAAACGCCCATTCCTGCCCCACGTGACCGTGGCCCGGGTCCCGGCGCGAGTACGCCTACGCCCGACCGAGCTGCCTGCCCTCCCACGACTCACCTTCAACGCCCCTTCCGTGACGCTCTATCGCTCGCGCCTGCAGCGGTCCGGAGCCCGATATGAGCCCCTGGCGAGGATGGTGCTCAGCCGCTAGGGGAGAGCGGGGTAGCCTCGGGCTGGCGCCGATCCCCCTCGTTTGGTGAAGGGGCGCCGTCGATGGGCTCAGTCCTCAGCCTCAGATCGTCGGAGGTCAGGCATCGACCGGTCGCCAGCTCGAACTGGTGGCCGTGCATCATGCAGGTGAGCACGCCATCGGCGTACTGGCCGAACTCGGTCAGGTCCGCCTTCATATGCGGGCATCGCCGTTGGACGCGGTATCCCGCGCACTCCCACATCTCGTCGGTGCCGGTGTTCTCGGCGTAGTAGCCCTCCAGATACTGCAGCCGCTCGTAAGCCAGGCACTTGAAGAAGTTGTAGACGTACTCGTTGTACTTTCCGTCCCGCTCCGCTTCGAAGCGACAGGAGAGGAACAGGGAGTTGACCCAGTCCTCCTCTCCTGACTCCAGCACCGCCTCCATCAGTTCGGGCGCGATGAAGAACCGGAACCGGCACTTCTGGGCCTCCCAGCGGTAGACCCGCCGCTCAAGGAAGTCGACCACGACCTCGTCCGCGCCGCACGAGAACAGGACCCGAGCGTTGACGCCAGCGCAGGTGTGGTCGGCTTTCTCCAGCAGCGGCTCGAGTAGGCGCCTGATGCAGTCCAAAATGTCGACTCTTCCCCGAGGCCACCTTGCGCGCTCGGCCTCGATCACCGGGCGCATGTGATCCTGGTAGCTGCGCAGGTAAGCCTCCTTGTCCTCAAAGATCGCGCGGAGCTCGGCGTCTGCAACCGGGTGCGAGACCTCACACCGTGCCCCATCGAGTGCGACCACGCTTCCTGGGATCACCAGGTGTCCACGATCATCGTTGTGCTCACGCATGTACTCCAAAAACACCGATTGATCGAGGAATATCGTCGGGCCGGCGGCATCCGGCAGGTCGTTCAGCCCGAACAGATCGTCGTCCAAAAAGCAGGGCGGGCCCGCCGTTGGGAAGACATGCGTGGCGCCAACCTGGGAGGCGTATTGCAGGGCCCGGCGGCTCTGCTGATCGCGCTTGCGCCGAATCAGGGCCTGCATCGCTTGTTCCCTGAAGCGGTACACCATCGGGAACCAGATCGCGCCCGAGAACTGAAGGAAGTGCGCGTCAAAGGGACCGAGCGCGCGCAGCACGTCGGCGTCGAGCGGGTGCGCGTCGTTTTGGTTGAAGATCCGGGTCTCGCCGTCGTCTACGACGAGCGCTGAGTCGCCGATCGGGCCATCGGTGGGGGAGGTCAGCGAGACAATCGTGAAGAGAAGGCCGTCAACCTCGACCGGCTCGAGGTCTCGCGTCTTGATGAAGCGGTGAAAGCCCAGGTCCCGGAGCTCCCGCTCGAGGTCGTTGACCGGGTAGTCCGGGAGCAGGACCTTCGCGTCCTTGGAGACGTGCGCCTGAAGGAACTCAGGGTCGAAGTGGTCATGGTGGAGGTGGGAGATGTACAGGTAGTCCGGGCTCCCGATGCTCTGCGGATCGATCCGATAGTTGGCCGGAAAGGGAAACCAGGACGCGAAATACGCCGGGTTGAACCACGGGTCACACAGGATGCTGCCGGCTCTCGTCCTGATGAAAAGGCCTGCTTGGCCCAAGAAAGTGATGTCCATCTGAGAGCCGCCTTTCACGTCGATGACCATAGCTCGCCGCGCGGTCGAGGCGGCGCACGCGGGAGCAGCCCGATCGGGCTCGCTGATCCCGTCCAGCGGCGAATACGTTAGGCGAATTACCCGGCGGCGGCGCACGCGGCGCTCCCCGTCGCAAGATCATCGGCGCCGGACCGGATGGCCGCGCGGACCCCACGCCTCACCCCGCGCTTCGTACAGATTCGCGCAAGCTTGTTGCGCTTGCGCCACGACTGCGTCTTGTTTCGTTACAGCCGCTGGGTCTAGCGTGACTCGCCTATCGCGGCGACGGTTGGAATCGCGCCACTGCGGCCCATCAATTCCGCAGTTCCGTCCGTCACCCGTCCTACCGTGAGCGGTTCAAACTTCAGATAAGGAGCCAAGAATCAATGAGCGAGCAGCAGCAGGCCAGTGTGACGCCTGACGCTAAGTCCGACGCCAAGCGCCAGGCCGCGCTCAAGGGCGCCCTTACCCAGATCGAAAAGCAATTCGGCAAGGGCGCGGTGATGCGCATGGGTGATCCCGGTGCCCGGGTCGCCGTCGACGCAATCCCCACCGGGGCACTATCGCTCGACCTCGCGTTGGGGATCGGCGGCGTACCGCGGGGCCGCATCGTCGAGGTCTTCGGCCCCGAGTCGTCGGGTAAAACCACGCTCGTCTACCACATCCTCGCCGAGGCACAAAAACTCGGTGGCGTATGCGCTTTCATCGACGCCGAGCACGCGATGGACCCGATCTATGCCCGTCGGATCGGCGTGGACATAGACGAGCTGCTCGTCTCCCAGCCGGATTACGGCGAGCAAGCGCTCGAGATCGTCGACACGCTGATTCGCTCGGGCGCCGTGGACATGGTCGCGGTCGACTCGGTGGCGGCCCTGACGCCGCGTTCGGAGCTCGAGGGCCAGATGGGCGACCAGTCGGTGGGGCTGCAGGCGCGGATGATGTCCCAGGCGATGCGCAAGCTGGCCGGCAATCTCAACCGGACCCAGACCATGTGCCTATTCACCAATCAGATCCGGGAAAAGGTGGGCGTGATGTTCGGCCCCACCGAGACTCAGCCCGGCGGCCGAGCGCTCAAGTTCTACTCCTCGATTCGCCTCGACATCCGCCGCATCGAGACGCTCAAGGACGGGACGGAGGCGGTGGGCAATCGCGTCAGGGTCAAGGTGGTCAAGAACAAGGTGGCGGCCCCGTTCAGACAGGCGGAGTTCGACATCGAGTTCGGCAAAGGCATCTCAACCGCCGGTTGCTTGATCGACTATGGCGTGGAGCAGAGCATCATCACCAAGTCCGGGGCTTTCTTCTCCTACCGCGATGAGCGGTTGGGCCAGGGACGCGGCAACGCCAAGGCGTTCCTTCAGGACCATCCCGAGGTAGCGAAAGAGATCGAGGCCAAGATCTACGAGGCGCTCGGGCTGAGCCACGATCTGGTAAAGCCGATCGAGTCCGCGGAAGACGCACGCCCGGGGGCGGCCAATGGCGATCGGACCACCGCCAGCTCGCGTGGCGGGACACAGGCCGGCGGACCGCGGCAGGGGGAACCCGGTAACGGCTCGCGCAGCGACTGGCGAGATGCCTCGCCGGCTCGTAGCCCTTCGGCCCGAGGTGGGGGTCAGCGAGCTACAGAGCAAGCGGCGTGAGCTCCCGTTGAAGCTCGATGGTCCCGCGATCGAGGGCGTGAAGCTCGATGGTCCCGCGATCGAGGGCGTTCCCGAGGCGCAGCTCGAACGTGCTTTGGGGATCGCCTATCGCTATCTGAATAAGCGCGAGCGCACCGCCGCGGAGGTCGCTCGCCGCCTGGGACGTGAGGGATTCAGCCCAGAGACCATCGCCCAAATGCTCGCCCTGCTGGACGATGAGGGCACGGTCGACGATCGCCGTTTTGCGCGTTTGTTCATCGATGACAAGCGCGCGCTCGAGCGCTGGGGGAGCGAGCGCATTCGGCGCGTGTTGATCCAACGGGGAGTCGACTCCACCACAGTGGCCTTGGCGCTGGACGCCGGCGGCGGCGAGCTGGACAGCCGTTCAGAGAGCGAACGAGAGCGCGCGCTGGCACTGCTCCACAGCCGATTCCCCGAGCGGCCGCGCAACCGTCGCGACCGTGATCGCGCGCTGGGAGTGCTGCTGCGCAAGGGCTACGAGCCCGAACTCGCGTTCGAGGTGCTTTCCGCATATTCGCGCGATTGACGGCGCGGAGCTGCAACCGGGCAGTCGATGATTGCGCGCCGGCTCGCGCGGTATTACGATTTGAAGTGCGAACGATTGGCCCGTCGGGCCAAAAAGAGCCAGCAAATTACGTGATTATTCGGATCCCGGACAGAGCGCCTACTGCAATCTCAACCGGACCGCCCGGTTCAAACAGATCATTGACGAATGCCGCCTAGTTCCTTCATCCCGACGCCCGCGTCTGAGGAATCGCTAGCCGGCATCCGTAGGGTCTGAACGGGTCATTCGGTCGCTCCACAACTGAAAAATTGCAGGCGACGGGCCCAGTCGGGGCCGTCACCAGAGAGGAACGACCATGGACATCATCGGTGCCGCAGCATTGATAGCGGTAGGGATCGTCCTCGCTGCCGTCCTTTATGCCCGGGTCCATGCGACACGGTCCCACGGCGCCCTGCACGCCGGTGTTCAAGCCCATGGTGCGAGCTTGGGAACCGGTGCCGCCGCAGTTTCGCTCCGCAGACGCCGGCACAGTGAATCAGGTCACGCTGACCGTCCCGGCGCGGCCGAGGCGGAGCTTGCTGAGCGTGCGGCCGCCCTGGCTCGCCGCGAGGCCTCGCTGTCCGGACGTGAGCAGACGGTGGCAGATGGCGAAGCGGAGTTCAAGCTCGCACGCGAGGCGCTTGTGCAACGGACCTCTGAGCTCGAGCGGGCCTTGGAGAGGGCATCTGGGCTGTCGGCGGCGCGGGCCAAGGAACTCCTCCTCAAAGAGATAGAGGCAGATGCTCGCCACGACGCCGCCCGGCGCATCAGAGAGATCGAGCAAGAGACCAAGCGCGACGCGGAAAGGCGGGTTCGCAACATCCTCTCGGTGTGCATGCAACGGCTCGCCGCCGGCCATGCCACGGAGACCACGGTTTCGGTCGTCCAGCTATCCGCGGACGAGATGAAGGGAAGAATCATCGGCCGCGAAGGCCGCAACATCCGGGCATTGGAAAACCTCACCGGCGTCGACTTCATCATCGACGACACCCCAGGCGCGGTTGTCCTGTCCGGCTTCGACGGAGTACGGCGCGAGATCGCCAAGCTGACGCTGGAGAAGTTGCTTCAGGACGGCCGTATCCACCCAGCCCGGATCGAGGAGATGTATTACCAGGCCAAGTCCGAGCTCGAACGCCACATCGTCGAGATGGGCGAACAGGGCGTCCTGGAGGCCGGCGTCCAGGGCCTCCACCCCGAGCTGATCAAACTGCTCGGCCGGCTGAAGTTCCGTACCAGCTATGGCCAGAACGTGCTCGCCCACTCGATCGAGGTCTCCCGGATCGCCGCGATGATGGCCGAGGAGCTCGGCGCCGGCTCGAAGACCGCCCGCCGGGCCGCGCTGCTGCATGACTTGGGCAAGGCGGTTACACACGAGATCGAGGGCCCTCATGCGCTCGTAGGGGGCGACCTGGCGCGCAAGTACGGCGAACCGGAGGCTGTTGCACACGCCATGGAGGCTCACCACAACGAGGTTGAGCCCCAGACGGTCGAGGCGGTGATCGTGCAGGCGGCAGACGCCCTCTCCGGCGCCCGGCCCGGGGCGCGCGGCGAGTCGCTGGAGCAGTACGTCAAGCGCCTGCACGATCTTGAACAGATCGCGACCCGGCACGAGGGCGTCGACAAGGTGTACGCGATGCAAGCCGGGCGCGAGATTCGCGTGATGGTCACCCCGGGAGCTGTCGACGACGACGGAGCGACGCTTTTGTCGTACGAAATCGCTCGCGAGATAGAAAAAGAGCTCGAGTACCCCGGCCAGATCAAGGTCACCGTGATCCGGGAGTCGCGCGCGGTCGAGTACGCACGCTGACTTCTCGGCGACGGCTAACCTGGGGCGGGATGAAGCGATACCACCTGACCACGTGGTAGCGCAAGTGCATATTTGTTTGGCCTACGCAGCGTCCGCCAACGGCATAGGCTCGCTCGGGCGACTGTGCGGCCAGCGTTCGTCAAGCTCGGCGCGCAGTCGGTCAAGGAATCGGCCTTGCATGGGTGGCCAGGTGCCGGGTTCGACTCGCGCGGATAGATGCGCGAGAGGCGGGTAGACGATCCGCGGACGGGCCGCTCGGATCGGCAGAGCGGGGGCGTACACATCGCAGAATCCAGGGTGCCCAGGCCAATCACCACAATCCCTTAGCACTGCTTCAAGCGTCGGGTTCGCGTAATCATCTGACGCATCACCGGACGCGTAGTCATCCAGAGCACCCAGCGGAACCCGCCATCGTCCCCAGGCATCATCGGGCGCCGGCTTGCCCAGCTCTAGCAGTTCGGGAACGTGGGCGCGGTTTTGCTCGAGCCAGGACGCTATCTGCTGTTCGTCGGCGCTCGATAGGGTGAGGGCCGCGTCGTGGAGCTCTGCACCGCGCTCACCAGGCCGCTTGGCGAGGCTCTGGACAAGATCGCTCCGTGATCGCTCAAGTTCGTCGGCGATCCAGTTTGCGACGACCCGTTGTCGATCTGCCTCATGCTGCCGTTGAGCAAGTTCGCCGCGAATGGCGGCGATCTTGCCTTCGACTAGCTGGCAGTAGCCGTCTGGATCAACGGGGCGCGGAATGTGCCAGAGGTTCGCGGCATGGGCCGCGCGCACAGCGCAGGCTTGAAGCTCGAGTTGATTGGCGGCGCCGGCGATCGTTTCGCTGTCCTGCTTGTCGAGATCCGACCAACCCGGCGCAGGGCTTACGCTGAGCCAGCGGTCATTCAGCGCAGCGGCCGCGTAAAAAGCTGTGTGGCGGAGTCTCCAATCGCGTCGTTCTCCGCCCGGGTGTGCGGGCTTCTCCCAGCGGTTGAGTGTCTTCCGCACATCGGAACTGTTGTCGGTTCTGGCGATGACTGTGTGGATGGTCTCGTCGGGAAAGCCTGAGTCGCGGGCAATTCGGACGAACGCGGCGCGACGGACGTTCGTTGCACGCGGGCCGCGCGGGGCTCCGCGCCCATTTTTCTGCCCCCCACTTCGGGCGTTTGCAGTTAAAGAGGGCACATCCTCGCGATCACCCTCATCGAATTTGGAGGCTTCATTGTCTGTATCAACAACCACAACGACGAGCATAGGGAATGTCGGAGAAGACATTCGTGCACGTCGTGAGGCAGTCGGCCTCTCTCGGCTCGAGTTAGCCGCTCGCGCGGGAGCGTCAATAACGACGTTGCAGAACATCGAAGGTGGCGTCATCCCGCAGCGCAGCGTGGTACTGCCGAGAATTGAGGAGGTACTCACGCGTTTCGAAGCGCAGCTGCACTAAGGCGCGTGCATCAAGACGAATCAAGCCCCGAGTCGGCGAAACCCGGAGCTTGAAGAAAGGTGGGAAGGCGTGTTTCCCGCACAGAAGGTTAGCGCACGGACCCAGCGATGTGCCGTCATCCGTTTACGCGGCGGCCGCGATTACGAGGGCCGTGTTCACATCGACAACGGATTTATCCACTTCAGCGGAGTCCGACGTGTCCGGGCATGGGATGACGTCACTTACCGTCAGACGAACGATCGTTCTTGGCCGCGTCGGCAAGTCTCAGAGATTCGCTGGCTTGAGGAGCCGCTTGTCGCGATTGATATGTCGGACTTCCCGTGAGAGCGAGCTCAGTTGCACCGCGTCCCGTCGAATGGCTGTGGCGGCCGTATTTCCCACTGGGCAAGATTTCGGTTGTCGCCGGCCAGATGGGCCAAGCAAAATCGTTATTGACCGCTTGGCTCGCCGCGTATACGACCCCACACGGCGTAATCATGCTGAGCGCCGAGGACGATCCTGCCGACACCATACGGCCAAGGCTCGAGGCGGCTCAAGCGGATCTCTACGCCGTCGAGATCAGTTCGGAGGCAACGCTCAATGCAGTCGCTCTCGCCAAGCTGTGCGATGAGGTTGGAGATGTTCGGCTCATCACTGTCGATCCGATCCAGGCGTACTTGCCTTCCAGTGTGAACGCATGGAAGGGCCAGGACGTACGGCTCGCGCTCGAACCGATCCGACAGCTTGCGGCCGAACGGTCATTGGCTGTTGTGCTGATTCAACATCTCAACCGGAGAGCTGACGGTGAACCGCTAGCGAGGATTGCGGACTCGCAAGGCGTTCCTCAGCTCGCACGGTCGGTGTGCATCTGGGGACCGGATCCGTCAGACCCCAACGGTGACCATGGGACGGCGAAGGTGCTGTCACGGGTGAAAGGCAATCTTGCGCCGAGCTCGAAGGCAAGCGCCACATTCACAATCGCCGAGAGGACCGTCAGCGGGAATCTGACGGTGCCGGTACTTGTCCGAGGCGCGGATGCAGAGATCACGCCCGACGACGTGATCGCAGACCACGAAACGCGGACGGCACGCGATGAAGCCGTCGAGTGGCTTCGTGACCTTCTGATTGATGGTCCGATCGCTGCCAAGGACGTGCAGCGCCAGGCTCGCGACGTAGGTATCAGCGAGCGCACATTGAGGCGAGCGAAGGTGACACTCCATGTTGTTAGTGAGTCGAACCGTGATGACAGCGGTATCACGGCGTGGACGTGGCGACTTGACCATTTATATACCCCTGGCCATCTTGGCCATGTTGGCCATCTAGGCCATGTAGGCAAGGTGGCCAAGGATGCCAAGGCGGCCCACATGGCCAGCCTTATAAATGGCGAGGCAGCCTGATGCTTGGAGATTTCCCGCCAGCCGTTCAGGCCGAGGTTGGTCTCATTCTCGACAGTGCCGCTAGGCGACTTCTAGATCAAGCCGAACTGGATCACGACGCAGCGAAGACGCAGGATCAGTCTTCGACCGCAATCACACTGACGACCTACGGAAAGGCAGCATGACCGAGGCTGAGTCCCAACACTGCCAGTGCTGCGGCTGCCTGCTCTTGTGGGCTGGCGGTCGGATCGTCTGTCCGATCGTGAGCTGCCCACAGTACGGACAAACCACTTGGCCACGATGACTGAGCGCACAGCAGATCTAGACGATCGCCGCGTCGGCAAGGACGCTCGACGCAAACTGTGCGAGCTACACCGCGTGCGTGCAGCGCTATGGCCAGACCGTGACGACCCGATGGTGATGTGCGAACTCGTCACTGTCGTGTCCGAGATCGCTGCCGCTGAGGCTGAGTTGCGTTCGTGACTGAGACCGAACTAACCGACCTGGCGCACACGATGGCACAGCTCAAGCGCCTGGAGCCGACCAACGCAACCGTCGCTGATCTCTACTACCGGCTACGGCGGGAGCATCGGGAGTGGACGTCGCTAGTCGCAAGACTGCCCGAAGATCAGCACCCCCAACGGCTAGGGCAGACCATCGGATGACCGATAGGAGTCGCAGTCGCAAAAACCCCGGGGGTGGCTTTTTTCTTGCGAGTGGCAACCGCGACCCCGCGCGTCGCATTTTTCCCCCCCTGAGCCCAAAACTCTCACTTCTCCGACACAAAACAACCGCAAATTGACGATGCCAACTACTCAAGCCGCCAAATTTCGCAGTACGCAGGCGTGGCGCAAAGCGGCAGCAGCCGCAGTCGCTGACGCTCGCCGTAAGGACTTCCCTTGCGCGTTGTGTGGGCGCGTCATCTTGTACGACGCCCCACCGCGGTCGCGGTATGCACCAAGTGTCGACCATGCGCACTCTTTGGCCGCTGGCGGGGAACGCCTGGACCGGCTGAACTTGCAGGTCACGCACGTGGGGTGCAACAGCAAGAAGGGCGCTGGACCTAGCGCGATGCGGACGCTGGAGCAGGCGTTGGTGCCTGTCTGCGACGGCAGGGCCTGCTCGTGTGCGTGGCTGGACGACGGCTCGACCGATGGCTGTTCGAAAGGGCCACCAGTGATGACGCGCCTGGTACGCACTGAGCGCGGATGGGCGGTGGCGCGATGAAGCGCGGGACACGTCGCCGTAACGAGTCGCTTGACGATGCCATGAAGCACGCGAAAGCCGACCAGCAGCGGTTCATTCCCTGCACCGAGTTGACGGACGTTGACTTTGACCTGATCAGGTTCCAGAACGGCCCGGAGACGCAGGCGTTGAACGGCGGGTTTGGCTCACCGCCGAAACCCCAACAGTTCCCGATGCCCCGAGGGGCAATTAGACCCGGCCGTTGCTGAGGGCGGCCGATAACAGATAACCGACGCGAGGCGTCGAAGGAGGACACAGCAGATGACAGCAGTACTGGATCCGGGCGAATCGCTCGCCACACCCGAAGGTAGCGGCCGACTTGGCCACCCAGTGGGCAACGGTCGGACCTGGGGCGATCCCGGCAACACCATCGGGCTCGAGGGTGACAACCCGGTTGTCACCCCCATGCCTGCCGACGGGACCGCATCCCTGGGCACTGTGGACGCTGGCTCGCAAGATGGGACCGGGTCTCGATGACCGCGACCACTATGGTCCCACCGCACGCGCGCCAGCTTCATAGGGTCTGGCGCGGGCTGCCCGACGGGCCGATGACGAAACGCGAGGCGGAGGAGTCCATCCTCAAAATCACCGGCCGCGAAGATTCCGGCGATTACGCCTGGGCGGGAGCGATTCGCAGCAGCCTTGTCTGGGCGCAGGCGTTGATCGAGCGTTCGAGCGACCGGCCGCACAAGTTCACGTACGAGCGCAGCGAAAGCTTCCCGGAGTGGCCCGAGCGCAACGGGCCCGGCAGCCGCGCCTACAACGAGGAACTCAGGCGTCAGCACGAGGCGCATGAGCTCGAGATGCGCAAGGCCGACCAGGCGAAGGCCGAGGCGCTCGCGAACTCGCCAGTTGGCATCGAACGCCGGCAGTTACTTGATCTGGTCGACAGGCGCATGACTGAGTGCGTGAACCAGATTGTCGATCAGAGGATCGGCGAGCTTCTGCGCTCGCTTGACACACCGACCGTTTCGCGGATGCGTGAGCGGTTTGCAGATCGGGCTGCCGCTGGGCAGCCGGAAGGAGAAATAACCGATGAGTAGGTACGAAACCCTTGAGAATGCGCGGAAACTGGTCAGCGGCCGGTTCGATCCGCTCGATGATCCAGACGGTGCGCGCGAGGTGCTCCGCCTAATCGAGGAGATCGAACAGGAGCAGCGTGTCGCACGCTGACTGGAGGCCGAGGTCCGGGCCGATGAGCGCTCGCCCGCGAACCGGGCGCGTCAGCACTCCGCGCGAGCGGCGCAGCTACGGAGCGTCCGTCAGAAGATCAAGTCCTCGGTCGATGGCCACATCGGCAAGGCTGCGGATGAGATCCGCGGCCGCGAGACCGAGCACTTGCCGGATGCGGATTACAAGGCGTTCAGGACGGCGATTGATCGGGGCGCAGTTGAGGCGGAACTTGTCGACAAACTGGCCGAGCTCGAGCGCCGAGAGACACGCGCCGCCGAGGGGTTGCGTGTACTTACCGAGCCTGGCCCCTATCAAGAAGGCTCGCCGCATTCCTGGGTGCGGGACAGCTTGGTCACCGTCGATCCAGAGCTACGCGGCTACATGGCTGCCCGCTCGGGCTTTAGCGACATGTCGGATCGTGCCGTCGAGCAGCGGCTCGCTCAGCACTCCAAGGACGTGCGACGGGCGTTGGCAAACGGCAGCAAGTACGGCACCGCGATCGACCGGCTGCTCAAGGACTCAACTCGGAACGAGGCCCCAGAGCTTCACCGAAAGCGGCACCGCGAGGCGCGCTCGTCACTTACCACGGGTGGCGGTACTACGGCGTCCGCCTCTGGCGGCGGTGCGGCGGCATTTGTCGCACCCGCGTTTCTGATGGATCAGTGGGCTGCTTACCGCTCGCCTTACCGGGCGTTTGCCGACCAGTGCAACTCAACCGTTCCGCTGCCTGAGTTCGGGTTGGAGGTGTACTTGCCGACCGTGACCTCGGGATCGTCAGTTACGACGCAGACCGAGGCGTCTGGCGTCTCTGAGGGCGATCCGGTGGCCACGTTTGCCTCCTCGCCGATCGTGACAAAGGCGGGCCAGATCACGGTCTCGCAGCAGTTCCTCGACCGCGCCGGTTCGGGCATTTCCGGCGATCGGGTCCTGTTCCAGCAGATACAGGAACAGCTTCACGCGCAGGTCGACAGCTATGCGATCGCACAGGCCATCGCTAGCGCGGCGACGGTGACTAATTCCTCGGCGTTCGCCCTGACGACGGCTAGCGGCGTCGGGGGTTTCGTGGGCGATCTCAAGAAGGCGAAAAGCAAGCTGACCGACACTGCTGGTGTCAGGTTGCGAGGCACGCACCTGTTCACCACGGGCGACTTCGCCGACTATGTACAGGCATACGCAGACGCGCAAGGCCGTCCGGTGTTCTCACCCTGCCTCGATGACAATCAACTGCCTCTCAGGGCGCAGGGCGACCCGAACGGAGAAGGCTGGACCGGCTACGTCATCGCGGGCCTCGCGCATTTCGCGGACGACAACATTCTCCCGTCGGGGTCGAATACCCAGTTGATCGTCTGCCGGCCGAGCACAATCCTTCAGCTAGAGGGCGCGCCGATTCCGTACCTGTTCACGCCGACGCAAGCGCAGAGCCTCGAGGCGGTGCTCGGGGTCCGTTGCTACGTGGCAACGCTTGCGAGGTACGCGAGTGGCGTAGCGACGATCTCCGGCTCGGCATACGCGGCGTCAACGTTCGCCTAGACATGAACGTCGACCGAAAGCTTGCGGCGTCTATTCGTCAGTCGGCGCCGCGGGAGGTCCGGGCGGGCCGTTCCATCCCGGCCGGACACGCCCCACGCTGCGTGGGGCGGCCCCTCCTCGGGCCGCCAGCCGTGCCGAACCTCCCAGGCTGGCGGCCCGTCTCTCGCGCGCAAAGCGCCGCTCAGCAGCGGTGCCGCGCGAAACCCGGGTCTCCTTGCGCGGGCAACCCGGAGGCCCCGGCCGCGTTCTCGCATGGCGCGGCCGGCGGTCCTGGGAGCGTTCAGCTTTTTGAAGGAGCAAGATGACCTGGCGTCCTACAGCAGACTATGCGGGTCTGTCGTGACCGGCAAGGTTTTCGTCAACCTAGAAATGCTGGGCGTAGCCGCGACCCCGGCCACGACGAGCGTTCTGTCTAGCATCGACCTTCCGCCGGTGTCGGGATGGTTTCAGCCGTACAACATTTCTGGCGGCTCCGTCAGCGATGTGTTGCCGGACGCCCCATACCACGGCACCGTTATCGCGGTGAAGGTGGTGCAGGCGCAAACGTCGCCCGTGGGCTCCTCGAGCTCGGCGGGGTCGCTGAATAGTCTCAGCATCGCTACGCAGGGCGCGGACACGTTCTCGGACGGGGTTTCAACTTCCGCCGTTTTGTACGGTCTCGGGCAGGCGAAACGCTGGCAGTACGCGGCGGGATCGAAGCGGTGGTATTCGATAGCTGAGGCTGGAGGGTTCTCGCCGTGGTGCTGCGTAGGGCCTATCACGGACATCACGCAAGCGCCAACAATCGGCTACTGCGTCGACGCTCTTGGGGTTGTGCGATTGCGAGGGATTGGAAACGCCACAGGAGGCGGAGGTTCCCACTTCACCCTCTTTACGCTGCCTGCCGGCCTCAGACCGTCTCAGGCAGCCGGTGTATGCCAACTTCTAACGTCGACGGTCGCAAGCTTGCCGAGGCGGTCACAACCGCCGTTCTTCGCAAGGCCGCTCGCGGCCCGTCGAACATGATCGGCGGTTCTCTCGCCTCTGGTGTTACCGGGACGCCGTACGGAACCCCCGGCACCGCGGCACACCCCGCGCACTAAAGGAGGATCACGATGAAGCCAGGAACGATCGAAGTCAGCCCCGGGAACTGGCGGAGCGAGAAGACGTTGCCGCCTGATCAATACAGACGTGCGCACTTTCTCCTCATGCGTAAGAGCGAAACCCTGAGGCGCTGCGGCGAACTGCTTGAGCAGATCGAGGCCAAGGATCCCGGCTTCGATGGCTCCCGCTACACGGACGTCGACGCCGCCTCGCAGAGCGTGCGAACGTTCGAGCGGTGGGAGCGCGAGCTCGAGGCGATCCTTGCGAAGCTGGAGACACGATGAGGCCCTTCAAAGACGCCGGTCGGGTGGTGCAGTGGCATTGTGTGCGCGGGCGGAGAGAATGTCTGGGTGGCGGATCGTTTTCCCTCGGTCAAGGCGCGTCGCCTGTTGTCAATCTTGATGGCTAGGCCGCTCGAATATGTGATCGTCAGGCAGCAGGGATCTCATCGGCGACTCGAATCAAACAACTATCCCCCGCTGACGTTTTCGTTCCACAACGGCGCCACCATCCCCGGAGGCCAGGTCAGGACGATTCTGGTCAAGGACGCGGGCCTGGACGAGGACGCGGCCAGAGGTCTACTCTAGGAGGTCCAATGAGAAGCGTTCGTGCGATCTACCACAGTGATCCGGGCGGCTGGTGGGCGGATTCGCCTGACGTTCCCGGATGGAGCGCGACCGCCGATGGAGTTGATGAGCTCCGCGAGCTCGTCGAGGAGGGCGTACGGTTCGCTCTTGATGACGCCGACGTGCTCGTTTACCACAGGTTGGAGGACGGCCTCCAGGTATCGGGGATCGCGTTCGATTTCGTGCGGGGCGAAGCGACCGTTCGACAACGTCCCGGCAGCGTCGAGAAGGGTGCGGAGGATCTAGAGCTCGTCGCCACGCACTGACTCCAGTGCGGGTAGATTGGGCAATTCCCTGCCGCTACGTTGAAATGGCCCCTGGCGGGGCAACGATCGTCGGAGCCGGCGCGGACGTGGTTCTCGCCGGCACGGTACCGATGGTGACGCAGCTCCTCTTTGCTGTGCGGTACGTGGGCGCGCCTGACGAGCTGACGAGAGACACCCAGCACCCGTTCTCCTGCCGGATTTTCGATCCCGCTGGTAAGCAGATCGGCGAGCAGGGTGGGTCGCTCAGTGCCGAATCGACACAAATCGTGCGGGGCTATGTCGCGGAGCTAACGGTGCCTCTGGCAATTGTGCTCGAGGTCACCCAGTACGGCACCTATCACTTCGAGTTCGTGATTGACGACTCAGATAAGCGGGTCCCAATGCATATCGTCTCTCCGGACCAGCTCAACCAATAGCATCCCGATTTACAATGACCGCATCCGCGCCCGGGTGTAGGGGCGGCCGCTCCGCGCCTGCGCTAGGAGCCTGGCCAACGGGGCGTAGTCTTGTTGGCTGATGTCTTGCTGCGGAGCGTGTCCGACGTGTGTCGGGGCAGCCGTTACCGGCTTGGTGCTTCCGATGGTTGTGAAGGAGAAGCCCGAGGCGGACTAAAACCGCGCGCGTGGGAGCGGGCCCCGAGGATCGCATCGCCCCAACTGAGCAAGGGACGCGCGGCTGCGGGACCCGCTCCCGAGTGGACTACGGCCCCGGCAGCCGGAAGTCACGGCTGCTCCTAGTGAAAATTTCCTTAGGGTTCTCGCGGAGGTGCGACTAATACGCCATTCACCGCACCCCCCCAGGAGGATTGGCGAACCTTCGGGAGCAGGCCGTGACATTCCAGGCTCCTGACCCCAGAGCGCAACTGCCCCGCGGGATCGGGTGTGCGAGGCGTTGCGAAGGGCCCGCTCCCGCGAGGAGTTTTGCACGAAACTGCGCAGGTCCGCAGCGCGGGGGCGTCGTCGCGTGAGGCTCATGGGCGATGGAGGGGCGGACGCTATCGGCCCAGGCAGCGAGTGGCAACGCAGCCGCAAAGGGAGGTGGGGGCGGGGCCCGGTGAGACGCTCGGGACCGGATTGCTGAGCGTATAACCGCGTCCTATGGGGGCGAGTGAACGCGGGTCGCGGGACCCACACCCCAACGACCGACGTTAGCTAGCGACCGTCCTTCTGGAATGGGGTCTAGCACCCATTGCGCCGCCCATCCCCATGCTGCGATCCTACCGTCCCTCTCGCATGGCCTAGGGCGGGCCGGTTGGTGGTATGGGGGCCGGCCCGCCCGGTTCCTTCGGCGAGGATGGGTGGGGGTGGGTCCCGATGGACGTGTCCGGAGCGGGCGCAAACGGACGCGAGACCGGGACGCACACCCCTGGGGGCCGGGACCGCATGGCAACGACCGGCCCGTCGCATCGAGGAGAGGATCCATGGATGCAAAACAAATTCTCGCAGTGCAGTCAAATGGGGCCATTGATCGCATCCGCGGCGTGGTACGTTATCTACCTAACAGAGAGCTTGAACAAAGGGGCCCGATGGCCGGTCGGCGTAAGCGCAAGGTGTGGGGTTACGGCGGCCGGCCAGGCTCAAGCTTGGTCCCGTCCCTGAGAAAACTCTCATGCACAAACGCTCTGGCTCTCGATAGTTTCACCGAGCGGGAGGGCCCCCGGAAATGGCGCGACCACCCGAGCCCCCGGTCGTAGTCGTGCCCGCAGCGACACATGCTCAGGCTCAGCAGCGTTGGGCATACCCCCCCTCCGGGGGGCCTCCCGCTTTCTCTCTCCCCGGCCACCTCGGCGATCATTGACCGTCGCCGAAAAGAGGTGTACCGTGATCGTCGTCCTATCAATTGCCCCCGCGACCGCGACGAACGGCCCGGGGGCGCGGCACCAAGGAACAGCTTGATGCGTCAGCAATTCTCGCAACTCCGAGGGCAACGCCTAGGTGACGGAAGTTATCTTGGCCACGGCGCGCAGCAGGGACGATCCGCGGTGCCACGATGCCTAAAGGAGGCACCAGATGTCGTTTCAGCAAAGAGTCGTCACGGACGAGGAGTACGAGGCGATCGACCGCAATCTCTGCGGAGGTTGCCTGAAGGTCCGAGTAGATCACCCCAACGACCTATGTCCGGGTTGTGAGGCCCGCTACCAGGCCACCGACGAGCTCAACTCCTCCGTAGAGGAGTTGATCCCCACGGCGTGCAACTTCCGCGAAGAGGTCTATTTCGCGACCGCACTGTGGCGGCGCGAGGATCAGTCCGCACACGATGTGGATGCGGCGCGCGAGGAACTCCAAGCCGCCTACGAGGCCGTTCTGGCGGCAGCGGATAGGGCGCTTCGCGAGCTCGGCTGCGCCGAGGCGGTGGCGTGATGGCCGCATACGACTCCGAACACAATCGCGACAGGGCCGCTACGGCGGCCCTCCGCGTCGCCGTCGAGCACGAGAGGGGCGAGCTATGGGCACCCGGCGCCGGCGCGGCATCCTGGGGCCTCCCTACACTCGCCGTCGATGAGACAACGTGGCCAATCCGAGCAACCCGGCGATTTGGAGGCCCCTCGTTCGCTTCGGCCGAATGATTTAGTCCCGAGTCGCCCGGGCGGCGGCACTGCTGTGAGTGTCCTCACCACGCCCACGTCTGGTGTCGGGGCAAGCGGGGCAATGGCGGTCGGGCTGACGTCAGCAGATGACGGGCGGCTAACGATTCCCCTCGACCGGCTACTCCAGCATGGGATCGAGGGCTATCTCTTCGGCGATCTCGAGTCCATGGCGACCGAGATTCAGCCAAAAGAATTGGGCGCCGTCGGGTATCCGATGGTGATGGCCGTGTTGTCCGGGTCCGAATTGCTCGGCGCTCTGACCAGCAAAGGGGGCAACCGGATTGAGACCTACTGGACGACCTACATGGCCCAAGTCGACTGGCACTACGAATACCTCGGCAAGATCGCCAAGAAACTGGCCCGCAACGGCATCGCACACAGATACTTGAGCCACCTCGGTGTATTGGTACAACGGGGAGGGGACCGGCACTTCATGCGTTTCGGCGGCGAACTCGTCTTCGATTGCCTCCAGCTGGACGCCGATTTCCGGCGCTCCTATACCGACTACGCGCGCCCCTACATCCTCGACCACAAGGATGCCGCTCAGAGTCGGCTTGATGCGCTCTTAGAGCACGACCTGGAAAACGCGAAGCTGATCTCCAAGCTGCCTCCGAAGCTGTTTCCCAACGTGCTCGCTCCGATAGACGGCCATACGACGCCGATATATGTTCGACAGACGCGGGCTAGTTAGCGAGAGGCTGACGGTCACCCGCGCGGAATCTGTAGGAACGTCTCACCCCGCAGTGCCGCAGGTAGGACACGGGGACTCGATGCGGGTGCTCTCCTTGCCCGACCGGCTCAATCGTCACGGTCGACTCAAAGCGATCCTCGCACTCGGGGCACCAGCGTTCTAGGGTGTGGGTATACGACATGCGAGCGAGGCTGCCAACGGGGTCGGATGGAACGCGGGCGGGTTTACCCGCCTACAAACTCAAGCGCGATCCGCTCGGCGCCACGACCTCTCGGGGCGACGGTCGCCCGGCGCACGACAGCCCGGATCAACGCGCGTTGCTCGTCAAGCGTTAGCCGGTCCCAGTCCGCGTTTACGTTGATCGTGAGCGCGGCGTCAGTGCTCTGAACGCGTTCAGCCTCCGCGCGAGCGTCGTCCCGTGCCTGTCGCAACTCAGACAACCGCTCGACGGCCGCAGACTCATCCAGAAGGCCCGCAGCGGTAAACGATCGGACTGCGGCGTCCAGCTCGTCCTGTGCGCGCGCAAGCGCGCTCGCGGCGTCACGGGCGGCACGAAGAGCACTGGCTCGCCCCTTTGCGTCTGACAGCGCATCGCGCACCGCATCAGCGATGACCTGCTCGGCGATGGCCGCAGAGATCGTCACGTGTCGTGGGCAGTCGCTTGTGCTCGGGCAGCGGTAGATCGGGTAATCGTTTTGCTTGGGGAGCTTCATTGCGCTGAGGCGCGCCCCGCACGATCCGCAACGCAGAATGCCGAGCCGAGCAAGTAGACGGTCCGACTGAGCCCTTCGCCCACGCGGGAGACGCGTCCGCTGTACGCGATCCCACAAGGCGCGATCAATGATCGCCTCGTGTGCGGTGAGATTCACTTCCTTCCCAAAGTGGATCTCACCGAGGTAGACGCGGCTCGCCAGCATCACCTGCACGCCACGGTGGGACCGCTCAATGCCGTGGGATTTCAGCATGGCCCTGATTTCCATTAGCGACGCAGCGGAGGCGCGCATCTCGAAAGCTCGCTTTGCGATCGGGATTTGCTTCGGATCTGGCACAAGGGTGCCGTTGTCCCTTCGTCTGTACCCGACTGGCACCCTCGCCCAGGGCGTAGCGCCGCGAGCTACGGCACGGGCTTGACCTTCGGCACTCCGCTCTTTAGCTGAGCGTCGGAAGTACTCGCTCACGGCGCCCAGCATCGTGCCAGAGAGCCATTGCCCAGCGCTGCCGTTTGTGACCTGGCCAACATCCACCGCTAGGACTTGGCCGCCAGCGGCCTCGACGCGCTCGATGACCTCGGCTTGCGTCTTGAGCGAACGGAATAGCCGATCGAAGTACGCGGCTGCGATCACGTTCGCCTCGCCGGCTTCAATCGCACCAACCGCTGCGCTCAAGCCGGGACGGTTTGCCAAGTCCTTGCCGCCGCTCACGTCGAGCTCTTCAAACACCGTTACCAGCGTCAGGCCGTCGCGGGAACAAGTCGCCTCGATGCGCTCGCGCTGCTCGTCGGGCGACACAAACCGC
>DASYAP010000176.1:0-11463 GCA_036501265.1 Solirubrobacteraceae bacterium | reverse complement strand
ACCGACCCGTTATCACAAACCACCACCTCCCCCCCCAAACCAGACCGCTCAATCCCCCGCCACGCCCGCTGCACACACCAAGCGATACTGACCTCCTCATTCAAACAAGGCATCACCACCGACAAATCAACCCCAGAAGCCCGCGGGTGGGCAATCGCGTTCGCGCTATCCGTCACGGTGATCCTCGTCTGTCAGCACGTATTTGACGTCCGCTGTCCATCGCATTCTTCTCATCGGCGCCTCCGGCCGGAATATCTCCGCGAGACGTAAATCCTGGCCACGCGACTCGTTGGCATCGCGTTAAGCGCTCTCGGTAGTCACAGCGCGGCCGCAGTGGCGATCGTAGCGGCCGCGCTGACGGAAGTCTCAACGCGCAGTCGAGAACCGGCAGTGCTGCAGCGTGCCCAGGACGCGACAGCCGCCGATCGCTCAACCGCTCTGGCACCAAGTACCCTCACGCCAGTGAGCGTAGGCACGCTGAGTCGCGAGGCTCGAGGGCCCGCACCGGCATGGGTTTCCCGGACCCGACGGCTAGGAGTGCAAGGCGCGATCGTCGCTGCACTGACGGTCGCGGCCGCTGCGTTGCGCTTTGCGTTGATCGCACATCAGGGGTTCTGGTTCGACGAGGCCAACACGTCCCAGCTCGTCTCCTTCTCGCCGGGGCCGATGCTCACGCTGATCAAGCACTACGAATCCACTCCTCCTCTTTACTACGGCGCGGCCTGGGTCTGGGCGCGCATCTTCGGCTTCGGCGAGGCCGGCCTGAGGTCGTTCTCGGCGCTGTCGGGAGTGCTCGCCGTGCCAGTCGCCTACGGCGCGGCGACGAAGCTGGTTTCCAAGCGGGCCGGAGTGATCGCCGCCGCGCTGACGGCCTTCAGCCCACTGCTGATCTGGTACTCGCAGGAGGCCCGCGCCTACGAGCTAGTGGTACTGCTCACGGGCCTCTCCTTGCTGACGTTCGCATTCGCCAGGGAACGAGCGAGCGCAGGCGCGCTCGTTGCATGGACGATCGCCAGTGCACTGGCACTCGCCTCCGAGTACTACGCCGCGCTGGTGGTCGTGCCCGAGGCGCTGTGGCTGTTGTACCTACACCGAAACCATCGGGAGATCCGGCGCGTGCTGGCTGCGGTCGGCGTCCTGGTGCTTTGCGCGATCCCGCTGCTGTGGCTTGCGATCAGTCAGAACGCCACCGGTCACGCCAGCTGGATAGCCCCCATCCCGCTGGGGCCGCGGCTTCGCCAGATCATCCCTCAGTTCGCCGCGGGATTCCAGTCGCCGGCGCGGCAGGTCCTCATGCGCCTGGCCGAGGCGGCGGCGCTATGCGGGTTGATAGCGCTCGTGCTCCGCTCAGACCGCCTCGAGCGCCGCGGTGGGCTCGTCGCGCTGTCAATTGCGGTGGGCGGGTTCGTCCTCGGCCTGCTGCTTATCGCCGGCGGCATCGATGACGTCATCACGCGAAATGTGATCACGCTGTGGATGCCCGCGGCCGTCGCGGTCGCGGGCGGCCTGGCGGCACGACGCGCGCGTACGCTCGGGGTCATTTGCACGGTCGTGCTGTGCGCGGTTGGGTTGACCGGCGCGATCGCGGTCGCCGCCGACCGAACCTTCCAGCGTCCGGACTGGCGCGGAGTGGCGCGCGTGCTGGGACCGCGGCCTGCGAGCGGAACCCGCGCGATCCTCATCCAGCGCTACCGCGACGTGCTGCCGCTGTCGCTCTACATGCCCGGCCTGAAGTCCTGGCCCCACCGGGGCACCGACAAGTACAGCAAGTACGTGGGGACGCACGCAGTCTCCGAGTTCGACGTGGTGACGATCGCGGCGCCACGTGTGTACCTGTGTTGGTGGGGGGCGGCGTGCAACCTCACGCCCTCGCGCGTGCAGGCCTCATATCCGATCCCTGGCTTCCACGTGGCCTGGATCCGGCACGTCTACCAGTTCACGATCATGCGAATGGTGGCCGCAAGGCCGATCAAGCTCACCCCCCAGACGGTGTCCCGCGCGTTGACCAACACCAGGCTCGAGTACGACGACCTACTGCTGGCGCCCTGACGAGTCGTCGAGCAGGGCGACCACCTCGTCATCGCTCAGCCGCCGGAAGGTGCCCGGCTTGAGCCGACCCAAGCTCAGACCGCCGATCGCGACCCGCTCGAGGTGGCGGACAGGATGCCCGACGGCCTCGCACATCCGTTTGATCTGGCGCTTGCGGCCCTCGTGGATTGTCAGCTCCAGGCTGGCGGGACCGAGGCGGCGGACCTGAGCCGGCGCTGTACGCCCGTCGTCGAGCTCCACTCCCGCCTGCAAGGCGCCCAGGGCAGCCTCATGGACGGGAGCGCGTGCCACCGTTGCGCGATAGGTCTTGGGGACCTCGAAGCTGGGATGAGTCAGCCGGTGAGCCAGCGGTCCGTCGTTGGTGACGAGGATGAGCCCGGTGGTGTCGATGTCGAGCCGACCCACCGGATACAGCCTCACGGGCGAGTCCACCAGGTCGACCACCGTCGGCCTGCCCTGCGGGTCTGAAGCCGTTGAGACCACTCCCGCCGGCTTGTTCAGCGCATACACCACGGGGGACTGCTGCCGAGGGACGGGCGCGCGGTCGACCGCGATCTCCTCGCTGCCGGAGACCGAGCGGGCAGGGTCGGTGACGGTCGCGCCATCGATCGACACCCGACCTGCCCGAATCAGCCGCTCGGCGGCGCGTCTGGAGGCGACGCCGCGCGAGGAGAGGTACTTGGCGAGGCGCACGGGGAAAGTTTCGCGCCTCCGCGGCCGGTGGACACCATAAACTTGCGTGCGGGCTGGGGGTCGCAGCGGCGACCGCGAGGGTGTGCCGGCGCGCGCAGAGAAAAGAAACGCTTGATGCTTCACGTATCGAGAGCCGCAGTTATCGCTGGCTTGGCCGGCGCAGCCGGCGTTACCCCCGCCGCGGTCGCGCTGGCCGCATCCGCTGGTGGCTCTGCTTCATCCCGCGGCGCCACCTCGGCGGCCCAGAACCTCGACGTGCTGCCGTTCCCCGGTACGCCAGACGCGGCCCCCGCGACCAACATCGATTTCCCGGGTGTTTCCCCGGGCCAAATCGGCTCGGTCATAGCGGTGGGCTCTCGCACCGGACTGCATTCGGGCCACTTCAGCGCCCAGTCGGCGGGCCATGGGAGCGCTTTTCATCCGACGCACGCCTTCAGCCCTGGCGAGCGGGTCACGGTCACGGTGACGCTGCGCACCCCGGCCGCCGGCACCGCCAGTGGCGCCGAAGGCTCCAGCAGGCTTTGCTGGTCTTTTGCAATCGCGCGGCCCGCAAGACTCAGATACACCCAAGCGGCCGCGGTTCACGACGACCTCGGCTTGGCAGGGCATCCCGCACGCAACACCACCTCGGCACCGCGCACCCACAGCTTCGTCACCGAGCCCCGATTTCACGTGCCTTGGTTCTCCATGCACGGGAAAGACACCGACACCACCTCCGGCGACATCTTCCTCGACACCCAGAACTCGGGGCAGCCGGCCGCTCTCTTCCTCAATCCGCGAGGTGAGCTGCGCTGGTACCAGCCATCGAAAACGGCCCACCGAGGCCCGTCGATCTTCAACACGCGTGTTCAGCGCTACAAGCACCACCGGGTGATCACGTACTGGCAGGGCCTGGTGGTGCCACCGGGTGTGGGCCGGGGCCAAGGCCACATCCTGAACAGCTCGTACAAGACGATCCACACAGTCCGGGCAGGAGACGGCTATAAGAAACAAGGGATCGACCTGCACGAGTTCACGCTGGGCCACGAAGGTTCGGAGGCAACTGCGTTCGTGCAGATCTGGTCGCCGGTTCACGCCAACCTGACCTCCGTTGGGGGCCCGGCCAACGGAACGGTGCTCGACTGGATCATCCAGGAGATCGACGTGGCCACAAACAAGGTGATCTGGGAGTGGCACGCACTCGGTCATGTGCCGATCAGCGCGTCCTACCAGAGATATGTCCCGGGCCAGCCTTACGACTACTTCCACCTGAACTCGATCCAGCAGCTCCCTGACGGGCGCATCCTTGTCTCCGCCCGCCACACCTGGGCGGTCTACTCGATCGAGAAAAAGAGCGGACGGATCGCCTGGGAGCTGGGCGGCAAGCACTCGAGCTTCAACATGGGGCCAGGCTCGGACTTTCAGTGGCAGCACGACGCGACGCTGCACGGACACGGGATCTTGACCGTGTTCGACGACGGTGGCGCCCCGCAGTCGCGAGCGCTTGAGATCCACCTCGGCAACCACCAGGCGACCCTCGTGCATGCCTTCACACACAAGCCCCCGGTGCTGGCGCTCAGTCAGGGCAGCACGCAGCTTTTGAGGAATCGCGACGTGTTCGTCGGCTGGGGCTCGCGCTCCTACTTTTCTCAATACGCGCCGAGCGGCACGCAGATTTTCAGCGGCTCGATGCGCTCCCCGATCCAGTCCTATCGCGCATATCGCTTCGTCTGGGTCGGGAAGCCCCTACAAGCCCCTGCGATCGCCGTGAGGAAGTCAAAGGCCGCCGGGCGCGACCGTATTTACTTGAGCTGGAACGGCGCCACCAGGGTAGTCAAATGGCGCATCGAAGCGAGAGCGACATCCGCGGGACGGTTCAACACGATCGCCACCGTTAGGTGGACGAGCTTCGAGACCTCCACCCGCGTCCTGGCCACCAAGGGCCCCTACTTCCGCGTCCAGGCCCTCGCCGCGAACGGGAGGGCGCTCCCGCACGGCACATCGGCAGCGGTCCACGCTCCGTAGCCCCTCGCTGCCTTCGCCTGCCACGATAGGCCATATGGACGTGGCCCTCCTTCGGCGCACACTGGCCGAGTTGGACGAGCCTCCCTACCGGGAAAGGCAGGTGCTTCGCTGGGCGTTCGGCGGCTCGGACGGCTTCGAGCAGATGACGGACCTCCCATCGAAGCTGCGGTCGCAGCTGGCCGCGGCGGTCCCCTTTACCACCCTCTCGGTCCAGCGCGAAAGCCGGGCCCGCGACGGGACCGTCAAGGTCCTCTTGACCACAGCCGATGGACGGCCGCTGGAGGCGGTGCTGATGCGCTACCGAGACGGACGCAGCTCGGTGTGCCTGTCATCCCAGTCGGGCTGCCCGTTGACGTGCAGCTTCTGCGCCACCGGCCAAATGCGCTTCGGGCGCAACCTGACCGCCTGGGAAATCCTCGATCAGGTGCTGCTGTTCAAGCGAATGGACGCCGCCGACGACAGGCGAGGCCCCGATCACGCCGTCTTCATGGGCATGGGCGAGCCGTTGTTGAACCTCGAGGCGGTGCTGGAGGCGTGTAGGCACCTGCCCCAGCTAGGCATCTCGCATCGGCACACCGCGATCTCCACGATCGGGTGGATCCCCGGCATCCAAGGCCTCGCCGCGGACCCGATGCCGTTGAGGCTGGCGTTGTCGCTGCACGCTGCGCAGGACGACCTTCGATCGGAGCTCATGCCCGTCAACGACCGCTACCCGCTCGCCGACGTCCTCGCCGCCTGCCGCGAGTACCACCACCGCAAGCGACGCCGCGTCTTCGTCGAGTACGTGATGCTGGCCGGCGTCAACGACGCCCATGGCCAGGCGGTCGCGCTGGCCGACGTCCTCGATCCCCGTGTCTTCAAGGTCAATCTCATCCCCTACAACCCGACGTCGTCGCCGTACCGGGGGTCGAGCCCCAAGGCCATCGCCGCCTTTCGCTCGGAACTGGAGCGCCGCGGCCTGACGGCGACCGTGCGCTTGGAGCGCGGGCGCGAGATCGAGGCCGCCTGCGGCCAGCTGGCGGCGACCGAGCCGCGCACGGCGAAAGCCCCTCAGAAGATGAACGGGGAGGTTTCCGGGTTGGCCCTCAGCTCGGCCCACTCGTCGTCTGCCAGGGGCTGAGGCCGGTCGCGGTCGCGATCGACCGTGCATAAAAAGCCAAACGGCTCCTCGCCGGCGGCCATCCAGCGGTGCGGCGCCAACGAGGGGACGTAGACGGCGTCGAACGGGCGGCAAATGACGACCTGCGCGCCGACGAGCACCCGGCCGCAACCGCGCAACACCACTACGAAGTGCGCGTGCCGGTGCTTCTCGAGGCTCGAGTATCCCCCCGGTTCGAATTCGAAGTAGCGAAGTTCCCACGCGGCTGGGAGCTCCTCGGGTGCAGCGAGGGTGTGTCGGCTGACGCCCGTGAAGTCCATACCCCGCGCCGTGGAGCCGTCGGCCGGCTTGTATGCGCTAGCCGCTACGTCGGCCCAACCGAAGCGCTCGACATCAAACTCGACGAGCCCGCCCGTCCGAGCCCTGTCGCCAGGGTCGGGGTCAGGCGCTGGCACGGGCTTCGCCCGCTTTGAGCAGCCGGTCCCGCAGCTCGGACTCGACTTCAGGCGAGGGGTCGAACTCGGAGGAGTCGGGCAGCTCATCGAGGGAGTTCAGCCCGAACAGCCGCAGGAAGAGCTCCGTCGTCCGGTACAGGATCGCGCCGAACTGTGACCTGCCGCTCTCCTCGATCATCCCGCGCTCGAGCAGCGTTGCGACCGCCGACTCGGCGCTGACCCCACGAATGCGGGCGATCTCGGGGCGGCTCACGGGCTGCAGGTAGGCCACGATGGCAAGCGTCTCCGCCTGTGCCGCGGTCAGCGGAGGAGTCCGCGGCTTCGCCAGCAGGCGTCGCGCCGCGGGCTCGGCGTCTGGGTGGGTGGCCAACAGGTAGCCGCCGGCGACCTCGCGCACCACGAGGCCTCTGCGGTCGAACTCGAACTGTTCCCGCAGCCGCTCCAGCGCGGTGACGACTTGGTGCAGCTGGGCTCCGGTTGCCTCGGCGAGCGCGTCTGCCCCCACCGGATCAGGCGAGAGAAAGAGCAGCGCTTCGATCACACGCTCAAGCTCGCCGCTCGCGCCGTTCGTCATCCGGCCACCTCCGCCAGTTGGTTTGCGCTTCGCGTAATCGTGATCTCACCGAAGGGCTCGTCCTGCCTCCAGGTGAGCTCGCCTCGTTTGTAGAGCTCCAGCAGGGCGTACACCGTCACCGCGACAGTGACCCGATCCGCGAGGTCCACCGCTTCATCGAAGCTGAAGCTTCCGCGCCGAAGCAGCGCCCGTAGCCGTGCCAGCCGATCCGCGACCGTGACGCGCGAAGCGACCATATGGCGCGTGTCGACGGGTTCCGGGACGCGCAGCAGTTCAGACATCCCCTCGGAGAGCACAGCGGGCTGGTATGCCTGGGTTGCCTCGCCCAACGCCGCTCGCCGAAGCTCCGGCGGGAGCGGCGCGGAGCGAAATCTGTACCCCTCCTCTTCGTCCAGCCGCGCGCGGAGGTCAGCGGCGGCATCACGGTAGCGATGGGCGTCGAGCAGGCGCGCGAGCAGCTCCTCGGCGGCGTCGGCGGGATCGAGCTCGAACTCGTCGAGGTCCTCGCCCGGAAGCATCAGGCGCGATTTCAGTTCGAGCAGAGCAGCGATCAGGACCAGAAACTCGGTGGTGGCCTCGAGATCGAGCTCCGCGCGGCGCTCCAGGTGATCGACATAGGAGATGACGATCTCCGCGAGGTCGACCTCGAGCAGGTCCACCTCCTCGCGCAGGATCAAGGTCAGCAGCAGGTCGAACGGGCCCGCGAATACATCGAGGTCGAGCTCGAGATCGACTAGGCGCACGAGCAGAAGTTAGCGGCGGGGTCGGACCGGCCCGACCCCCATCCCCTCGCGAACGTCGGCCAGCGTGACCGAGGCGATCGCGCGCGCCTTCTCTGCGCCGTGTGCGAGGGTGTTCTCGAGCGCGCCCTCGTCGGCCCGGAGCGCTTCGTAGCGCTCGCGCACCGGGCCGAGGTATTCCACCACCGCGTCGGCCACCGCCTGCTTGAAAGCGCCGTAGCCCGACCCGTTGAACGACGCCTCAACGGCGCCGGGGGCGGTCCCTCGCACGGCGGCCATGATCTCGATCAGGTTGGAGATGCCGGCCTTGTCCGGCGCGCGGACCACCTCGGTCCCGGAGTCGGTCACGGCCGAGCGAAACTTCTTGACGATCGCATCGGGCTGGTCCAACACGTAGACCGTGCCTTGTGGGCTGGTCCCGGTTGTCGACATCTTGCGCTCCGGATATTGCAAGTCCATGATCCGGGCGCCCACCTGGCGATAGCGACCCTCGGGCACGACGAGCGTCTCGCCGAAACGGGCGTTGAAGCGGTGCGCGATGTCGCGCATCAGCTCGACATGTTGCCGCTGGTCATCGCCCACCGGCACGTCCGTGGCCCGGTAGGCGAGCACGTCGGCTGCCATCAGCACCGGGTAGCTGAAGAGCCCGGCACTGACGAGCTCCCGTTGGGAGGCCGACTTCTCCTTGAACTGGTGCATGCGGTTGAGGTCGCCGATCGCGGCGACGCTGGACAGAAGCCAGCAGAGCTCCGTGTGCTCTTGGACGTCCCCCTGACGGAAGAAAATGCAGCGCTCGGGCTCGAGTCCCGCGGCGAGCAGCGTCGCGGCGGTGTCGTAGACGGACGCTCGCAGCAGCGCGGGCTCGTAGGCAACCGTCGTCGCGTGCAGGTCGACGACGCAGTAGATCGCCTCGCCGCGGTCTTGGCCCGCGACGTACTGGGTGATTGCTCCTATGTAGTTGCCGAGGTGCTTTCGCCCCGTGGGCTGAATGCCAGAAAAGATCCGAATCATGAGCTTTCAGAAGGTTCGCTGGGGAGGCTACTTGGCGTGCTCGCCCTCCGACGAGTGATCACTTCGTGGGCCGCCTGCCGACGAGTGGCTATTTCGTGCGCGCGACCGGGTAGGCAGGCGGCGGCTGACCCGCGCTTCGGAAGCCGTGCCATCGACCTTGGTCGACGCCGCGTCGTCCGTCCCTGCGGGCAAGCAGCCAGGCGGCGATCACACCGCCCAGCGCTCCGGTGAGGTGGCCCTCCCACGAGACGTGGCCGTGGGGTATCAGGCTCGCTATCAGTGCCGCTCCCCATAGGACGCCCACGACCGCGCCCGTGAGCAGCTCTGAAACGCTGTGGTCGAACAGTCCCCTCGTCAGCAGGTAGCCGGCGTAGCCGAAGACGATGCCGCTGGCGCCGATCGTGTCGGTCCCACCCGGAGAGATCAGCCAAGTCCCTAGCCCGCCGACGATCACCACGATCAGGGTGACCAGCGCCAATCGCGCGGCCCCGCGCAAGGCGATGATCGCGCCCATGAAGACGAACGGAATGGTGTTGGCGATCAGGTGACCAAAGCCCAGGTGCAGGAAGGGCGAGGTAAAGATCGCCCACAGATGGTCGACGTTGCGCGCATAAAGGCCACCGGCAGTGTCGAGCCGGTTTGAGTCGAGCGCGTTGACCACCTCGACGATCCACATGACCGCGACGAGCACCGCCAGCAGCTCGAGACCTTCGACGGAGTTGCCGGCCCGGCGCTGTAGCGCGCCCGAAAGGCCCTTGCGAGGCGCCTGGCGACCTCTGCGCGACGCCGGCTCTTTGGGAGTCGATTGAGGAGCGCTCATGGAAGGGGCCGCCATAGCTCAAAGGATGACAGCCCCGGCACGCGCGCTCGGATGCAACACTCGGGAACTGCCCATGGATCAAACCATCGTCGCCGGCGCTAACGAGATGGCCGCCCGCGCCGAGCGCGAGCTCGAGGCGCTGGTCGGGGTGTCCACCCCCTCGGGCGACATCGCCGGAGCAGAGGAGGCGATCGCGATCTGCGCGGCCCTGCTGCCGGTGGAAGCCTCCGTACAACGGCCGGAATGCTCGACGCCGAGATGCGCACCTGACCTTTTGGCGCGCATCCCCGGCCGCGGAAGCCTGCGCCTGCTGCTGCTGGGCCACGTCGACACGGTTTTCTCGCATGAGGCCCACGCGCCGCTCCACCGCCGGGGGGAGCGGCTGTACGGGTCTGGTGGCGCGGACATGAAGGGGGGCGTCGTCCTAGCGCTGGGGCTGGCCCGCTTTCTCGCCACGCGCCCCGAGCTGTTCGCCGAGCTGGCCGTATTGCTCGTCACCGACGAGGAGTGGCGCACTTCCGAGTTCGCGCACGTGAAGCGGTTCGCGGATTACGACGCCTGCCTCTGTTTCGAGGCGGGGCAGACGACCGCCGGTGCCGAGGAGGTGATCGTGCGGCGGAAGGCCGCCGGCTCACTGCGCGTCACCGCCGCTGGGCGCGCCGCGCACTCCGGCAGCGCGCCCGACAACGGCCGCAACGCGTTGCTGGCGCTAGCGCAAGCGGCGCTCGACGTGTCACGGCTCCACGACCCCCACGGATCCGAGCGGCTGAGCGTCGTGCCCACCGTGTTCCGTTCAGGCGACACCCTCAACGTCGTCCCGGCCGCAGGCGAGCTGTTGTTCGACATCCGCGCCGACCACCTCGACGCGTTCGCGCCAGTGCTCGAGTCCGTTCCCCCTGCTCGGGGCGGTGTGGAGCTCTCACCGGCGCTTCTGCGGCAGTGGCCAGGAATGGATACGCGCGCTGCAACCGGGTCCGTGATCAACCGCGCCGCAGCCCGGATCGAGAGACCGCTCGTAGGAACAGATCGCGGCGGCGCAAGCGACGCGAGCCATTTCGCGGCGTCGATCCCACTGACCATCGACGGCCTTGGCCCCCGCGGTGGGGGGGCCCACACTTCGACCGAATTCGTCCTCGCTCCGTCTCTACGCGAGCGCTCGGAGGTAGCTCTGGCGTTAGCGCTGGAAGTTCTCGGTGGCTGAGCCCCAAGGGCCCACACGACTCGCCGTCGTCGGGCACGTCGAGTGGGTCGACTTCGTTCCCGTCGCCCATCACCCAAGGTCGGGGGAAGTGCTGCACGCGGCGGGCGGCTTCGCCCGCGCCGCGGGCGGCGGCGGTGTCGTGGCCGCCGTCTTCGCGCAGCTCGGCGCAGAGGTTGACTTCTTCTGCGCTCTGGGCGACGACGTCCACGGCCACGCCGCGGCAGACGAGCTCTCCGGACGCGGAGTGAACATGCAAATAGCTTGGCGCCGCCAGCCCACGCGACGCGCGGTGACCTTGCTGGACGGTCGCGGCGAGCGGACGATCATCACGATCGGTGAGAGGCTTGACCCGCTGGGTTCCGACGCGCTCGCGTGGGAGCTGCTGGGGTCCGCAGATGGCGCCTACTTCACAGCCGGCGACCCCGAGGCCCTTCGCCGGGCGAGGGCGGCCGCGGTTGTCGTGGCCTCACCACGGGCCCGGACCGCACTGGTGCAACCGGGTCCCGATATCGACGCCCTGGTCTTCTCGACGCACGACCCCGACGAGAAGGAGTGGGCTGGCCGCATCGAACGACGGGCGCGGCTGCAGGTACGCACCGAGGGCGCGCGCGGCGGTCGGTGGTGGAGTTCAAACGACTCCTGCGGCCGCTGGGAAGCGGTCGCGCCACCCGGGCGAGTGCGCGACGCGTACGGCTGCGGCGACTCGTTTGCGGCGGGCTTCACGTTCGCGCTCGCGCGCGGCGCCTCCGTCGCCGAGGCCACCGCGACGGGTGCCGAGTGCGGGGCGCGGTGCCTGACGCGGGCGGGAGCGCCCTAA
>DASYAP010000175.1:0-32514 GCA_036501265.1 Solirubrobacteraceae bacterium | reverse complement strand
GTCGACGAAGCGGCCTCGCGGATCCGGATGGAAATCGATTCCAAGCCGACCGAGATCGACGAGGTGGACAGGCACATCATGCAGCTCGAGATCGAGTTGCAGTCGCTCGACTCCGACGGCGCGCAGGACGCCGGGACCATGGCGCGGCGCGAGCAGCTCGAACGGACCCTTGCCGGCGAGCGCGAGCGCTCGCAGGCGATGCACGCGGAGTGGCAGCGAGAGAAGGAAACCATCGGCGCGGTCGCCGAGCTCCACGAACGGCTCGAGCAGGCGCGGATCGAGCTCGAGCGCGCGCAGCGTGAAGCCGATCTGGGAACCGCGGCTGAGCTTCAGTACGGGACGATTCCGGAGCTGACGCGCCAGATAGAGGAAGCGGAGGCCGCCCAGGCAGCCGCCGCGGACGGCCACGGGCCGAAGTTCCTCAAGGAAGAGGTCGACGCCGAGGACGTGGCAGAGGTGGTCGCCAAGTGGACGGGCATTCCGGTCTCCCGTCTGATGGAAGGCGAGATCGACAAACTGGTGCACATGGAGGAGCGGCTCCACCAACGCGTTGTGGGCCAGGACGAGGCGGTATCGGCGGTCTCGTCCGCGCTGCGCCGCTCGCGTGCAGGCCTCCAGGACCCGGATCGACCAATCGGCACGTTCCTCTTCCTGGGGCCGACGGGCGTCGGCAAGACCGAGCTCGCGCGGGCACTAGCGGAGTTCATGTTCGACAGCCAAGACGCGATGGTGCGCCTCGACATGTCCGAGTACATGGAGAAGCACACGGTCTCTCGCCTGGTCGGGGCACCGCCTGGATATGTCGGGTACGAGGAGGGTGGTCAACTCACCGAGGCGGTTCGCCGCCGCCCCTACTCGGTCGTCTTGCTCGACGAGATCGAGAAGGCTCACCCGGACGTCTTCAACGCGCTTTTGCAGGTGCTGGACGACGGCCGGCTGACCGACGGCCAGGGCCGCACCGTGTCCTTCAAGAACTCCGTCCTCATCATGACGTCCAACATCCCCGGCGGACGGGCCGGCGTCGACGCTCACTTCCGTCCCGAGTTCATCAACCGGCTTGACGACATCGTCGAGTTTCAGCCGCTGACCCGCGAGCAGATCGGCGAGATCGTCGACCTTCAGGTGGCGCGTGTAATCGAGCGCGTCCGGGAGCGCGAGATCGAAGTCGAGCTGACCGATCTGGCCCGAACACTCCTGGGGAACCTGGGGTACGACCCGACATATGGCGCGCGGCCGCTCAAGCGGGTCATCCAGAAGCGGCTGGTCGATCCCCTGGCACTAGCCATTCTCGAGGGCCGCTTCGTTGCCGGAGACACGGTCGTGGTAGACGCGTCCGATGGCGAGATCGTCTTGGAGCGCGCGGAAGCCGCTGCCGTGGTCTGAGCCGCCCGGGCCCGGAAGCTAGGTCAGCGCGGGCGCCTCGGGTAGCCGCTCCAGCGCAGCGTCCATGTCGGCCTCCGAGAACTGAGGATCTTCGAGCTTTCCCGCGAGGTAGGCGTCGTAGGCGCTCAGGTCGAAATGGCCGTGTCCGCACAGCCCGAACAGGATCACGCGCGCCTCGCCCGCCTCGCGCGCGCTTGCGGCCTCGTCGATCACCGCGCGGATCGCGTGCGCGGGCTCGGGAGCGGGGATGATCCCCTCGGTGCGCGCGAACCGGACCGCGGCCTCGAACGTCTCGTTCTGTTTGTAGGCTCGCGGCTCGACCAAACCCGCTTTTACCAAGCCGCATACCAGAGGCGAGTCGCCGTGGTAGCGCAAGCCGCCGGCGTGCACGGGCGGCGGCACGAAGTTGTGTCCAAGTGTGTACATCGGCATCAACGGCGTCATTCCCACGGTGTCGCCGAAGTCGTATGCGTAGGCTCCGCGCGTTAGTGTGGGGCACGCGGCGGGTTCTGCCGCGATGAAGCGGGTCTTGGCATCGCCGGCGAGCACACGGCGAATGAAGGGGATCGCGAGGCCGCCAAAGTTGGAGCCCCCTCCGACGCACCCGATCACGATGTCCGGCTCCTCGCCGGCGAGCCCGAGTTGCGCGATCGCCTCCTGCCCAATCACCGTCTGATGCAGCAGCACGTGGTTTAGCACCGAGCCGAGCGAGTAATTGGTGTCGGCGTTCTGGGCTGCAACTTCTACGGCTTCGGAAATCGCAATTCCAAGCGACCCCGTGGTGTGCTCGCGCTGCGAGCGCCCGGCCTCGGTGAGATCGGATGGCGAGCGGTGCACGGCCGCCCCCCAGGTCTCAATCATCGACCGCCGGTAGGGCTTCTGGTCGTAGCTGGATCCGACCATCCAGACCTCGCACTCAAGGTCGAACAGCTGGCACGCGAACGCAAGCGCAGACCCCCACTGTCCTGCGCCCGTCTCGGTGGTTAGCTTTTTGATCCCGGCGACAGAGTTCTCATATGCCTGCGCGACGGCCGTGTTGGGCTTGTGCGATCCGGGCGGCGAGACGCCCTCGTACTTGTAGTAGATATGCGCGGGGGTTTCGAGCTCGCGCTCTAGCCGCAGAGCGCGGTAAAGCGGCGTGGGACGCCACAGCTTGTAAGCCTCGCGGACGGCTTCGGGGATCTCGATTTCGGGCTCTGGAGAGACCTCCTGCGCGATCAGGCCCGGCGCGAACAAAGGCGCCAGATCGTCGGGGCCAACGGGCTGCTTGGTCCCGGGATGCAGCGGCGGTGGAGGCGGTGGCCCTGGCAGGTCGGGGAGGAGGTTCGTCCACGTGGTGGGGATCTCGTCCTCGGCGAGAGTGAACTTGACGCGCGTGTCGCTCATGAGAGGCACCCTACCGTGGCGGGCCGCCACGCACGAGCCGAATCGGGTACAAGTGAGACCGCGAGTCCACGAGCAGAGGAGGACGCAATGCCGACATACATCATGCTCTCGACCCTGACGCCGGAGGGAGTCCAGACGATCAAGAACAACCCGGCCCGAATCAGGGAGGTCAACCGCGAGGTCGAGCAGCTGGGTGCGACCGTCAAGGCCCAGTGGGCCACGCTCGGCCACTTCGATTTCGTCAACGTCATCGAGGCACCCGACGAGAAGACAATCGCCCGCGTATCGCTGGAGCTGGGATCGCGAGGCACGGCCAAGTACGAAACGCTGAGCGCGATCCCTGTCGACGACTTCATTGGCGCCATCTAGGGCAAGCGGACAGTCGGACTGGCGGCGTCCCCGCGTCCTCGTACTCGGGTCCGGGGGACGCGAGCATGCGCTCGTACAGGCCCTAGCGCGCTCGCCGCGCAAGCCCGAGCTCCTATGCGCACCCGGCAACGCGGGCATCGCGGCTGATGCCGAGCTGGTCGACGTCGCGGCCGAGGACCTCGACGGGGTCGTGGTCGCTGCGCGCTCCAAAGCGGTTGACCTTGTCGTAGTGGGCCCCGAAGCGCCCCTGGTCAAGGGGGTTGCCGACGCGCTGGTGCAAGCGAGAATCAAATGCTTTGGCCCCACCGCGGCCGTTGCCGCTGTCGAAGGGTCGAAGGCTTTCAGCAAGGAGCTGATGGCCGCGGCGGGGGTGGCGACGGCCGCGCACAGTGTTGTCGGCGACCCTGCGGCGGGCCTCGAGGCGATCGAGCGTTACCCAGCGGTCGTCAAGGCCGACGGTCTCGCGGCCGGCAAAGGCGTGATCATCGCCTCGGACGAGCACGAGGCCCGCGATGCGCTCAATCAGCTGCTCGTGGAGCGGCGCTTCGACACCGAGAGGGTGGTGGTCGAGGAATATCTGGAGGGAGACGAGCTCTCTCTGCTCGCCCTCTGCGACGGCACACGGGCGATCCCGCTCGCCTCGGCGCGCGACTACAAGCGCATCTTCGACCACGATCGCGGGCCCAACACCGGTGGTATGGGCTCGTACTCCCCGGTGCGGGCGATCGATACCGCTCGCGCAGAGGAGATCTGCGCACGCGTCCATTCGCCGGTGCTCGACGAGCTGCAGCGCCGGGGGACGCCGTTTCAGGGTGTCCTGTACGCGGGGCTGATGCTTACGGCCGGCGGCCCCAAGGTGCTCGAGTTCAATGTTCGCTTCGGCGACCCTGAAACGCAAGCGATTCTGCCTCGGCTGCGCTCGGATCTGCTCGAGCTGCTGGAGCGCGCCACAGAGCCCGGCGGCCTTGAGGCAGTGAAGCTGGAATGGGACAGACGGACCGCGGTCACGATCGTACTGGCCAGCCGCGGTTACCCTGAATCGGCGTCAAAGGGGGACGTGATCTCAGGTTTAGAGCGTGTTTCGCCCGAGGTGCACGTCACCCACGCGGGCACCGCTCGGCTTGCGTCCGGCGAGCTCGCGACTGCTGGAGGGAGGGTCCTGGCCGTGACCGGCCTTGGAATCGATCCCGCCGACGCCCGCCGAGCCGCCTATGCTGCCGCGGACATGATTGAGTTTGACGGCAAGCAGATTCGACGCGACATCGCCTTGGACGCGGTGGCCCGACCAGGTGGGGGATGAGATGAGCGAGCAAGGAGCATCGGGACTGAGCGGCGGAGCGGCGGAAAGCCGACCCGAGCCGACGCTTGAGACGGTCACCGAGCCGGAAGAAGAATTCGCCGGCATGGAGGTCGACGCGCCCCTGGTCGGAATCGTCATGGGCTCAAAGAGCGACATGGCCGCCATGGAGTCCGCTGAGCAGGAACTGAACAACCGCGGCATTCGCTGTGAGGTGCGGGTGATGTCGGCCCACCGGGAACCCGACAAGGTCGCCGACTACGCGCGAAACGCGCGGATGCGGGGGTTGCGTGTGATAATCGCCGGCGCGGGGCTCGCGGCGGCTCTTCCGGGCGTCGTAGCCGCCCATTGCGACCTGCCGGTGATAGGGGTTCCTCTAACCACCCGTACCTCTATTGCGGGAGGTCTCGACGCACTTCTGGCCATCGCGCAGATGCCTCCGGGCGTCCCAGTGGCGTGTGTGGGGGTCGACAACCCCCGCAACGCGGCGGTCCTAGCCGCTCGGATCCTGGGCGAGTAGAGCCGGCCGTTGACCCTATAGGCCAACGTTGGACTGTGCTATTGATGAGGTAGTGCCGGACAACCAGCGCCCAGGGGCCGACACCTACACCTCGCCGCTGGCGCGAGAGCTCGCCGATGATCTGCTCGAGCGCTTTTGCCGCTATGCCCGGATCGACACGCAGTCTCACCGGGATCGCTCCGGGTCGCCCAGTACCCCGGGACAGCTCGTGTTGGGCCGTCTTCTGGCCAAAGAGTTGCGCGATGCCGGTCTCCAAGACGTCGACCTCGACGCCAACGGGTATGTCACTGCCACGCTGCCCCGCAACGTCGACGAGCCACGGCCGGTGGTGGGGTTGCTCGCGCACCTCGACACCACGCCCGATACCCCCGCCAGCGGTGTCGAGCCGCTCGTGCACCGGGGATACGCCGGCGGTGTCATCGAGCTTCCCACGGGCAATACACGGCTCGATCCGCGCGAAATGCGGGAACTCGCCGAAAAACGGGGCCACGACATAGTTACCGCGAGCGGCGACACGCTGCTCGGCGCAGACGACAAGGCGGGCGTCTCCGAGGTAATGGCGGCGGTTGCACATCTGGCGGCCCATCCGGAGCTTCCGCGACCAACCCTGCGCGTTGCGTTCACGCCCGACGAGGAGATCGGCGAGGGCGCCACGCTCTTCGATCTCGACAGCTTCGGCGCCGACTGCGCCTACACGCTCGATGGTTCCGAGCGCGGAGAGTTGCAGAACGAGACCTTCTCGGCGCTTGAGGCCATCGTCACTGTCCATGGAGTCGATGTCCATCCGGGACAAGCGACCGGCAAGCTGGTGAACGCGCTACGGCTGGTGACACGCATCGTGGCCATGCTGCCCGATGACACGCTCACCCCGGAGTCCACCTCTGACCGTGAGGGCTTCATCCACGTGTATGAGCTGAACGGCACGGCGAGGGAGGCGACGTTTCGGGCGATCTTGCGGGACTTCGACGACGACGCCCTCCGCCGGCACCTGGCCTTGCTCGAACGGGCGGCCCACGAGGTCACGGATCCCGAGCCCCGGGCCCGTCTGGTGTTCGAGGTGCGCGAGCAGTATCGCAATATGCGCCGGTATCTCGAGCAGGTGCCGAGCGTCCTCGCCGCTGCCGAGGCGGCGATCCGGGCCGAGGGCATCGAGCCGGTCCGCAAGCCGATCCGTGGCGGTACCGACGGTTCGCGGCTGAGCGAAATGGGGCTGCCTACGCCGAACCTCTTTACCGGCGGTCACGAGTACCACTCGGTGCGCGAATGGGCTTCCCTGCAGGACATGGCGGCCGCCGCGGCCACGATCATTCACCTGGCGGAGGCGTGGACGCGGCCCGAATATGCTGGCGCCGCCGACCTGCGGAGCCTGCCGCCTGCCGCGGCCGGCGCCCACTCGTTCTCGTAAGGCGTGCCGCTAGGCTCCCGGCGTGACCTTCTCGGCATCGCTCGCCTCGGTGGACGGAGCGCTCATGCTCGCGGCCGCCGCCACCATACCCGCCAACGACGAGGGGCTGTTGCGGGGAGACGGGATCTTTGAGGTGATCCGCGTCTATGACGGCAAGCCCTTCGCGCTCGAAGCGCATCTGCAGCGCTTGGAACGCTCGGCGCTGAACCTCCGCCTCGCCCTGGACCTCGAGTCAGTCCGGGCCGAGGCCGCGCGGCTCCTCGCGCACGCCGGCTCCGGACCCGACCATGAGTTGTTGCGGATCGTGGTCACGCGAGGTGGCCACCGGATCCTGCTGACAGAGCCGCTGCCGGCGGCTCGGGAGCGGGTGCGGCTGGGGACGGTCACCTACTCCCCGACGCGAGTTCTCGATGGCGTCAAGTCGCTCTCGTACGCCGCCAACATGCTGGCGACGCGAGTCGCCAGGGAGCGCGGATTTGACGAGGCGCTGCTGGTCACGCCGCACGGACACGTGTTGGAGGCCCCGACCAGCTCCATCTTCTGGGTCAAAGACGGCGAGGTTTTCACGCCGCCGCTCTCGAATCACATCCTCGCCTCGATCACACGCGCGCTCGTGATCGACACGGCCGGTGCCAGCGAGCGCTCCTGCACGCTCGACGAGCTCGGCCAAGCCGACGAAGCATTTTTGACCTCAACGACGCGCGAGGTGCAGCCGGTCGCGCAAATCGACGACCATTCCTTTAACGGGGGTGAGGCGGTCAGCACGCGAGTTGCAGCCGCCGTCTCCGAACGGGTCCGCTCGGAGCTTACGTCCGCGGAATGATCCAGGGGTCCTCGGGCCGGAGGATGCGGATCCTCACGGTCATCGGCAACCGGCCGCAATTCATCAAGGCCGCGGCCGTCACGCCCGCCCTGCGCCGGGTCCACCAGGAAGTGATGGTGCATACCGGCCAGCACTTCGACGAGGAGCTGTCTGCCGTCTTCTTCTCCGAGCTTGGTCTCCCGGCGCCGGAGCGCGAGCTCGGGATCGCGCTGGGCTCGAACACCTCGCAGACCGCCCGCATGCTGACGGCCCTGGAGCCCGTTATCGAAGAGGTCACACCCGACGCCGTGTTGGTGTACGGCGACACGAACTCGACCCTCGCCGGTGCGCTCGCGGGGGCACAGGCCACCGTTCCCGTTGCCCACGTCGAGGCCGGAATGCGCTCCTTTGATCGTCGGATGCCCGAGGAGCTAAACCGCATCCTCGCCGACCACGCCGGCGACCTGCTGCTGTGCTCGTCGGAGCTGGCAGCACAGAACCTTCGCGCCGAGGGTGTCAGGGGGTCCGTCGAGGTGGTCGGCGACGTGATGGTCGATGTGGCCCTGAAGGTGCAACCGCAAGCCCGCGACCGGACGGACCTCCTCGAGCGCTGGGGGCTGAGGAGCGGCGAGTACGTCCTCGCTACCGCCCACCGTCCGGGCAACGTCGACGATCCTGGCCGGCTCGAGATGCTCGTCGATCTGTTGACGTCCTTGCCCCGTGAGGTGATCTGGCCGCTGCATCCACGTACCCGGCAGCGGCTTGAGCGCGGCGACCTGCTGGAGCCGCTGCGTAACGCCGCAGGGGTGACTCTGACCCCGCCGCTCGGATACGTGGAGGTGAGCGCCCTGCTGTGCAACGCCCGCGCCGTCATGACCGATTCCGGCGGCCTCCAAAAGGAGGCTTACCTGGCGGGCATTCCCTGCGTGACTCTGCGGGGCACCACCGAGTGGGGTGAGACCGTCGAGCACGGATGGAATACGGTCGTCGACTTGGACCGCGAACGGGCGCTGGAGGCGCTTGACCGGGACCCGCCCCCGGACCGCCCACCCCTGTACGGGGACGGGCGCGCGGGAGAGCGCGTCGTCAGCGCGCTTACACTCCGCCTGCAATGAGTGCGCAACCAGTCCGGGTAGGGGTTGCCGGTCTCGGCTATTGGGGCCCTAACCTCGCGCGGAACTTCGCTGCGCTGCCCGGATGCGAGCTCGCGTGGTGTTGCGATCCGTCGCCGCAGGCCCTCGACCAAGCCGCCTCGTTTGTGCCGGGGGCCCGGCTTACGGGCGATCTCTCGGACCTACTCGATGACCCTGACCTCGATGCGGTGGCACTTGCCACCCCTGTCTCCACGCACGCAGCGCTCGCGGCGGCGGTCGTGGAGGCGGGCAAGCACTGCTTTGTCGAAAAACCGCTCGCTCAGACCACCGCTGACGCTGAGAGGGTAGTCGCCCTTGCCGAGGCTTCGGGCCGCACGCTCATGGTGGGGCATCTGCTCGAGTACCACCCCGCGGTGCGCAAACTGAAGGAGCTGATCGATTCCGGCGAGCTCGGAGACCGCATCTTCTACATCTACGGGAGCCGGCTCAACCTCGGGAAGCTGCGCGCCGACGAGAACGCCCTCTGGAGCCTCGGCGCCCACGACGTCTCGGTGGTGCTGCACCTCGTCGACGAAGAGCCGACCGAGTTGATCGCTCGCGGCGAGTCGTACGTGCGCGGTGGCATAGAGGACGTGGTCTTCTGCTTCCTACGATTCCCGACTGGCTTGTCCGCCCACCTTCATCTCTCCTGGCTCGATCCGCATAAGGAGCGGCGGCTGGTGGTGGTCGGGTCACGCCGGATGGCGACCTTCGACGACATGGCGCTCGAGGGCAAGCTCACCATCTATGACAAGGGGTTCGATGAAGACGCGCACGACTACGGCGAGTACATCACCCGCGCCGGGGGGAGCTACCGCCCGCGAATCACAAATGTCGAGCCGCTGAGTCTTGAGTGCCAGCACTTCGTCTCGTGCGTTCGCAACGGCGAGCGACCGCTGTCCGACGGCGAGAGCGGTCTGCGGGTGGTGAGGGTCCTTGAGGGTCTACAGCGGTCCCTCGAGGGGTCGCGGAGGGAAGACCGTGTCCGGGTCTGATCCCAGTGGGGCCGGCGTCTCCGCTCAGGCTCAGGGCGCGGCGCCGGGAGCCTATGTCTCGGCTGACGCGGTCATGGAACACGGAGCCAAGATCGCCCCGGGGGCGATCGTCTACGGCGACGCTCACATCGGCGCGGCGACGTGGATCGGAACCGGAGCGGTGGTCCATGGCGGGACCTTCGTCGGACGGCGCTGCGTCATCGAGGACGGGGCGGTACTCGGGAAGCGACCCCGCCTGCGCCCAGGATCGAGCGCGCCAGGGGGCGCCCTCGGCCCGCTATCGCTCTCAGAGGAGGTGACGATTTGTTGCGGAGCGATCGTTTACGCGGGCGCGACGGTCGGCACCAACGCGATCATCGGCGACCATGCTCAGATCAGGGAGCGCGCCACCGTCGGCCCTGAGACAGTCGTGGGGCACGGATCCGTGGTTGATTTTGACGCCATCGTCGGCGCGCGCGTGTTGATTCAGAGCGGGGCGTACATCACCGGGGGGGCGGAGGTCGAGGACGACGTGTTCATAGGCCCGGGCGTGATCACCACGAATGACGACACCATGGGCCGCCACGAACGGGGCGATCTGGAGGGCCCGGTTCTGCGCAGGGCGTGTCGCGTCGGAGCGGGCGCGGTGCTCGTGCCTGGCGTGGAGATCGGAGAGGAGGCATTCATCGCTGCAGGGGCCGTGGTGACCCGTGACGTGGCCGACCGAGCCGTCGTGATGGGGGTACCTGGTCGCTACGTGCGCCGGGTGGCCGATGAGGACCTGCTGGAACGCTGGCGTTGACTCGCTTAGGCCTTTGTGGGGCTGGAGCGGCGTCCGTAGCCGCAGGTGGGCCGCGGAGCGATTAAGCTCCTTGGTCGGTCGGCCGCATCAGGCGACGGAGCCATAGGCGCAGTAGCGACATGGAGACCTGGGACATTCGTTCACTCGACATCGAGCCCCACCGCCCCGTGGTGCTCCGGTCGGACGAGGAGACGAGAGCGATTGCGATCCATCTCCCCGCGGGAGAGGAACTACAGGAACACCAGGTCCACGAACGCACTTACCTGGTGGTCGCAGACGGCCAGATCGAAGTGACCCAGGACGGACGCACGATTCCGGGCGGACCAGGCTTCGTCTCGCACTTTGAGCCCCGCGAGCGACACTCCGTCCGGGCTGTGAGCGACGCCCGACTGGTGCTCGTGCTGGCCCCTTGGCCCGGCATGGGCCATCCCTCGCGCCCGCGGTAGGGATCAAGCGCGCAAGGAGGCACGCCCACGCGTCTTGCGTGCGGTCATTTGCGGGTCCGGCGCGCGCCTTGCCGCCGTCATCCCGCGGCCGCGGCTTGCGCCGCCACCGTGGTGTGCTCGCTCGCTGCGGTCCAGACCACATGCTCGCGGCCTGGGCCGACGCCGAGCAAGACGACCGGCACGCCGACGAACTCCGAAATGAAGCTCAAGTAGTCGCGCGCCGCGGCTGGCAGGTCGGTCTCGCTGCGGCACTCGCCGATGTCGTCCGCCCACCCCTCGAGCTCCACGTATTCTCCGGTGGCGCGGTGTAGCACCGACTGGTGGTAGGGGAAGTCCTCGAACTCAGCGCCCTCTACTCCGCGATACCGCGTGCAAACCTGGAGCCGATCGAGCCCCGAGAGAACGTCGAGCTTGGTGATCGCGAGCGCCGTCATCGAGTTGATTCTCGCCGCGTAGCGCAGCGCAACAAGATCCAGCCAGCCCATGCGGCGAGCCCGCCCGGTTGTCGTCCCATACTCGCCGCCTCGCTCCCGGAGCACGTCGGCGAATGCGCCCTCGACCTCAGTTGGAAAGGGTCCGGCGCCCACCCGGGTCGCATAGGCCTTGGCTACTCCCCAGACTTCGGTGATGTCCCGCGGACCCACGCCGGCGCCGATACACGCGGCGCCCGCGACGGGGTTCGACGAGGTGACGAAGGGGTACGTGCCGTGGTCGATATCGAGGAGCGCTCCCTGGGCGCCCTCGAAGACGACGACGTCGCCGGCGTCGAGCCGTTCGTGTACCAGCCTGATCGTGTCGGCCGTGTAGCGCTCCATGCGGTGGCCATAGGTCACGTACTCCTCGGTCATCGTCTGGAGGTCGAGCACCGGGTCCTTGGCGTAGGGGCGCAGCGACAGTCGCTTTGGTTCGAGCGCCACGATGATCTTCTGCTTGAGGATCTTCTCGTCGAGCAGGTCCTGTACGCGGATCCCCAGGCGCGCGGCCTTGTCGGCGTAGCAGGGGCCGATGCCGCGTCGCGTGGTGCCGATCTGGAGCTTGCCGAGGCGTGCCTCGCCGGCGTGGTCCAAAAGCAGGTGGTAGGGCATGATCAGGTGCGCGTTGGCCGAGATGCGCAGCGAACCGGTGTCGACTCCGGTGCGGCGCAGCTCGTCGAGCTCGTCCGTGAGCACCTTGGGGTCAATAACGACCCCGTTGCCGATCACGCACAGCTTGCCGGGGTGCAGGATGCCCGACGGAATCAGGTGCAACTTCCAGGTGCGTCCATTGCGGACGATGGTGTGGCCGGCGTTGTTGCCGCCCTGGAACCGCACGACCGCGTCGGCCCGCTCAGCGAGCAGGTCCGTGACCTTCCCCTTGCCTTCGTCGCCCCACTGGGCACCGACGATTACGAGACCAGGCATGCCTGTTCGCTCAGTCGGGCGCGCGAAATCGAGGGCTCACACATCGCGAAGTCAGTGTAGGACCAGGGGCAGCGGGGGCGGCCCTGAGGATCGTTAGGCGAACCGCGCCTCGAACCGCCGGTCCTCGCCGGACAGCAGCATCTCCTGGCACATCTCGGTCAGGCGTGAGACGGTCCGCGCGCCAATCTGATCGCAAAGCGCGTCATGGTCGTCGATGTTGGTCGTGATCACGATCGAGCGCTGCTCTTCGTAGCGCGAGTTGACGATCGAGTAGAGCTCCTCCAGCACCCACTCGTTGGTGCGTTCGGCACCGACATCGTCGACGTGCAGAAGATCGACAGCGGTCAAGCGATCCAGCAGGTCGATGTGTGATCGCTCGGCGCGATGGATGTCCCTGATCTCGTTCAACAGTCGCGGCAGGGAGTAGATCGCGACCGAGCGTCCAGCCTCCAGCGCGGCCTTCGAGACGAGCATCGCAAGGGTCGTCTTCCCCGTGCCCACGGGTCCCATGAACCACAGGCCCCGCCCTGCCCCGAGTTGCTCGTCGATCGAATCGGCGAAGTCCCGCGTCGCCCTTACGACGTCGCGGTCCATCTCGATGACGGGGGGCCGCTCGAAGGCCACGTCCCGGTAGCGACGCGGGATGACCGCCGAGAGATTTCTGGCCTTTGCCCTCGCGATCAGCTGGTCGCGGCAGCGGCAGTCGTAAGCGGTGTTCGTGGCCTCGTCGATGACAAGCCCCGAGCCGTCGCAGATGCCGAACGAGCAGCTCATGGCGTCACCGGTCGGTCAATCGATGGCAAGGCGGCCGTCACTCCATGAACCTCGAGCCGGCGTAGTTCATGAACTTCGGGTACTGCTTCTGGAAGGTGAGCACGACATCGCCTACCGGCCCATTGCGGTGCTTGGCGACGATCAGGTCGGCCTCGCCCGGACGCTCGGATTCGGGCTGGTAGTACTCCTCGCGATAGATGAACATCACGAGGTCGGCATCCTGCTCTATGGCCCCGCTCTCCCGCAGGTCAGAGAGGATCGGCCGCTTGTCCCCGCCCCGTTGCTCGACCGCGCGACTGAGCTGGGAGACCGCGATAACGGGAACGTTGAGCTCTCGGGCGAGTCCTTTGAGCCCGCGGCTGATCTGCGATACCTGCTCGACGCGGCTCTCGACTCGGCCCTCATGGCGCATCAGTTGGAGATAGTCGACGATTATCAGCCCCAGCCCTCCCTCCACCTGATGGTGTAGCCGACGCGACTTGGCGCGAACCTCGAGAACGCCGGTCTCGCTCGAATCGTCGAGATAAAGCGGCGCTTCAGAGAGGCGACGGCACCCCTCGAGGATCTTCGGCCATTTATGTTCCGCGACCCGGCCCCGCCGCAGCTCCTCACCGGGGATCCGCGCTTGAGACGCCACGAAGCGCTGCGCGAGCTCGGACTCCGACATTTCAAGCGAGAACAGCACGACCGGATGAGGACGGTGCTCGGGGTGCCCGACGCCGAGGACTGCGTTCTCCGCGACATTCGCCACCAACGCCGACTTGCCCATTGAGGGGCGAGCGGCCAGCACGATCAAGTTGCCCCGCTGGAACCCACCGGTCCGGTCATCGAGGTCTTTGAACCCCGAAGGCGTTCCAGTGAGTGGCGACTTCTGGACCGACAGCGCGTGCAGCCGCTCGGTCTCCTCATCGAGGACATCGGCGATCGAGCGCAGCTTCTTGGCCTGATCGTCATGCGCGACCTCGAGCACGCGCCGCTCGGCGGTCTCGAGCAGATCCCTCGCTGGAGCCTCGCGGCTGAAGACGCTCGCCTGAATCTCGTACGAGGTCGTCAGCAGTGCGCGCATCAGCGCGTTTTCACGGACGATCCGGGCGTAGTCGCGGGCGTGGCCCGCGGCCGGGACCCAGCCGGCGAGCTCGTCGATGGCGTCTGTGCCGCCGACTTCCTCGAGCTTGCCGTGCTGGCGTAGGACTTCGGCGACCGTCAGGTGATCGATCTTGCGGTCGTTGTTGTACAGCTGCAGCATTGCCTCGAAGACCGCGGAGTGTTGGTCTCGGAAGAAGTGCGCGGGCCGAAGCTGTTCGTCCACCAGCAGGGCGTACAGGTGACGCTCGTCGAGCAGCACGGCACCGAGCACGGACTTCTCGGCTTCGAGGTTGTGGGGTGGTACCCGGGCTTGTTCGGTGGTCGCCATCTTCGTCTTATCGCGGAGCGGGGCCCGAGTCTAAGTTCGCGTCCGGCGGGCGGCTTCGACGGACCCCGCAAGGAGCGGCAGTTCTAGTCGGCCGGTCGATCCAGCACGAGTCGGGGCGAACTTTGCTCATTCACTTGCGCGTGGCGCAAGTGAATTCACACCGTTCGGCCACGCGCGTGTCGTTCCGACGCGAGACGGCCAGCCTGGAGATCGGCCACGCGCGCTAGGCGGCGACCACGATCGTCTTGACCGCGGCCGTCGTCTCGTCCGCGGTCTCGACGACGACCATGTACGTACCGGTGTGACGGATCGGTTCGTCGAGATGAACCTTGCGCCTGTCGATGCGAATACCGCGCGCGTCGCGGATCGCGTCGGCGAGGTCCTGGGTGGTGACCGAGCCGAAGAGGCGACCGTCCTCGCCCGCCTGCTGGCGGATCGTCAGCACAGTGCGTCCGAGCAGCGTCGCGTTCTCCTTCGCCCGCTCCTCGCTCTCGCGCTCCGCCAACTCGGCCCGCTCGCGCTGCCGGGCGGCCGCTGCGATCGAGCCGGAAGTGGCCGGCTGGGCGAGCTTGCGGGGTTGCAGATAGTTACGCAGGTAGCCGGCGGAGACGTCGACAACCGCCCCGCGTTCACCGAGCGACTCAACGTCTTGAAGAAGGATTGCCTGCGGCAAGAGTGTTGACCTCGACGTCGGAGCTCTACCTCGAGCTCAGCGGCTCTCGCTCGGCCACACGGCTCTTTGAGGCCTCATCGGCCGCCGCGCTCACCGGGCTCTGACACGTACGGCAGCAGCGCGAGCTCGCGCGCTCGCTTGACCGCCCGCGCAAGCTGGCTTTGGTGCCTCCGGCAGGCTCCGGTAATCCGCCGAGAGCGAATCTTTCCTCGCTCGGACGTGAACCGGCGCAGCATCGACACATCCTTGTAATCGACTTGATCGATCTTGTCCCGGCAGTAGGGGCACGGCTTGCGCCGGGAAGACCCGGCCATGCCTTTCCTATCTCGCCGGCGTACCGGCCGCTTGCGTTGCTTTGCCACTGGTTGCTTTACCTCAGGTTGCCTCGATACTCAGCGCGAGCCCCTCAGAACGGGATGTCCTCGTCGCTTCCAGCAGTCACTGGGGCGGGCTCGAAATCACTGTTGTCGATCGGAACGTCGCTCTCAGCGGCCTGGAGGTTGCTGGAGAAACCGTTTCCGTTCCCGCCACCGGCCGCGTCGTCGCGTCCGCCCGACAGAAACTGCACTGAATCAGCGATGATATCGATCGATTCCCGCTTCTGTCCGTCGGTCTCCCACGTGCTCCACTCGAGCCGTCCGTCGATTGCCACCGGGCGACCCTTCTTCAGATACTGGGCGCAGCTTTCCGCCTGTCGTCCGAACACGGTGACGCGGAAGAAGTTGGCCTTCTCCTCCCAGTTACCCGTGGACCCGTTCTTGCGGCGGGTGTTGCAGGCGATGCCGAGCTTGCAGATCGACAGCCCACCCGGGGTCGTTCGGTGCTCGGGATCACGCGTCAAGTTGCCGGTCAATACGACCCGGTTGATGTTCATTGAGCCTCCTTCGGGATTGCTCTATTGGAGCCACATCCGAGTCTAGGTCGCCTACAGGCGGCAATCGGCGCCCGAGCACGGAAAGTGGCGCAAACGCTTGGCTTCATCCACGAAGCCGTACCACCCGTGACGTCGTGGCAAGAAGTAGCCGCCCTTTCCTCGTCAGCTTCGTTCGACTCCGCCGCAGCGGCGCCGATCACGCAACTAGCCGCTCTGCCCTTCGGCAGACCCGCGTGCGGCTGCGGCTGCCGGCTCTCCCGATGGCTTCCCCCGACCGCCCGCGACCGCCTTGATGATCCGGAAACGAAGCACCCCGTCTGCGATATGAAGGTTGTGGCTGAGCTCGGTGAGTAGGTTGGCGGGAGCGGTCATCTCGAGCAGATGAAACTCCGCATCGTCGCGCCGGTCGATCCGATAGGCGAGGCTGCGGGTTCCCCATGCACTCTTGTTGAGAACCGAGCCTCCGCCTCGCTGGATCGCAGCCTCGACCTCGGAGAGGATCCGCGCGCGCGCGTCCTCCTCTGCATCGGTCGAGAGGAGCAGTGTGAGCTCGTAGATAGGAGTCTCGTCAGGCATCTTTGATTCCACCGTAATGCCCACGTCGGGAGACGCGGACCGGCGGCGGCCGACTATAGCGGTCGGTCGGCGCGGGCAGGGCCCCCCACGATCGAGCTCGTCTTCCCCGAGCAGCTCACACCACGCGACCGTTCTCCACGATGGGCTCGCCGTCGGCCGTGAGCCGACCGCCGTTGCGCAGATCGCAGATCAAATCCCAATGCAGTGCCGAAGAGTTCTGCCCGCCGGTCTCCGGATAGGAGCGCCCGAGCGCCAGGTGCACGGTTCCCGCGATCTTCTCGTCGAGCAGGATGGACCCCGTCGCTCGATCGATGCCCTCGTTGGTGCCGATCCCGAGCTCGCCCAAAAAGCGCGCCCGGGCGTCGGTTCGCAGGACCTGCTGGAGGTAGGGATCGCCGCGCCGCGCGCTCGCCGCCACGACCTCGCCGCTGCGGAACTTCAGCTCCACGTCAGTCACGTCAACCCCTCGCGGACTCGAGGGAATCTCGAACTTGATCGTCCCGTTCGCCGAGTCCTCGAGTGGCCCGGTGAAGACCTCGCCGCTGGGCATATTGCGTCTGCCGTCTGAGTTGATCCAGGTGCGGCCATCGACCCGCAGTCGCAGGTCCGTTCCCGCGGCTTCGATGCGAATCTCGCGCGCCGGGGATAGCCGCTGCACTAGTCGCTGTTGCCGTTCGGAAAGATCTCGCCAAGCGGCAACCGGGTCCGCGCGGTCAACCAGCAACGCTCCGGCCAAGAAGGTCGCGTACTCCTCCTCGCTCATTCCCGCCTGCTGCGCAAGCGCTGAGGTCGGCCATATCGTCCGGCACCAACGCCGCTGGAGGCGGGCCTCGCGCACCGGGAGGCTCGCCCGAGTCGCCCGCGCGAGCAGCCCCGGATCGATGCCGGCAAGAGAGCGCGTATTGGCCGGCGCGTCTATGCCTAGAAAACAGTCCGCGCTCTGGACCTCTGTCAGCTCCAGCGGGGCGAAGGAATCGAGCTGAAAATCACGAGCGAAACGGAAGAAGTCCGAAGCGAGCTCTGACGGTGCGAGCCGCACCAATGGCCACGCGCCTCGCTCGAGCAGTGCCCGGTGAAACGCGCGGACGAGCGGCAGCGCGAGCAGAGGCATGCCAACCAGCACCTGTTCGCGCTCCTTGACGGATAGACACCAGTCACACAGAAGCGCAGCGTGGGCTTGGGGGGCGGGACCGTTCGCTGGCGCCGCGCTCGGACCGTGTCCCGCACCACTCGAAGGCACGCGCGGGCCGTCTGAGGGCCGAGCGCCTGGGACGTTCAAATCCGGGACGCCGCGGCTTCGAGCTCGCGGCGCACGTCGCCGGTCACCGGATCGGCGTGGCCCGCCCAGGCCGCGGCGGGTTCCAGCGCGGCCACCTTGCGCATCGAGTCGCGAGCCTCCTCGGTGTTGAGGTTGAAGGCCGGATGCGGGACGCGGGTCTGGCTCTTGAGCCCCGTCTGCGGATCGAGCGTGTAGAAGCAGTCCGACACCAGCGCCAGCCGGTCTGAGTCTCGAAAGAGACCGATCAGCCCGGGTGCATGCCCGGGGAGATGCAGCACTCTGAACCCGGCTACCTCGTCGCCTTCGTCGACCGTTCCCGAAACCTCAAGCGCGCCGCCATCCCAGATGTAAGGGAAGCGTGGATAGATCAGGCGCCCATGTCGATCGAGCCTCGAAAGGTCCCAGTAGTCGCGCAGCGACTCGGGCGACTCCGCGGCCGCGCGGTCCGCGGGGTGGCAGAAGACTGGCGTATGCAGGCCGGCTGCCGCCCCCCGATGATCGGCGTCGGCATGCCCTAGAACGACGCGTCTAATCCCTCCTAACCGGGCCCCGGCCTTTGCAACTGCCGGTGTCATGGCAGAGATCCCCGCGTCGAAGACGGTCACTCCCCCGTCGTCGGCGAGCAAGTAGACGTTCATCGTGCGCAAGGGGAATCCGCCACGCACCACCCACACTCCCTCGGCGATCTGTTCCGGCTCGGAGCCGTGAACGGCGGAGAGAACCCGGGTGCGGAGATTGGCAAGTGCCGCCAGGCGCGCCTCACCCGGCGAACCGGAGGGCGGCAGGAACCCCAGTTGGCGCGCGATCGTGCCGCTGTCGAGGTAGGCGTCCAGTGCGCGGATCTTCCCGTCAGCCACCGTGACCACGTCGCATCCTTCCAACGCGATGTGCGCGCCGTTGGGTTCAAACCCCTGGAAGAGCCCCGGTCCTGCGAAGGTCGCCTCTGCCCGCCAGCGGACGGCCGTGCGGTTGCGGTAGGTCGTGGTGTCGACAACCTCGAACCGGAAGTCGGGGAAGGCTTCGAACAGCTCCTTGAAGTAGGCCCTCGTGCCGTGCGGAGCCACCAGTTCCTGCTGTCCGACCAGTCGGTCGACTCCTCCTTGCTCCCAGTAGTCGATGGCGGCGTCGAGATCGTGCGCGGACAGCGCCTCGAAGTAGCGCTTGGCAACCTCGGTCGTCGTCACGGGTCGCTCAGTCTACGCGCGACCGCGCAACGGCGGTCGGCGGTTGGAGAATATGGTGCGCTCGATGGAGGGTCGCCGCGCTCAACCACCCGTTGAGCGCCCCAGCGAGGCCGCAGGGCGCGACCGCACCCGCCGCGAACGGGGTCGCGGAGAGCGCATCCTCCCCGGGCTGTGGCGGCTTAGGCTTCCGCTGCCGTGGCCCGGCGTGCCCCACTGCAATGCCTGGGCCATCCAAGCCGTCTCGGGGATCGTGCTGGTGGATACCAGCATGCACGAGCCCGGCTCGCTGGCCCAGCTCGAGAGTGCCCTGGACCAGGTCGGCTACGAGCTCGAGGACGTGGGCCTCCTGGTCTGCACGCACGCTCATTCCGACCATTGGGGTCAGGCGGCGCCGATTTGTCATCGCGCCAACTGCGAATTGTGGCTTCACCCCAACCACGCTCACGCCACTGAGTCCGCTTCCGATCCGCAGAGCACACTCGCGCGCCGGATCGAGGTGGGACGCCAATCCGGCGTTCCCGAGACCGCGCTGCGCCGCTATGCGGAGCAGATGAAGGGGATCCCCTCCGGCGTCGCGGAGATGATCGAGCCCAACCGCGACTTGGTGCCGGGAGTAGAGATCGAGTCCGATCTCGGCACGTGGACGGTTTACGAGACCCCCGGTCATGCGCCCTCCCATGTCTGCCTGTTTCAAGCCGAGCGGCGGTTGCTCATCTCTGGCGACCATCTCCTGGGCCGAATCTCGCTCTTCTATGACTACGGCTGGACGCCCGATCCGGTGGGGGAGTTTCTCCATTCGCTTGACGTCGTAGACCAGCTCGGCGCGCGGCTGTGTCTCGCCGGCCACGGCAGGCCGTTCACCGACGTCCGCGCCCACATCGATGCGAACAGGCGGCTCGTGGATGAGCGCCTGCAAGCGGTGGCAGAGGCGCTGCACCGCGAGCCGCGTACGGTGGTAGAGATCGTGCCCGAGGTATATGCCGAGCCGCTCACCCCGGCCAACGCCGGCTGGTTTCTGACCCAGACGCTCTCCTACCTGCGGCATCTCGAGCAGGCCGGCCAGGTGAGGCTCGTCTCAGACGGCACCGTTCAGCGCTGGCGCCGGACATAGTCAGACCCCGCGGCGGCCTAATCGCCTGCCAAGGCAACCTTGCCACACCTTTGTCAAGGTTGTAACGTATGCGGCCGCGTGCGCGTCGATGAGATCATCGCCACCAAGGGGGAGCCGACCTTCTCGTTCGAGTTCTTTCCCCCCAAGACGGCGGGAGGCGAGGACAACTTGCGCGCGACGCTCCAGACGCTCCGTCGGCTGGAGCCTGATTTCGTGTCTGTCACCTACGGCGCCGGCGGTTCGACCAGGGCGCGGACGGTCGAGATCACGAAATGGATCAAGCGTGATCTCGGAATCGAGGCCATGGCCCATCTGAGCTGCGTGGGCGCCACTCGCCAAGAGCTCATCGAGATCCTCGACGGGGTCGCTGCGGCCGGGATCGAGAACGTACTGGCGCTGCGCGGCGATCCCCCGCACGGCGAGAGGGACTGGAAGCCTCATCCCGGCGGGTTGCGCTATTCGACCGAGCTGGCCGCGCTGATCTCGGGCACCTTTCCCTTCAGCGTCGGGGGCGCCTGCTTCCCCGAGGTCCACCCCGAGGCGCCTGACCTCGCCCACGACCTGCGTTTCCTTAAGCGCAAGCTCGAGAACGGGGTCTCCTTCTTGATCACGCAGCTGTTCTTTGACAACGAGGTCTACTTCCGCTTCGTCGAGGAGGCGCGGGGCGCTGGCGTAGACGTACCCATCATCCCCGGGATCATGCCGATTACCGACGTGGGCCAGATCAAGACCATCACCGGAATGTGTCGCGCGACCATCCCTGGTTCGCTCCTCGAGCAGCTAGAGCTCCGCTCGGGGGATCGCGATGCGGTCCTTCAGCTTGGCGTCTCCTACGCGACCCTCCAAGCCGCCGAGTTACTGGCGCGGGGCGCACCCGGCATTCACTTCTACACGCTCAACCGCTCGCATGCGACTCGCGCGATTCTCTCGGCGCTAAAGCTGCTGCGCCCTTGGGCCGGTCGCCTCGCAGAGGTCGCGGTCGGGTAGATCGAAACTCAGGTCAGCACTTCCAGCGCCAGCGGGCCGTCGGTGAGCTCGCGGCTGATCTCCGTCGCCCAATCCGCCAGCCGGTCCTGTGCCGTATCGGCCCGGTCCTGCGCGGCGCGGTACACGCCGTAGCGCTCGCCGCAGGGTAGAGCCCTCCAATCCTCGTACGCCAGATTCGCCTCAGCCTGGGCCTCGCGGCGAACGAAGCGCAGCTCCTCGAGCAGCGCGTAGTCGGCGACCGACGGCCGCTCCACGAGCGAACTCTCCTGGGCCGGCGAGTCCTCCTTGCCTTGCTGCGCATCGTCTCTTGGGGCACGACCTTCTGTCTTCATCCTTTCCCCCAACTCTGCTCGCCAGGGCAAGCAGTCGACTGTCGCATACGAAGGATCTTGCACCCTGCCGCGGACGCCAAAATCGCGCAGGCGAGATGCAGGGCTTTCTGCCGCGCCCCGCTGAGGGGCGCCTTGCCACCTCACGGCGAGGGCGGATGCACCTCGAGGGCGTGAGCGAGCATCGGCTGGCCGCGAAGCTCGTACCGCACGTCGACCACGTCGTTGCGCTTATACGTACCGATCCCCCAGAAGCCCATGACCCAGGCCCACGGGCTCAGCTTCTGCTGGATCAGCTCGCGGCCGAAGACCAGCTCGCCACGCGAGACGCGAAAGTCAGCCCCCAGCTCCTGGCGCACCCCGTTCACGTAGACCTCGAAGGGCTCGCGCACGCCCGGCGGGAGTTTCACCCTCCATTCCGGGGCCATCAGGCTCTCGACTCCGGCGAGCGTTCCGCTCCCGCCGTCGCCTCCCGGGATCGGAGATCGCGAGGCTGTAGCGAAAGCACGGCCGTGTCCTCCGGGATGCCGCGCTCGCGACCGTCGGAACCCGGCACCCCTTCGTCGAGGAATCCGGCGGCTCTTGCGGCGCGCAGCATCGGCCGATTGTCCGGATCCGTGACCAGCCCGACCCGCTTCAGGCCGCACGCGTCGAAGAGCCATTGCGCGGCCAGCCTCAGGGCGCGGCGCGCGAGCCCCCGGTCGCGCGCGCCCGGAGCTACCCAGATCCCCAGTGACGCCCGTGCGTGATCCCAGTCGATTTCCTGAACCGTTAGCTCGCCGCGGCAGTCGTTGCTAGGCGGTTCGAGGATCGCGAGGCTCGCCCGAATGCCTTGGGCGCGCTTGGCGGTCGCGGCCTCGAGCTGCTGTCCGAGCTCGGCTCCACTCGGCGGGCGCTTCTGCCCGAGCCGGATGTGGAGCTGGGGGTCGTCCTGGTAGGCGATGAGGATCTCGGGGATGTCGCGTTCTACGGTGAACCGTAGCCCCACGGAGTCGTCCGAGAGAGGCTGCGGCAGCGGGGGGATCGCCGGCATGTCGGCCACTGACCGTACCCTGTCGCCGCGTGCGTTCAAAAGAGCAAGTGCCCTACTTGGGCCAGCCGCTGGCCCTGGTTAGGCAAACCGGGCGTACCCGCGTCCATCGCCGAGGCGAGTTGTTGCTTGTTCCCGCCGGGCCCGCCGGCATCTCCGCGCTAGAGCGCTTCTACCGCCGTTGCGCTCGGATTGAGATCGGCGCCAAGCTCGACCGTGCCTGCCGCGTGGCCGGCAACGCCTACTCGACCCTGGCGATCCGCAACCAGCGCACCCGCTGGGCGAGCTGCTCATCGAAGGGAGGGATGAGCTTCAACTGGCGGCTGCTGCTCGCGCCCGAGCCGGTACTCGACTACGTCGTGTGGCACGAGGTCTGCCACCTCGAAGTGATGGACCACTCGCGTCGCTTCTGGGCATTGGTCGCGCGCTTCTGCCCTGACCATCGGGAACACGCGGCGTGGCTGCGCCGCCACGGTAGGACGCTCGTCCTATAGCCGTTGAGCGATGACGGTCAGTCCGACTCAAGCAGGACCCGCCGCAGCGCTGCCGCTGCCGACTCGCCCGACCGCTGGTCTATGGGCCGCCGCCGCAGGCTCCCGAGATATGGCTCGGCGGAGCCGTCTCCGCGGATGTCTATTCCCGCACGAATGCTCGGCATGAAGCGCTCGGGTCCCGAAAGCTCGAGACGCGCAAAGACCTGCTGGACCGCCTCAAGCGTCTTGTAGCGAAGATCCACCGGGCGCTGGGGCGCCGCGTCGGTAAGCATTCGCACGCGCGACTCGATCGCATCAAGGACGCTTTCGAGCTCGGAGAAGCGCTCTCGTTCCACCCGCCCGGCCCTGCGCACGGTCAGCGTCCAGGCCACGGTGCGGCGCGCGGACGCGAGCTAGAGCCCGGAGGTTAGGAGCGCTCCTCCATGGGGATGTACTCGCGATCGCGCTCGCCCGTGTAGATCTGGCGCGGCCTGGCGATCTTCTGCTCGGGGTCGTCGATCATCTCGAGCCACTGCGAGATCCAGCCCGCGGTCCGTCCGATCGCGAACAGCACCGGGAACATCTCGACCGGCATCCCCAGGGCCTCGTAGATGATCCCTGAGTAGAAGTCGACGTTCGGGTAAAGCTTGCGCTCTATGAAGTACTCATCCTCAAGCGCGATCTTCTCGAGCTCCAAAGCGATGTCGAGCAGCGGGTTGGTGCCTGTGACCTCGAATACCTCGTAAGCGGCCTTCTTGATGATCTTCGCACGCGGGTCGTAGTTCTTGTACACGCGGTGGCCGAATCCCATCAGCCGCTCATTTCCGTCCTCGACGCCCTTGAGGAAGTCAGAGATGTTCTCCTTGCGCTCGATGCGCCTGAGCATCCGCAGCACCTGCTCGTTGGCGCCGCCGTGTAGCGGCCCATACAGCGCCGCGATCCCGGCTGCGACGGCCGAGTACGGATCGACCTGCGACGAGCCGACACTGCGCACGGCGCTGGTGGAGCAGTTTTGCTCATGGTCAGCGTGGAGGATGAAGAGCACGTCGAGAGCGTGCTCAAGCCGGGGATCGGGGTTGTACTTGAGCTCGGCGATCCTGTAGATCATCGAGAGGAAGTTGCCCGGGTAGGTGAGGTCGTTGTCCGGATACACGTAGGGCATGCCTCGGTTGTGCCGGTAGGAGAAGGCCGCGAGCGTCGGCGTCTTCGCGATGAGGCGGACGATCTGCATGTAGCGCACCTCTTCATCCTTGATCACTGACGCTTCGGGATAGAACGTCGAGAGCGCGCCGACTGAGGCCAGCAGCATCCCCATCGGATGAGCGTCGTAGCGGAAGCCCTGCATGAACTCCTTGACGTTCTCGTGAACGAAGGTGTGAACCGTGATCTCGTGCACCCATTCGTCGAGCTCGGGCTTGTTGGGCAACTCCCCATGCACCAGGAGGTAGGCGACCTCGAGAAACGTCGATTGCTCGGCCAGATGCTCAATGGGATATCCGCGGTACTGCAGGATCCCCTTCTCGCCGTCGATGAACGTGACCGCGGAGCGGCAGGCGGCGGTCGCCATGTACGCCGGGTCGTAGCTCATGAGCCCGAAGTCGTCGTCGCGCGTCTTGATCTTCCGCAGTTCGGTGGCGCGAATCGTGCCGTCCTCGATCGGGACCGCGTACTGCTTGCCTGTGCGGTTGTCCGTGATCGTCAGGCTGTCGCCGGACGTAGCGGCGCGGGCGCCGTCCGTCTGCTTGGTTTCCGTGGTCATGGCACTCCTATCGCGCTGTCTTCGGGGGATCTACGGCTCTGCTTTAGAGCGGACGACCTACATCCACTCTATTACTGCGACCGAGTGGGCCTGAGCGATTTCGTCAGCCGACTTGGACTGCGACCCCCATGACGACCGCAGCGAGCACGACTGTCACCGCGATCACGGCGCGCTGCCCGCTAACGCCCCCCGGAAACTGCGGGCGGGTCAGTCCAATCGTCGCCACCAACACGGCCCACAAGACAAACGCGGCTCCGGTTATCCCGAGAGCAACATGAAACGTGTCGGCGGCGAACAGCAGCGGCGTGGGCACCGATGCGGAGGCTACCCGATCTAGCGGGTCCCGAGGCGAATCCGCTACGTAGCCTCGCCCGTCCCGAGGCGGATCCCGTCCCTCCGCGTGAGCGTGCCCGCACCTTCGTAGCGGCTCTCGGTCGCGGCTCGCTGACCCTGGTAGTGACTTCCGAGCTCGGGGCTTCCATAGGGCCGCTGCGCGGGCCGGTCAAGCGCCATGAACGAGAGCTGCGCGATCTGCAGCCCCGGGTAGAGCTTGATGGGGACGCGAGTGAGGTTGTTGAGCTCGAGTGTCAGCGTTCCCTTCCAACCGGGATCGCAGAAGCCGGCCGTCGCGTGGACGATCAGGCCGAGGCGACCCAACGAGCTCTTGCCTTCTATGCGCGCGACGACGTCGTCGGGAAGCTCCACCCATTCGAGCGTGCGGCCAAGGCAGAACTCGCCGGGGTGAATCACGAACGACTCCTCAGGCGGGACCGCCACCTCCTCGGTGAGGTTGCCCGGCGGCTCGCGCAGGTCGATCGCGGGAGCGCGGTGGTTGTGGAAGACCCGGAAGGAGTCTCCCAGCCGGAGGTCGATGCTGGCCGGCTGGACGAGCGCGGGGTCCCACGGCTCGATTCGTATCCGTCCGTCCCGAACGAGCTCGCGGATCGTGGAGTCAGATAGGACACTCATCGGGGTCGGCGATCCGTCCGGGGCCTTTCATGCCACCGAGTGTGCCAGTGCGCGCGGCTCCAAGTGGGCTCAACGCTCGGGCCAGGCCTCGGCGTCGCGTTCAGTGCTCGAGGCTGCGTGCCCGTGCGCGGACCGTACGTACCCGGGCGGGAGGGGGAGGTGGCGCGCCGCCGTGGGGGCCGCGCCGGGGAAGCCGGGGAGAGGGCTTTGGCGCATGGGGATGGCGAAGCTTGCTACCGCCGCCGCCGCCTTCCTCAGAAGCGGGTGGCTCCTCGGGCCGTTTCTTGATCGCCCACCACACGATCACGATCAGCGTGATCAGCGGGATCTTAAGCGCCAGCATCAGCCAGACGAATCCCCAGGTCACAGTCTGGATCGTACCCATAGCGCGCAAAAAATTCACGCCCAATGAAGAAGCGATGTCAGCGAGATTGCGCGGAGACGGCCGGAGCGCTAGCGAAGCGCCACGGGCGCTGCCACGAACCGCGTCATACGGCCTAGGTCGGCTACGCGCTGGACGATCTCCTCGCTCGTCAAGCGCGCGACCCGCTCGGTACCGAACTCCTCGACGTTGAACGACGCGAGCGCGGTCCCATAAGCCATCGCACGAGACAGCACCTCATGGCCCAGGTCCTCGTCGGGATGGGCCGCGAGATATCCCATGAATCCGCCGGCAAAGCAGTCTCCGGCCCCGGTGGGGTCGACCACGGTCTCAAGCGGGAACGCGGGCAACGCGAAAAAGCCTTCGCGCGTGACCAGCGCAGCACCGAACTCGCCGCGCTTGGCGACTACGACGCCGGGGCCCCAATCGTGAACCATGCGGGCCGCCCGGATCAGATTGGGCTCCCTCGTGAGCTCTCGCAGCTCTGAGTCATTGAGCATCACGCAGTCGACCTCGCCCAGCGTCTCGATCAGAGACTCCCGTTCGGTCTCGATCCACAGGTTCATCGAGTCAAGCGCGACGAATCGCGCGCCCCTGGACTGCGCTCGCACCTGGCGCTGTAGTTGTGGCTGGATATTGGCCAAAAACAACAGTTCAGCCGCTCGCGATTGGTCTGAGAGCCGTGGCTCGAACCCGGCGAAGACGCCCAGCTGTGTGTCGAGCGTCCGGCGTTCTGAAAGGTCCCAGCTGTACTCGCCGCGCCAGAAGAATGTCCGGCCGCCGGTGACGCGCTCGATGCCCTGCGTATCTATCCCGCGGGCGCGCAGGAACTCGTAGTGCTCTTCGCCGAAGTCGTCGCCCACCGGGCCAACGATGTGAACGGAGGCAAAGAATGACGCCGCCAGCGCGAAGTGAACGGCCGAGCCGCCCAGCATGCGCTCGCGCGAGCCAAACGGGGTGGTGACCGCGTCGAACGCGATCGAGCCGACGACGGTCAGCGCCACGGCGTCCTCCGTCGAGCCATCATGGCGAGGGCCGTCGCCGCCTAAGCCGCGTCGAGCTCTCGCTCGTAGATCCGGCAGCGCTTCACGACCCGGCCGCCCATCGCCTCGAGCCCGCGGTTCATGGAGCGGTTGGACTCGAGGATCCAACCGGCCTCGCCGTGGGTGAGCCCAGTCCGGGCAGCCGTTTCGAAATGCTCCATGTAGAGCGCGGCGGCCGCCCCCGTGTGCTCGTACTCGGGCAAAACGCCGAGAAACCCGATCCGCATCCTGTCGACGAACCTGCGCCTGCTCAACAGGTGCCACCACCCTAGCGGCAGGAGGCGACCGTGCATGCGCTTGAGGGCCTGGTTGACGTCTGGAATGGTGATCGCCATTCCCACAGTACGGCCGTCCTGCTCGGCGATCATGAACCAATTGCGGTCGTAGACGATCTGGAGGGTGAGCGCCAGCTCGTCGAGGTCCTCCTTCGAGTAGGGCACAAAACCCCAGTTGCGCGACCAGGCCGCGTTGTAGACGGTCGCGAACTCGTCGAGCTCGCGCCGGAGCCGACGGCGCGACATCCTGCGAATCGTGACTCGGTGCTTGTCGCGCGCCCGTTTCGCAAGCCGCGGGAGTACCTCCTTCATGCGCTCATCCCGGTCGGACAGATGAAGCTCCCAGTGAAAGATGTCCTTGGCCTTGGTCAGGCCCGCCGCTTCGAGGCGCTCGTGGTAGTACGGGGGGTGCCACGGCTGCTTGATCATCGGCTCGAGTTCAAATCCATCGATCAGCACCCCACACTCCTCGTTCATCGAGAAGTCCATCGGCCCGAGCATCCGCTCGCAACCGCGCTCAGCCAGCCACTTGGCGGCAGCATCGAGCAGCGAATCCACGATCTGCTGCTCGTTCTCGAACTCGAGAAAGCCGAACATGCCCCAATTGGTCCCGTGGTACTCATTGAAGGCCCGGTCAATCTGGGCTGTGATGCGGCCGACAACCCGGTCGTTCTGGCGCGCGAGGAAGTACTCGGCCACGCCGTGCTTGAAGTAGGGGTTCAGCTTGCGGATCAAGAACGCGTAGCGCTCGAGTTTGAGCGGGGGAATCCACCGAGTGCCCCGATGCAGACGGAAGGGCAGGGCGACGAAGGCTCGAAGGTCGGCGGCCCCGCGGACCGGCGTCACCTCAATCGTCGCGTTCCGTGCTGCCGTGCCCACGATCATCGGGCGCACCGTACCGCAGAGCGCCACCCAACGCCGTTGCTTATTTATTTGATTTGGCCGGGCCGCATGCGGCCCGGCCCGGCCGAGCACATGTGCCCGGCCGCCGGCCGAGCATGCTCGGCCGGAACAAGTTCGTTTGCACGCTACAAGGTTTGTGATGACAACTATTGTCACGCGCAAACGTCGCAGCTACACTTCTGCACAGTTTCCAGTGACCGTTCCCGATCTGAAGCCGGACGTCGCTCCTCCCGGGCCACCGGGCATCCACCGCGCGCTGGTCAAGCACACGGGCTTTCTGCTCGCCCGGATGGGCCATGTCGCGGCGAGGCAGTTCGCTGAGCGCATCGCACAGCTGGGACTGACCACCCGTATGTGGGGCGCCCTCAACGTGCTCGATGCCGAGGGCGAGACCACGCAGCAGTTCCTCGGCAAGTGCACCGGAATCGACCCCAGCTCGATGGTTGCAACCATCGACGAGCTCGAGTCTCGGGGCCTGGTGGAACGTCGTCCCCACCCGTCTGACCGCAGGGCGCACGCCCTGCACCTGACCGACGAGGGCCGCGAGGTTCTCGCGCGCGGCCGGCGGCTTGCCCGCGGTGCCCAGGAGGACTTGCTCGCGCCCCTCGACGCCGAGCAGCGCAAGACTCTCCACGATCTGCTGCTGCGGCTCGCCCTGGCCTCCGCTCCCGAGCGGCCCGACACCGGGCGCGAGCGCAAGGCCTAGCCGCTCATCGCCGGAAGCGCCCTGGCGGGGATCGCCTCTGTGGCCTCCTGCGGTCTGGGCGCGCGGGCAAGAGCAACTCCGACCGCGAGCAGGGCCCAGGTCGCCGGGTCCTCCAGGAAGTCCGCATACAGCATCGTGTGCACGAGCAGGGCGACGAAGGCCGCCGCGATCGCCGCGCGGGCCGGATCGCGCCGGGCCCCCCGGACGAGCACCACGAGCGCTACCGCCACCAGCGCGATGTAGGGCAGCTCGCCGATGATGCCCTGCTCGGCGGCGATCGTGACAGGGGTGGTGTGCGATGCGGTCAGCGGGCCGGACGCAGGGTTGTGCTCGTGGTATTCGATCTCAAACGAGCCCGAGCCGAAGCCCTGGAGCGGGCGATCGGCGAACAGCCTGGCCCCGCCCGAGAGCACGCTGCCTCTGCCGGCCGAGACGCCGTTGAAGCTCTGGTTGAAGCCGAAGGTGGTCGGCGAGATTGCGACGGCGGCGCCTCCGATCACGATCACGATGCCGGCGATCACCAGCGTCCGCGAAAGCCTCCACCGCACGGCGGCGACCAGCGCCAGAGCAACGAGCAGTCCAGCCATGCTCGAGCGCGAGAGGCTTAGCACGAGCGCGACCCACATGATCGCGAGCGCACCCCCGATCGCTACTTGCTCGCGCCGCGGCCGGTCGTAGAGCAGCAGCACCGCCAACAGCACCATGACGACCGCCAGAAAGCGGCCAAAGATATTCGGATCCGAGAACACCGAGTTGACGACGAAGTAGCCGTAGAGCTGGTTGCTGGCCACCAGCTTGGAGTTGAAGAGCACGGACCTGGTGACGTACTCCACGAACGCGATGCCCGAGAACACAATCCCCATCGCGGCCAGCAGCAACAGACAGTTGCGCAGCAGCCGTGGGGTCCACTCGACGCGCTCCAGCAGGCAGAACAGCACCGCGAATGGCGCGTAGAAGAAGACCATGTTCTGAAGCGCCTTCTCGAAGCCGCTCGGCGAGCCCACCGTCGGCGAGTAGAGCGCCTGCAGGGCGTAGATCACGATCACCAGTGCCAGGAGCCGCTTGAGCCAGGTGACCATGGTGGGGCGGGAAACGGCCCCGGTCAACGGACTGCTTGCGCCCAAAACGGCCGGTACTGCGTACGCCACAGCCCCCGCGCCGATGACGAAGTACAGCGGCACCAGCAGGTCGGCGCTACTGCCCCCGGCGGAGACGGAGAGGCGGAACGGCAACGTCAGCGCCGCGAGCAGGCCAAGCAGCCAGGGGCGTGACCTGATCGCCACCGCCAAAATTGCGATGACGGCCACGGCAGCCACGGCTGCCACCGCGGCTTCCAGGGGGTGGTGGCGGATTGTGACAACGCGGGACGTGGACCACACGTCGGCGAGCAGCAGCGCGGGGGAGAGCACGATGGCACCGAGGATTGCGGCCGCCCGCAGACGGGTGTGGTTCGCCAGGAGTGCCGCGGCGGCCAGCAGCGCCACCACCACGATGCCGGCCTTCGGGACCGGCCCAGTCAGCGCTGCAACCACAGTCACATGCGGGGAGAGTACGCCACCGATCTTCTACTCTGGCGGAGTGTCTTCAAGCGGGTGGTCGTCCCCCTCGTGGTTGTCCCACGTGAAGGGGGCCACTAAGGCCATGGCGGCTGTGTGTGCGGCCGCCGTTCTGGTGTCGGGTTGCGCAGGTCTCGCCAAGCCGGCCGGCGGGCGCGGCGCCGCCGTCGATCCTCGGACCGGGCCTCCGAACTACCTTGCCTGCATCCGCGCAGACCGCCTGGCGGTCAGCAAGCGGGGTTCGGACAGTCTGCAGGTCGGCCGGCTGCCCTCGGGTCCCACGATTGTCTTCGAGCCCACCGCCGGAATCGCCGAAGGCCAGCAGATCGAGGGCAAGGCGCAGGGGGCGGAGGTCATCGGCGCGGCGCTGCTGTACCCCAACCACGCCTCCGGCGGGGAGCTGACCGTGATCGAGAACTGCCTCGGGCAAGGCGTGAAGGAGCCCAAGGAGTAGGCGTTGACGACCGTTGCTTCTCCAGCCACCCGGCCTGCCGGGGAGCGTCGCGCAGGACGCCTGCGGTCGCTCTCCGAGCTGCCCAACTGGGCGATCGTCTCCGCCGTGCTCGTGGTGCTGGTGGCGATCTCGGCATTTGTGCGAACGCGAGCGCTGTCGGGCCAGTTCTGGATCGACGAGGCAATCACCACGGGCATCTCCACTCACTCGCTGAGCGCGATTCCGGGGATCCTGCGCCACGACGGCAACCCTCCGCTCTATTACCTGCTGTTGCATTTCTGGATGCGTGCATTCGGCACGAGCGAGGCTGCGACGCACTCCCTCTCATTGGTCTTCGGGTTGCTGACGATTCCGGTCGCGATGTGGTCGGGCTGGAGCCTGTTCGGCCGTCGGGCAGGTCTGACCGCGGCGGTCCTGTTCGCCTTCAATGCCTGGCTCACCCAGTACGCCGAAGAGACTCGCATGTACGAGCTGATGGCCTTGCTGGGATTGATCGCGACCACCGCTTACTTACACGGGTTCTTGTACCGGCGACGGCGCTACCTGTTCCTCGTCGCGGTCACGCTCGCACTGATGCTCTACACACACTCCTGGGGCATCTTCTTCTTCATCGGCGCGTTGCTGGCGCTTATCCCCATATTGAGGGTGACCGAGGATCGACGCGGGCTGATCCGCGATGCCGCGCTGACCTTCGTGGGCGCAGGCGTCCTGTTCATTCCCTGGATCCCGAACTTCATCTACCAGGCCACACACACGGGCGCACCGTGGTCCCACGCCCCAGGGCTTGGCACGCCGATTCTGATCTCGCGCGATCTGCTCGGTGGCGATCGCGTCACGATCGCACTGATCATCGGCTGCGTCGCGGGCTTGGCGGCGCTGTTCACCCGGCGCCTGCGTCGCAGCCAGGACGCGGTCGCGCTGTGGACCCTCATCGCGTTGGCCGTGGCCACGCTCTTGGTCGCCTGGCTGGGTTCTCAGATCACTCCCGCGTACGTCTCTCGCTACTTCGCGCCGGTGCTTCCCGCAATCCTGCTGATTGCGGCGCTGGGGATCGCGCGGGCCGGCATCGTGGGAATCGCGGTCCTGATCGCGGCGGTCGCTTTCCTGGCACCCCACCCCAGCCAGTTCGCCTATCCGATCAAGAGCGATATGCGAAACGTCGCCGGCGAGATAAAGCCGCTCATGCACAAGGGCGATCTGGTGGTCGTCGCGCAGCCCGAGCAGACCCCTCTCGCCTGGTACTACCTGCCTCCAGGACTCAATTACGCCAACTCGATCGCGCGGATCTCCGATCCCAGCTACATGAATTGGGTGCATGCCCAAAGCCGGCTGGAGCGCGCCAACCCCGCCGCGACCCTGGGACCGTTGGTCTCGAGCTTGAGACGAGGGCAGCAGCTTCTGTACGTACGACCCCTCACCGAGGGCGTGGAGAACTGGGAGGCACCCTGGACCAGGCTGGTGCGGCGTCGGGCCGCCGAGTGGGGCGCGCTTCTTCAGGCTGATGTGAGGCGCGGCATGCTCAAACAGGTTGCCTGGGCGCCGCACGACTACCAGGAAGCGCTGTTCGAACCCGACAGCGCCGTGCTCTACAGGAAGGTGTCGTGAGCCCAGGGGCGGAGATCACCGCCGAGCGCCCGGTCGTCGTCCTCGGCGCCGGACCTGCCGGCCTGACCGCCGGCTACCGGCTCGCCCAGCAGGGCAAGCAGGTGGTGGTCCTGGAGTCCACCGATCAGGTCGGTGGATTGGCACGGACCGAGGTGCGGGACGGCTACCGCTTTGATCTCGGCGGCCACCGCTTCTTCACGAAGGCCAAGGAAGTCGACGACCTCTGGCACGAGATATTGAG
>DASYAP010000174.1:0-22754 GCA_036501265.1 Solirubrobacteraceae bacterium | reverse complement strand
TGCCTGGTAGGCCTGATCACTGACCAGGGTGCCGAGCAAGGTGTCGGCGTTATAGAAGTTGTCCAGGAAGCCCTTCATCCACGCCGGCATGTCAGCCTGAGCGGCCTGGACGAATCCGTCGAACACGCTTTGCGGCACCCCATCGGGGTTGTCGCTGGTCTGCAGCAGGAACGGCGGGATCGGGGACACCAGCACACCCTTGGCCACCCGCGCCGAGCCATAGGCACTCACGTAGCGGGTGACCTCCCCGCTGCCCATCGAGTGGCCAACCAGCGTGACGTCACGCAGGTCCAGGGCTTCCAGGAGCCCGTGGAGGTCGCTGGCGAAGGTGTCGTAGTCGTAGCCGACCACCGGCTGGCTCGAGTTGCCAAACCCGCGGCGGTCGTAGGTGATGACCCGGCGGCCGGCCTCCAGCAGGACCGGAACCTGCCTGTCCCAGGCCCGGCCGCTCAGCGGATAACCGTGGATCAGCACGACGGGCTGGCCGGCGCCATGATCCTCGTAGTGGATCGCGATGTCGGCGGAGTTCTCCCGGCCGACGGTAACCTTAGGCATGCGAATTCCTTCCTATTGGAGCGGGCCTTGTACCTGGACGGGCTCGTGAAACCGTTGGCTCAGTTGCGGGCCGGTACTTGATTAATCGCTGGCCGATACTCCCGCCGATGTCGGCGCTTCGCGTCCGGGGGAGGCCCCGGCCCATCCCCGGGACTGTCCTGCCTGTCCCTGGGTGGAGGCCCAGCCAAGTGGTCCTGATCGAAGTGATCTAAGACCCACCCCGGGGCCCAGGCGCCTTCGCGTTGGCCCCGCGTCGCACGCCGGCTCGCTGACCCCCGGTGCCCCGGCAAACGGGACGGGCACCCCGGGGGGTCTTAGCCGGCGTACTGAGGATGGTCGAGTCGTGGCGCGGCGTTCGAGGCCGGCGATCGTGGCGAGCATACCGCCCAGGTCGCAAAGGTCACGTGCCAGCTCGGGCCTGGTTCCTCGTTCCCGGTTTGACACACCGGTGGATGGCAGACCGGGGACCTGACCCGGGTGTTGCCCGGACGCGAACAGGCGCGCCCCGTAGCACCCTCCCCGTCACACCGTCATCGCCTACGCCAGGAGCAGAAGCGTCATGCCCGCAGCAACGAACACCGCGCAGGTCAGGCTCAATCGAGTTACACCTTCACACTGTCGAGTCGTACTCGATAACCCGCCGCTCAACCTCATGGGTTCGGAATTCGTTTCGCAGATCCGAGAGGTCGTCACGGCGCTCGAGAACGATGACCGAGTGAAGGTGGTGGTGTTCGAAAGTGCCGTCGATGGCGTCTTTCTGAACCACTCCGACTTCCTCGCGAACTTCGAGGAACTGACCGGGATCCCGCAGGGTCCGACCGGCCTGGAGGCATGGCCCGACGTCCTGGTGCGCCTGACGCGTGCCCCATTCGTTTCGATCGCGCTGATCCGGGGGCGGGCGACCGGCAACGGCAGTGAGCTCCTGCTCGCTTGCGACATGAGCTTTGCGAGCCGAGAGAAAGCGGTCTTATCGCACTTTGAAGTGGGCGTGGGCGTCGTCCCTGGTGGAGGGCCGATGGCGCGATTGCCGCGGGTCATGGGACGGGGACGCGCCCTCGAAGTGCTCCTGAGCGCAGACGACATCGGAGCCGCCGATGCCGAGCGTCTGGGCTACGTGAACCGTGCGGTACCGGATGCCGAGCTGGACAGTTTCGTTGACGCTCTCGCAACGCGGATCGCGTCGTTCGACAAGTGGGCGATCGCCAACACCAAGCGCCTCGTAAACGCAGCCAATCTGCCGCCCGACGTCGAAATCAGGGCGGGCTGGGACGCCTGCATGGCCTCCGTCAAGCGACCAGCGGCGCAGGAAAGAATCAAAGCGCTCTTGGAGCAAGGCCTCCAGAACCCTGGAGACGCGGAGAATCGACTCGGATTCTACGTGGGACAGCTCGGCCTCAAGGGCGAGCGCTGAATTCCGAAACACCCTCTCTCACATTCTGAAAGGAAGCACAAGACCATGGACTTGCTCACCACCGCGAAGAAGATCGCCGACCGCGTCGAAGCGGAGTCGCTCAAGCAGAACGTACCCGTCGCGCTTACCGTCATCGACCCCCACGGCAACGTCGTTCTCACCCACCGCATGACCGGAGCGCCCGCGTTCTCGCTCGAGCTCTCAGAGCGAAAGGCCTACACGTCCGCCCTCGTCGGCATGCGCACCGCTGACCTCGTCCCCCTGGTGCAACCAGGCGCGGAGCTCTATCCCCTCCTCGCCGTATCCGGTGGCAGATACTCCGCGATGGGCGGCGGCGTGCCGCTCACCAGCGAGGACCAGGTGATCGCCGGCGTCGGAGTCAGCGGCGGCACGACGGAACAGGACATCGCCATCGTCGAAGCGGCGATGACATAAATCGTGGCTACCGACCACGCCACCGCCCAGACATCCTCCGCGATCTGTCGCGGGCGCCCACCGTGGTCCGTCGTGAGGCCCAACCGCGCGCGATGCCTTGAAGCCCCCCGGAGGCATGACGCTCACGGGACTCGACCCGGGCATCGACCGAGGGGCTGCACGGGCGCGACCGGATGCTCGAAGCGCGACGCTTATCGCAGCACGCCACGACCCAGGAGCACGACATGCCGCGCATCGCTGTTGGAACCGAGAACGACGCCCCGATCGAGATCCAATACGAGGATCACGGCAGCGGCCAGCCGGTTGTGTTGATTCATGGCTATCCGCTGAACGGCAACTCCTGGGAGCGCCAGGAGCGCGAGCTTCTCGCCGCCGGCTACCGCTGTGTCACCTATGACCGCCGCGGGTTTGGCCGCTCGAGCCAGCGACCGTGGGCTACGACTACGACACCTTCGCCGCCGACCTCAGCCAGCTGCTCGAGCACCTCGACCTGCGCGACGTCGTGCTGTGTGGTTTCTCGATGGGCACCGGCGAAGTCGTGCGCTACCTCGGCGAGTACGGCTCCTCGCGGGTCAGCAAGGCCGTCCTCATCGGTGTCATCCCGCCGTTCGTGCTCAAGACCGACGACAACCCCGAGGGCGTGGACCGTGAGGTGTTCGAGGGCATCAAGGCGGGCATCGCAACCGACCGCTACGCCTTCTTCAAGGGCGACACGTGGCTGACCGACTTCCGTGCTGACCTGCCGAAGATCGACGTGCCGACGCTGGCGCTGCACGGCACGGCGGATCGCATCTTGCCGTTCGCGGTCACTGCCGCGCGGCTAAGCGGATTGATCGATGACGTGACGGTCGTGCCGGTGGAGGCCGGCCCTCACAACATCGGCTGGGCGCACCACGAGGAGGTGAACCGAGCGCTGCTCGGGTTCATCGCCGGCACCACAGCTGCCCTGAAATCCGCGGTCTGACAGAGAGGAGCTGACCGTGGGGTTCCTGGTTGAGTTCGAGGTCAAAGTTCCGGGCCGAGTTCCGGCCACCGAGGTCGAGGCCGCCAACCACATGCAGCAGTCGTCCTCGAGGCGGCCGCAGCTGTCAAGCAATAGTGAGCGACCGCAGCATGAGAATGCCGCGGTCGCCCGGAGACGCAAGTGCGCGGCGCCCCGCGCGTTATGCGCAAACCGCTGACCGGCAAGCGGCGACCGGCGGCTGGGCAGAGTTGCAGCCTAGGACCGCCGCCGTCACTTCTGAGGCGCCTGTCCCATGCGGTCCACGAGTCTGCGCGGCGAGAGTCTTGTTCTGCCGGGGCCGTTTTACAGCCTCAAGATTCCTGCGTCGGCGGGCAGGTTGCCTCGGCGTGCTCTCAGTCGCCGCTCTCGTATTTAAACGAGATCCCGAGCCGAACTCGGAAGCTCACGACTGCGCCGTTCTCGATCGTCACGTCCTGCCGAATCACTTCGGCGACGCGGAGGTCACGCACAGACGCGGCTGCAGTCTCGACTGCCTTGCGCGCGGCCGCTTCCCAGGAGTCACTGCTCGTACCAATTACTTCGGTCACGCGGTAAACACTGTCTGCCATATCAACTCCTCTCAACGTAGTTGTTGGTCAGCCTATATCCGTCCGTAAGTCAAGAGCAACGCCTGGACGGCGATCATCCGCACTTGGGCGAGGCGACACCAGCTCTCGCCCAGCACGTTAGGCGTGGCGCGAGCTTCGACAACCGCGTACGTCGCGAAGGGAGCGCGAGTGCTGACCGGCAGAGGAACCCGCGCCTGCGACTCCAAACCGTCGGTCCATTTCTGAACGACACCCTGCCTGCGGTCGTCGCGTCGCTCAGTAAGAAGCTCACCGTGTGGAACTCGACTCGATAAACGAGCGTGTTCTCATGCCCTGCGTGACCCGTGGGCGCTTCCACAGTCGGACCGAGAGCGTGATGTCTCCCGCCAGGACGTCGCTGCTCAACTCGCGGCTGAACTCCACACCTGGGAAGCTAGACGGTGATTTGCCACAGACACCGCGTCGGTTCACGCCGATCGTCGCCAGCTGCGGGGATCGCCTTCGACTCGCGGCATAGCAGTAGTCGGAGGCCAGGGTCTCCTCCGTTGCCACGGTCTCGTCCGCGGCCGGTCGGAGGTTTCGCTTTGCTCTCAGATGCCGGCTGTAGTCGGCGACGCTGACGCGGGAGGTTTCGCCGGTGCGGTTCGCCGTTCGGCTCCACGGCGTGTGTCCAAATTCGCGGCCGCGCTGCGTCGTATTGACAAAGTCAACGAGGAGGGATGATGTCCCAGTACATGCTTTTGCTGTATGCGACCGAGGTCGGAGGCGAGGAGCTCGCAGAGCGCGAGGCCGAGATTCCGATTTTTGTGGAGTTGAGCCGTAGCCTCGAGGAGGCCGGGTTGTTGGTTGCGGCCGGCCGCCTGCATCCGACCTCGACCGCCACGACGGTCAGCGCGATCTCCGGCGAGACGGAGCTGATGGACGGCCCGTTCGCGATCACTAAGGAGGCGCTTGCCGGCTACTACCTGATCGAGGGCGAGAACCTCGATCAGGCGCTGGGCGTGGCCAAGCGGATCCCGTTGATCCGCTACGGACGCGTCGAGGTCCGCCCCGTCATGTGACTGACCGGTGGAGTGATCCGACGGCGGATGCGGTCGCCCGCGCGTTTCGGGACGAGCGGGCGGCGGTGCTGGCGACTCTGATTCGTCATGTGGGCGATTTCCAGCTGGCCGAGGATGCGGTCCAGGATGCCTACGCGGCCGCGCTCACCACGTGGCCGCGCGACGGCGTTCCGGCGAATCCGGGCGCGTGGCTCACGGTCACGGCGCGGCGGCGCGCGATCGATCGCCTGCGCCGCGACCGCTCGGTGGCGGATCGCGCCGAGCGCCTTGCAGAGCTCGTACGCATCGACCAGCAGGAGCACCGGGCCGTGATCGAAGAGAGCTCAATCGTCGACGATCGCCTGCGGCTGATCTTCACCTGCTGCCACCCGGCGCTGGACGTTTCCGCTCGCGTGGCGCTGACGCTGCGCGCGCTTGGTGGCCTCACGACCGGCGAGATCGCGCGCGCGTTCCTCGTTGCCGAGCCGACGATGGGTAAGCGGATCGTGCGGGCCAAGCGGAAGATCGCCGACGCTCGGATCCCGTATGAGGTGCCTCGAGACGAGGAGCTGCCGGATCGGGTGCGCGGGGTGCTTCGCGTGGTCTATTTGATCTTCAACGAGGGCTATTCCGCTACCGAGGGCGACCGTCTCGTGCGTGAAGAGCTGTGCCACGAGGCGATCCGGCTCGGCCTGCTGCTGCGCCAGTTGATGCCCGACGACGCCGAGGTGTGGGGACTGCTCGCGCTGATGCTCCTGCATGACTCGCGGCGCGCCGCGCGTGTCGACGAGCACGGCCGCTACCTCGCGATTGGTGAGCAGGACCGCTCGCGGTGGGACCAAGCGCGCATCCGCGAGGGCCTTCGGGCGTTGGAGCGTTCCGTGCGTGTGCGGCGGCCCGGTCAGTACCAGCTGCAGGCGGCGATCACCGCGCTGCAGATGGAGGAGGAGCCCGACTGGCGGCAGATCGCCGACCTCTACGGTGCGCTTGTGAGCCTGACACCAACCGCGGTGGTCGAGCTCAACCGTGCAGTCGCCGTCGGCTTCGCCGACGGCTCTAAGGCAGGCCTCGAGCTGCTCTCGCCGCTGCTGCACGACCCGGCGCTCAAGCGCTACCAGCCGCTGCACGCCGCCCATGCCGAGCTGCTCAAGCGCGCCGGTGAGCGCGAGGCTGCCGCGCGCGCCTACGAGACGGCGATCAAGCTGAGTGCCAATGACGTCGAGCGGGCCGAGCTCGAGCGGCGCATGCAGGATCTTTGAGGAGGCTGTCCAAATCGCGGCTCGGGCTGCGTCGGACTAGTGAGGCCGCCTCGGGGAGGCGGCGAACACACCACTGGAGGTCCGATGACGCCCCAATCACCGCATATCAATCGCTGGCCAGCCTTCTCGCTGCTCGCCGTCGCCGCGTTCATGACGGTTATGGATTTGACGATCGTCAACACGGCCCTTCCCACGATCGGGCGAGATCTCCACTTCTCGCAAGCGAGCCTTCTGTGGGTCGTGACCGCCTACGAGCTGGCCTACGGCGGCTTTCTGCTGCTCGGCGGCCGCGCCGCCGATCTGCTAGGACGCCGCCGCGTGATCATCACCGGGCTCGCTGTGTTCACGGCAGCCTCGCTCGGAGCGTCGCTGGCCGGCAGCGGGACGGTGCTGATCGCGATGCGCGCAACCCAGGGCTTCGGCGCCGCGATGTTTCTCCCGGCCGCGCTGTCGACCGTTCGAAATATGTTCACCGAGGGCGCCGAGCGCAACAAGGCTCTTGGCATCTGGGGGGCGCTTGCCGCTCTCGGCGCGACCGCCGGGCTCGTCTTCGGCGGTCTGTTGACGCGGTTCGCCGGATGGCAGTACATCTTCCTGCTCAACGTTCCGGTCGGCGTCGTCGCGCTGATGCTGACCCGGCGGGTCGTGCCCGAGACGCGCGTCGATACCGCACGGCGGCGGTTTGACCCGCTCGGCGCGGTGACCGTGACCGGCGCGCTCGTGCTGCTCGCTTACGCGATCGCGCAAGCACCGCGGGTCGGTTGGGGTGCTGGCAGGACGATCGCCGAGCTGGCGATCGGTGCCGCCCTGCTCGGCGCGTTCCTGGTGATCGAGAGGCGCGGCAAGGCACCGCTGATGCCGCTGCGGATCTTCCGCCTACAGACGCTCGCCGGAGCAAACGCCGTCGGCTTCCTGCTCGGAGCGAGCTTCTACTCGTTCATCTTCATCGGCACCCTGTACATGCAGCAGGTGCTCGGTTTCTCCGCCTTGCAAGGCGGCTTTGCATGGGCCACATCCGGGGTCGCGTCGATGCTGTTCGCCGGCCTTTCGCAGGCACTCGTGACGAAGATCTCGGCGAAGCTGGTGATGGCGTTCGGAATGACCGTTCTCGGTATCGGGATCCTCTGGACCGCGCAAGCGCCGGTGCACGGGCATTTCCTGGGCGACCTGTTCGGGCCGTTCCTTGTCGCCGTGGGAATGGGAACCGCGTTCACGTTCATCCCGGTACAGATCGCCGCGCTCGCCGGCGTCTCAGAACATGAATCCGGGCTCGCATCTGGGCTGATCTACACCTCCCAGGAGCTCGGCGGCGCGCTCGGCATCGCGATCGCCTCGAGCGTCGCCGCCAGCCACTACACCGTGCTCGTCCGCGGCGGAGACACCGTCCGCGCCGCACTCACAGGCGGATTCCACTCCGCGCTCTGGGTCTCGGGCGTCGTCGCGCTGCTCGCGATCCCGGTCACGTTCCTGCTCATCCGCAAGGACGAGATGGCAAAGGCAGTCGCCGCGACCGCCCTCAGCCACCCACAGGCCGAACCGGCCACATGACGCGAACCACCACAACCACCACCAAAACCACAAACGGGAGTCAACAATGCGCCACACACTGGTCACCTACACCGTCAAGCCCGGACGCGGGGAGGAGAACGCCGCCCTCGTGCGCGCCGTCTTCGAGGAGCTCGCACAGACACGACCGGACGGGTTGCGGTACGCGGTCTTCTATCTCCCGGACTCGCGCCAATTCATACACCTGTACACCGACGAGGGCAGCACGAAGGGCGTGCAAGCGCTGGCCTCCTTGCAAGCCTTCATTTCCGGCGCTAAGGAGATCCACGAACAGCCGGCCACCTCCACCCAGCCCGAACTGATCGGCGACTACCGCACATTCGACGGCTGACGTCCAGCGTCCGCCGGCGGACCTGCCCACCCAGCGTCCGCCGGCAGACCTGCGCGAGCCGCGCGGGGGACGCTCGCCGTAGTCCTATACGACACAGGAGGACAGAAGTCATGCGCAAGCTCATCGAATCGACACTCGTCTCTCTCGACGGTGTCATCGGTTCCCCGGATAGCTGGTCTCCGTTCGACGAGGAATCCAGGCAGTTGGCCAACGAGGAACTGGAGAAACACGACGCCTTAGTCCTGGGCCGGGTCACCTACGAGTTCTTCCGGGCGAACTGGGGCGCCCCCACCAGCGACCCTACATCGACCAGATCAACGCAATACCGAAATACGTCGCTTCCCGGACGCTGAGCGAGGTGACGTGGAACGCCACCCTCCTCGCACCCGACACCGTCGGCGCCATCGAGCAGCTGAAGGCCCAGCCTGGGAAGGACCTGCTCAAGATGGGCACCGGCCGTGTTGACGACACGCTCCTGCGCGCGCGCCTCGTCGACGAACTCCGCCTCTGGGTCATGCCGGTCGTGGCCGGCACCGGCCAGCGCCTGTTCGAAGACGTCGACACCTCGTCCCTGGAGCTCACGCTCACCGACGTCCGCAAGCTCGCCAACAGCTCAGTCGTCCTCACCTACGTCCCCAGCTGACAATCAGGCCCGTATGCGACCGGTCATGAATCGGCCGCCATGAGCGTGACGCCTTCGCGATGACGTCGCGAGCGCGTGTTGGTCTGCGGGTTCCGCGGACCAGCCGACCTGATGCGCGACCCCCGCACCACTCGATTCCCCGGTGTCGGCGGCGTCCCTCGCTATCATTGACCTCTCAACTAAGTAAGGATCACGATGAAGGCTCTCTGGATGATGATCAGACCAATTAGCCACGGCTGGGCCGTCCAGCTCAGCGATGGACGTGAGCTGGCGCGGTTCCTTGGGCCCGGCGCGAGGTGGCGTGCGACCCGCTACCTCCAGCGTGCTGCGCAGGCGCTGAAGAACTCCGGCGCGACGCCGGGCGCTGCCACCGGCGCGGTCTAGTAGCGTCCGCCGCCGTCTGCATCCGCCTCCGCAGGCGGCGATTGGCGCGCCGGCGCGTCCGCGAGCTTGGAAAGCCACTGCTGCATGAGCGCGCGCTCCGCTTCGGTGAGGGCGGCCGGCCGATAGCTGAGCATGCTCTGCAAGGTTGCGGCGGTGCTAGCGAGCGTCGGCCTAGACGAATTGGTTCGCTTGTGGCGCTTCGACGCCGGTGAATTCGACCCGCTCACGACGACGGCCGCTATTACCGCCTCCCGCAGCGTCTCGGCGAACGCACCGTCACCGAACAGTTCCGGTTGCGAGACGATCGACAGCGCGGCCCCGGTGACGGCGGCCATCACGACGCGGGTGGCGGTTTCCACCGACATGCGCAGCTGGCCAAGCGAGGCCCCACGCTCGAGGACGATCCGAAGCAGCTCGTGCCCCTCCGCGGCGGCTCCGCTCTCCCGAGAGACGGCGGGCGACCACAGCAGCCGGTACATGCCCGGGTTCTCCCGCGCGAACTGGATGTGGTTGTCCCAGCCAGCGCGCAGGTCGTCGGCTACATCGTCGTGAACGGCGGCCGCGGCCTCGCGCTTTCCCTCGAGGAAGCACTCCACAGTGAAGTCGACAACCGCCGCGAGCAGCCCCTCCTTGTCCCCGAAGTAGTGGTAGATCGACGGGGCTGACACCCCGGCCGCTTCGCAGACCGCGCGGGTCGAGATCTCGGCGTCGGGCGCGTCAACGATCAACTCGGCCGCCGCCTCGAGGATTCGGGTCTTGACAGCGCTCATGGCGTCAGGCTAGCACTTCAGGATAACGGAGTTACAGAAATTGCTTGACAGACGCTAGCACAAATTGCTATAACACTGCTAGCCACTTTTGCGTAGCGCTGCTGTAGGCAACTCGCGCCGGACGGTGGATCGATGCAGGCAAAAAGTTTGAACAAGAAAAGAGACGCGCGATGACCGTCACGTCGACAGTCTTGCGAAGCAGGTTGCGGCTCGGGCGCGGCTCGCACCCGGGCGGCGAGGTTCTCACTAACTGTCGCCAGCGTGACCCAGTTCATGGTCGTCCGCGACGTGACGATCATCAACGTCGCGCTGCCGCAGATGCGCGCGGCGTTTCACGTGTCGGCTGCCGGCCAGCAGTGGGTGGTCACGCCTACGCGCTGACGTTCGCGGGCTTTCTGATCGGGTTCGTTCCGGTCGCCGGCGCCGTCAGCGCCGCCTTCCTCGGCGACAGCGTTGACCTGGCGCCCGCCAACACCAACACCCAGGAGACCAACCATGATCGTTATCACCACCCCCACAGGTCAGATCGGCAGCCAGGTCGTCGACAACCTGCTCGACACCGGCGAGGCGCTTCGCGTCATCGTGCGAGACGCCTCCGACCTCTCGCCGCAGGCACGCCAGCGCGTCGAGACCGTCGAGGGCTCGCACAGCGATGCCACCGTCGTGGACGAGGCATTCGCCGCGGCCGACGCCGTGTTCTGGCTGGCGCCGCCGGACCCGCAAGCCGCCTCCGTTGAAGCCGCGTTCGTAGGCTTCACCCGGCCCGCCGCCGAGGCGTTCAAGAAGCGCGGCGTCAAGCGGGTCGTCGGCGTCACAGCGCTCGGCCGTGGCACCCCGTGGGCAGCCCACGGCGGCTACGTCACCGGCTCGCTCGCGATGGACGACCTGATTGCAAGTACCGGCGTTGCGTACCGGGCGCTCACCAACCCCTCGTTCATGGACAACATCGCCCGCCAGGCCGAGGCGATCAAGAACCAGGGCATGTTCTTCTCGCCGATCTCAGGCGAGCGCAAGCTACCCAGCGTCGCCACTCGCGACATCGCGGCTGCGGCCACGCGCCTGCTGCTCAACCAGAGCTGGAGCGGCGTCGACGAAGTCCAGCTGCTCGGCCCCGAGGATCTCTCCTTCAACGACATGGCCGAGATCATCTCCGAGGTCCTCGGCACCGAGGTCCGCTTCCAGCAGACCACTTTCGAGGCCTACAAGGCCAGGTTCGTCGAACTCGGCGTGTCCGAGGCGATGGCCCAGGGCATGACCGACATGGCCGTCGCCAAGAACGAGGGCATCGACAACGCCGCTCAGCGGACGCCGGAGAACTCGACCCCGACGAGCTTCCGGCAATGGTGCGAAGACACGCTCAAGCCCGCTGTCCTCGGTGTCGCCTCAGCGACCCACTGACGACCCGAAGGAGAAGAGATGCCCAACCCAACAACCGATAGACCTCACGACGGGCGGGTCGCGGTCGTGACCGGAGCCGCCAGCGGCATCGGACAAGCCGTTGCCGTCGGTCTCGCCGAACGCTGAGCGACGGTCATCGTCGCAGGCCACGGCGATCTGACGGCGACGACGGACCTCATCGCGCCAACAGGCGGCCCCGCCATCGCGGCCGCGTTCGACGTCAGCGATCCATCGAGCAGAGCCGTGCGCGCACAAGTGGCAAACGAGCACGGACACGTCGACATCCTCGGCCGCTAGGTGATCGAATCGAACGTGTGTTCGCTATAATGTGCACGTGCGCACAGAAGACCTTATGCGGGCCACGGACATCGGTATGGTGCCGCTCGGCTACGGGCGGTTCGTACGTGCCGACGAGATCGTCGCAGTGTTGCCGATCGACGAGGGGCGGGGGCGCGGACGGCGAACCCATGTCCACGTCGCGGGGCTCACTGCACCGATCGTGGCTTCACGCTCGGAAGCAGCAATCCTCGCCGACATGAAGGCTGCGAGCGGCTCGAGCCTACGTAGAACGAGCTCGGATGACCGTCGCTCGCCACGAACCGGAGAGCCCGAGACCGCCGCGCCTCAGCGCCGAGTTCGCCTCGGCTTCGGCCCTCGACGGGCCTGAACGCGTCCCGCTGTCGGGGCGTCAAGCGAAGCGCTTGGCGGAGCGGTGCGCTGATCGGGACCGCGGCAATGTGGCGGCACTCGTGATCGGCGAGCCGCACGAGCGTGCTGGCTTCGATCGGACACGGGCCGGCGCCCTGGGCGATTGCAGCGTTGTGGCGCGTGCTGAAGCTCGTTCCGTTCATCATCTTTGAGGTACAGCGCCTCTGTTTCCCCGGCCCCGAAGGCGAGGCTTGGCGAGATGCGCACGGCGGGCGCGAGCCTCCGATCGGCGCGATGCGCTATCTGAAGGCGTTCCGCAATCAGAGCACGTCCGAGTGAAGCTAGATCGGCGTATTGGGTCCGGGCGGCCGGGAGACGCGACGCGGGTCATTCGGCATCTAGTTCAGGCCCCGCAGGAGCTCGTGGGCGAAGCGCACGGCCAGTGCGCCGTCGCCGACAGCAGCCGCAACGCGCTTGGTAGCTCCGGCCCGAACGTCGCCCGCCGCAAAGACGCCCGGCCACACGGTCTCGAGCAGATAGGGCTCACGGCCGGTCGACCACGAGCCATTCGGTCCCTCGCGCGCCGCAGCGCCGTCGCCGCACCTGATGTAGCCGTCCTCGTCGAGATCGAGCACCATTCGCACGGCCTCGGTACGCGGTTCGGCGCCGATCATCACGAACACGGCCGATACAGCGACGCGCTCGATCTTCCCGTCCAGCCGGCTGCGCAGATCTGCCTGCTCCAGCCGGTCTTTGCCGTGGACGGCGGTGAGCTCTGTTCGGCTCATCACCTCGACGTTCGGACGCGATTCGATCCGTTCGAGCAGGTAGCGCGACATCGTGGCTGTCAGGGCGTCGTCGCGAATCACGACCCGGACGCTGCGCGCTGCTCGCGACAAGTGCATCGCCGCCTGCCCAGCCGAGTTGCCGCCGCCGACCACGACTACGTCCTCGCCCCGGCATCGGTCGGCGTCGCTTGCCATCACAGCGTGGTAGACGCCCGCGCCCGTGAACCGCTCGAGATTGTCAGCCGCCAGCGTGCGCCAGCGCGCCCCGGTCGCCACGACGACCGTGCGAGCGAGCGCATGCTGCCCGTCGTCAAGGTCGATGCGAACGAGACCCTCGGGACCGCGCGCGAGTTCGACTGCTCGGTGAAAGCTCGACACCACCGCGTCGAACCGACGTGCCTGCAGCGTCGCCTTGCGCGTCAGCTCAGTGCCCGAGATCCCGGTCGGGAACCCGAGGTAGTTCTCAATTCGGGTGCTGGTACCCGCTTGACCGCCCGGCGCCCACGCCTCGGCCACCAGGCTACGTAGTCCCTCAGCACCCCCAGACACCGCGGCAGCAAGCCCCGCCGGCCCACCACCGAGCACCACGAGGTCGAACCGCTCGCCATCGATCTCCGCGCGCAGGCCGAGGTCGCGCGCGACCTGAGCGGCCGAGGGATTGCGCAGGACTGTGCTGTTGCGCACCAGAACCGGGGTCTCTTCCCGAGAAATCTGCAGCCAATCGAGCATCGCCGTGCTGTCCTCGTCGGTGTCGACGTCGTACCACCGGACCGGTATGAGGTTCCGCTCCAACAGGTCCCGCACCTCGAACGCGCGCCGCGATCCGCGCGGAGCGATCAGCCGAGCCACGCCGTACCCATGGGCCTCATGCCACTCCCTACGCACCATCATCGTGCGCAGCACGATCTCCGCGAAATCCGGCCACGACGCCAACATCGCCCGCAGCGCCGAACGCTCGAACGCGATCACATCAGTCGGCTCGTCAGCGACGCACTCGGCGATGGCCGGCTCGCCAGTGAACGTGGCGATGTCACCCAAAAATGTGCCCGCCTCAGCGTCAGCGACCCAGACGACCTTGCCCGGCTTGCGGTCAAGCACCCGGACCCTGCCCCGCTCGAGGACCAAAAACGGGGTATCGCGCTGGCCCTGCGCATAAAGCGTCTCCCCAACCGAAAACGATCGCCGCGTGCCATGCTCCGCCAGCCGCTCAAGCTTCTGCGCAGAGATCCGCGGATACATCACCTCGTCGGCGAGATCAGGGAAGTCAGCCGCGCGGATCTGCACAGAAGTCGTATCCCCGACTGGCAGCGTCATCCGTAGATGGTTAGCAGCTTTCGGGTCCCACGACCCGGCGCTTCGCGCTCGAGGCACGCCACGTGACGATCGAGGACCTGCGTCTAGCAGCCGAGGCCCTCGACGTCCTCCAGGGACCGAGCCGCAGACGCGATGGAACGGCTCCACGGCCCGTGCGTCGCCAACGGAGTCGGTAGCTCGCTTCGTGTCCGGCTTACGAGCCGGGCGGCCACGGCGGACACCCGGCTGCAGCCGCTACAGCCCTGGAGCTTGAGGGGGTTGACGGTGCCCGCCGGAAGCCAGGTTAAGGACCATCGAGTCGGGGTTGACGCTGGCGGCAAGCTCGTGTTGGCGGGAACGGCCGCGCATCCGGTGCGGTTTACGTCGGTGTGTGACGAAACTCGGTCGCGCCGGACACGCATACGAGCCAGATGCTTCATCACGAAGGCACACCGAAAACTCATTCGCACACGCATCGCGGACCGGCGCCGAACGTCTCGGGGCGGTGAGTTGTTAGCCGAGCTGACAAAGTGGTACAGTCTCGGTTATGTCAGCCAACCTGACAAGCTCCCGACAGCCGTTGCCGCCGCCTGACGCGAACCTCGGCTATCTGTTACGCCTCGCATACCAGCGCTTCCGCTCGCTGCTGGAGAACGAGCTCGAGGACACAGGGCTCTCCGCGCAGGAGTACGCGATCATGAGTGTGTTCGAGACCAGCGCTGAACTGTCGACCTCCGAGCTCGCGCGGATTAGCCAGGTCACGAGGCAGACGATGCACTCGGCGATCCGCAGGCTCGAGTCCGCGAGGCTGCTCGAACGCAGCGAGCAGAACCGGCGGGTCGTCCTACTCCGACCAACGAAGCACGGTCGTGATGTCCTCCGTGTGGGGACGAAGCACGTACGCGCGGCTGAACGCGCCGCCTTCGCCGCCTTTACCGACAACGACGAAGCAACGGTGCGCGCGTGGCTGGCCGGGGTGGCCGGCATGACCATGCGTGCTGGAGAGCCGGACGCTGACCGAAAGGAGAAGTCATGACCCAATGGGACCGGCAGATGAGTCTCGACCGTCGCATCCAAGAGGCCGAGAAAGAGTTGTTTGCCGCTGTCGGCGCCGAGGTTGAGCAGGTCTTTATCGACCTCCCGCGGACGGGAATGCGAGTGCGAGTGCTGTCACAGGGCGGCGGCCCACCGGTGCTTCTCATGCACGGTGTGACGCTTAGCGCCGCGGCATGGGCGCCGTTGTTCGCCGAACTCCACGGCTTTCGATTGCTCGCGGTGGACCTCCCCGGGCACGGGTTGTCGGACCCGGTTTGCTATCAGCGCGGCCGGGTCCGTGCGCACGCGCACCGGTGGATCGACGACATCCTCGATGAGCTCGGCCTCGACTGCGTTCCCATCATCGGTCATTCATTAGGCGGCATGTTCGCCCTCTGGCACGCCGCCGCCGGTTCCAAGCGGATCTCGGAATTGAGCGCGGTCGGGGTGCCCGCGGTCGCGCTTGCGGGAGTCCGCGTCCGGATGCCTTTGTCGCTATTGACGGTGCGCGGCCTGGGTGTGGCTGTGCAGCGTGCCCCGAGTCCCCTCCTCGTCTATCGAAGGCTGCTAGAGCAGGGGCTTGGGTCTGCGGAGGTGAGGATGGCGCCGGAAGCGCTGATCGAGACGCTACGCCTGTCCGCGTGCCGGCCCGAGAACGCCAGGACTGTCGCCTCGCTGATGCACGCGATCGACCATTTCCGCCGTCCGCGCGCCGAAAGCGTGCTTAGCGACGCCGAGCTCGCCGCGATCCGGGTGCCGACGCTCTTCGTCCTGGGATCGAACGACCCGTACCTTTCTCCTCGAGAAGCACGCCCGTCGATCGGCCGGATCCCGACTGCGACGGTTCACGAGATGCCGGCAGGCCATGGTCCTTGGCTGGTGGACCCGGCAGGAGTCGCAGGGCTCATTGCAGCCCACATCCATCCGCAAGTGGCCGTGGTGGACGGATGCGATCGTCCGGGTGGACGCGAATTCTGATAGGCAGCGGACCTCCGGCCAGACCACCTGAACATCAAAACGCGCCACACCTCGGGGGCCGGTCAATGCTCTCTAGGGCAAGACCAGTCGAGGATGTGTATCGCCGCCAAACCACTCGCGCGTCTACGATGAAGGAGAGGTGCGATCGTTCTCGCTAAGCCGCGTTCAGCGCCTCACCCTTAGCGCGATCCTAGTGACCATCGGCACGCTGGCCGCCTCCATTTTCCCGCTGTCGACGTGGGCGGCGACACCGTACTGGTCACCGGTGCCGCTAGCTGGCGGGGGCATGTCGAATCTGGTGCGCTACGACCCGGCCAACGGCAACTACGTTCTGATGGGGGACGACATCGGGGGCATCCAGTATTCGAGCGATGGCGGGGACACGTGGCAGACGCGAGCCCGGGCGGCTTGCCCGCGGTCGGATCACGTGGCCAGCATCGTCTGGAACCCGGCGCTCTCCAATGTCGCCTATGCGCTGGTAGGCGATGGCAAATACGGGTGCCTTCTGGTCTCCACCGACTACGGACTCGACTGGTCTGACGCGTCCAGCGCGCTGGTTGGAAACGGCAGCAACACCCACAAGCGCGATCCTGGGCTGCCAGCACCGCAGCCGCGTTCGGTGGGAAATTTGGTGGCCGTCGACCCAACCCATGGCCTCATCTACGTCGGCACTTTCCGTGACGGGGTGTGGCGGGCATCGCTTTCGTCAAGCGGAATCCCCGGCACATTTCGTCAAATCGCGCTTGCGCCCTCCAATCGAAGGGGTTACTACGTCCGCTCTCTGATCGTCGACCCGCAGGTGCCGACCACGCTTTACGTGGCACTGCAAAGCGGCCGGTACTCGCTCGGCAGCGGAAAGGCCATGCGAATCATAACGGCCGACGGAACGCCTCAGGTTCACGTCTTCAGTCGCGGTCCGCATGACTTCCAGGATTTCGCCGCGCTTGACGGAAGCCTCTACGGAGTCGCAAATGATCCGTCGGGGGGCAGCGCGTCAGGGCTGTTCCGGCTCGCGTCGTCGGCCACCGTATCGCCCTCGTCCCGGTGGCAGCACATAGCCCTCTCGGGAACGCCCGGGGCGTGGTATTCGGTGACGGCACGAAAATCATCCGGGGTGGAACACCTCTGGCTCACCTCGGTCGGGACGGTCTCGTCGTCTACGGGTGCACGTCGCTTCATCTGGTATGGCGCGAGCACCAACAATTTCAGGACTGCCGCGACTTGGAAAACGCTGCCTGGCAAAACGTCCGACATGGTCGACGACGTAGCCGGACCCGGTCCCACGCGAGCTAAGTGGTGGGCGCTAAACACCGCGGGCGATTTCTGTTGGCCCGGGCGAACCAAGGGCTTCGTCAGTAGTGGCATCTCGGTATCGCCGTCCGATTCAACCGGCAACACTTGGATTTTCTCAGGACGGTGCGGTGCGTGGCGAACAAGCAACGGCGGAAGGACTTGGTATCCGGTTGTGGCTGGTGACAACATCCTGGACGACCAACGCGTTGTCGCTGATCCTTCGACACCTGGGCAGGTTGCGATTGGGAATATCGACTGGACAGGCTTCGTCAGCACCGATTCCTTCAGCAACAATGGCGCACGATTGGCACCGACCACAGACCAAGCGCATGACGGGTGGTCCGTCGCATGGGACACAGGAACCTGGCCCAGCACTCTCTACTTAGGCGTCGGCGCTCGCGACAGCAACACCGGCGGACAGGTGTGGATGCGTCAGCAAGGATCGTCGACGTGGACGGAGGTTGGCAACAATATCGACGGGTCCGGAGCGCGGCCCCTAGGGCTGGCCGTTGTACGCGACCCATCCAGCCCATCTGTACCGATCGTGCTGGCCGATGTCCAAGGGTCAGGGATCTGGCGGAAGGTCGGGTCGCAGTCGTGGGTCAAAGCTTCGGGTTTCACCACGTCTGGCACTGGCTGGCCGGCGCGCGCCGAGTTCGCGTGGCTCAAGGGCGAGACGATCGTGTACGCATACGACAACACGTCCGGGCTCTGGCGCAGTATCAACTTCGGCGGCAGCTGGACTCGGATTTCCAGCGTTACATCACCAGGTAACGACCCGACGGGTTTTATCGCCGCCGTCCCAGGCAACCAGAAGCAGCTGGTGTTTTCGACTGCGTCGAGCGTGCAGCTTCTGACCAATGCCGGAAGCGCTGGACCTGACGGTGCGTCCGGACCTAACCTGTACCTGCCTTCCGCGCAGCCAGGGCCTATCGCCGTATCAAACACTGGAAAGCTGTACGCCTCCAACGATGCCTCAGGAGTTTGGTCGACGACGCTGACATCCTCGGGGATCAGCGGGGGTTGGACGTCGCTCGCCGACGACACGTGGCTCAACATGGTTCGTGCACCCAAGGAATTGTCTGTCGACGCCAATGGAACGGTCTATGCCGCGCTCAGCGGCGGCGCGCTGGCCTTGCGCGGCGGCTGATCCTGCAATCGGAACCCGCGCGGAGGCAGGCTTACGTCTGCGGGATTTCCATAGCTGTCCTAACAGTGGAGTGTGAGTTCCACCGGCGGCGCGATAAGCACAAGCCCGGTCGGACCGCTCGCGTCCGACCGATTGGCTTGTCAATTCGCCTAGATTCAGGCGCCTGGCGACACGTCCGCGCTGCTCCTCTGTCGCCTAAGCGCTCGCGGGCCCTGAGGGTCTCCGGAGGTGAAAGCGATCGCGGGCGAGAGCATCGGTTTCGGCGTCGAGCAGGTGAGAGACGCTCAACGCCGGCAAACAAGGGCAAAGGCGCGAGCCCTGGAGTCTCACGGATCCCTGGCAGGCCGCCCCCCGGCCGTCGATCGACGCGCAGGCGAATCGCAGGGCGGGTGGCGAGGCGACAGAGGAGACCCGCTTCTGCGCCAACTCGGGCAGGAAGCTTCGCCGCGATCGCCACGACCCGCGTAGCGCCCCGCCACCGAGACGGATCACTGGCAGAGAGGCCTGGCCCCGCGCGCGAGCCGTTCTTGCGCGATGCCAGGTAGATCACCGTCGCGCGATCTCGTCAGGCTGGGCCGCTCGCTCGCCGACATCTTCGCGGCGTGAGGGATGAGAACGACAGTGGCCGCTCACGCACCGCGCGGGGCAGAGTCCTCGAGCAACAACGGCACCAGGTCGCGGATCGAGAGGACGCCCACGACGTCGTCGCCGTCGACTACAGGCAGATGGCGATAGCCGCCATGAATCATCATCACGGCCGCGTGCTTAATCGTGTCGTCCGGCGCGATCGTGTCTGGGTTGGCGGTCATGCATTCACCCGCGACCGCGTGATCGCGCAGGCCACGCCCGACGGCGCGCATCAGGTCCCGCTCGGTCATGATCCCAGCGAGCCGCCCATCCTCCAGCACCATGACTGCTCCAACGTTGCGGTCCGCCATCCGCTGGGCGACCGCAACGATCGGTGCCCCAGCCTCGACCGTCAGCAAATCTCGTGACATGTGGCGGTGAACGAGGGGCACGAGCCGCAGTCTACGCGGGCGCCGAAAGTCCGCAGGCGGTCCGCCGCGACCGGCCTACGCCTGACCCGGTCCGCAACTGTAAGAACCTCGCGAGGCCCGCACCGGGGCAGAGGACTAGCTCGCCCGACGGCAGCTTCCGTGCTCTTGGTCAATCCCGGAGGCTGACTTCCCGCCGCCCAATGCCTTCGGAATCGAACGCGTCGGCGACGATGAGCAGCGCACCGCGGTACCGGCCCGGGGCTCGCTCAGCGACCGCCCAGTCGCCTTAGGGATCGCCGGCTTCCGGTGGTCGACACGATCGCTCTTCGGGAATGCGATCGTGCCGCGGCCCGGCGCTGGGCTGCGGCACAGGGCTATCGCATTGGGGCGGTGCTGGTTTGCCGGACGGATCCAGCGGTGTCAGTCTCGCGTCGACGTCGGGGCTGGTAGCCCGATGGAGCGCTCTGGCGGGCGGGGTGGACGGTCGCTGCTTTTGCGGCGAGTGCGACGGTCTTGCGTGTCACTGCTCGTTCTCGTTCCACGCGAGAGCGCCGACCTCGATCGTCAACCGTGATGCTCGCCCTGCGATTGCGGCACTCAGAGTCGCACTCTTCCCCGACACCGCCGCTTTCCACGACAGCAGCATGCGCACGGGTGTCGTGAGGTCCTCTTCTTATCGGACTGCGGACGGCGGCGTGTCGGTCGAAATGGTCGAGGCCCAGGGCATCGACCCGCAGTCACCAGTGGTCGTGCGGGTCGTAAGCGAGTGCCTGCCGCCATGGCTCCGACCGCCAAAAACTCTTCGGCATGTTCGCTAGCCTCGAAGTCCTCCTGCGTGCACTTCGAACCCTCGGGCGGCTGGTTGCGTGGTGTGCGGCGGCCACGGTCCCGCTGCTAGCAGCCGGCTGCGGTGGCGGCTCCCCACGCGTGGCGAGAAGCGGCCCCTCCTCGACGGCCACGGTCACGATCAACGCTGCCGAGCAGTTCCAGCGGATCACCGGGTTTGGTGTGTCCGAAGGGTTCGGGCAGGCCAAGACGCTGATGAACGCGCCAGCCGCGGTCCAAAAGCAGGTGCTGAGCTTGCTCTACAGCCCGACCCGTGGGGCGGGATTGACGATCTTGCGCAACGAGATCAGCGCCGACAAGGGTTTCACGATCGAGCCCAGGGCGCCGAGCAGCCCGAACGCGAAGCCGTCCTATTTGACGCTCGCCGAGGTCGACCAGGATCAAGGGCAGCTGTGGTTCGCCAAGCAGATCAAGGCCGACTATGGCGCCAGCGTGTTCGCCGATGCGTGGAGCGCTCCCGGGTTCATGAAGAGCAACGATTCGGCAATCCACGGCGGCACGCTGTGCGGGGTCCCGGGCGCTAGCTGCAAGCGCGGCGATTGGCGCCAGGCCTACGCCAACTACCTCGTGCAGTACGCCAAGGATTACGCCGCGGCGGGCGTACCGCTCACCTACGTGGGCCCGGAGAACGAGACGACGATCGCGCCTCCCCAGGACAGCATGATCATGAGCGCGGCGCAGACCGCCAACTTCATGGCGATCCTCGGCGCGACGCTCGTGCGCTCCGGTCTTTCGACGCGCGCGGAGTGTTGCGCCAGCATCAGCTGGAACTACGCGCAAAAGTACGCGGCCGCGATCGAGACCGACAAGGCAGCGAACACGGCAACGGCGCTGTTCACCAGCCACGGCTACTTCGCAGCGCCCGACTCGCCGCTGAAGGGCTGGAGCAAGCCGGTGTGGGAGACCGAGTGGGCGCCATTCGGCTTCCAGCCGTGGGACCGGGCCTGGGACGACGGCTCACCGTCGTCAGGATTCACTTGGGCGCAGAACATCTACAAGGGCTTGACCGCAGCGAACCTGGACGCGTTTCTCTACTTGTGGGGCGCAAGCACGAGCTCCCTGACCGGCCCCAACACGGGACTGCTTGAGGTCAAGGGCAACACCGTCGCCACCTCTGGTCGACTGTGGGCGTTCGCAAGCTACAGCCGGTTCATCCGCCCGGGCGCCGTGCGCATCGGGACCACGCCGAGCGACGCGGGCCTCGAGGCGAGCGCGTTCCGTAACAGCGACGGGTCGACCGCGGTGATCGTTCTGAACAGCGCTCACAGCCGCCAGGCCACAACGTTCTCGCTGCGCGGGCTCCGCGCAGCGCACGTCACGCCCTACGTGACCGACGCAACCCACCAGCTCTCCGCACAGACCCCGATCACGGTCAGGAACAGCGCCTTCACCGCGACCGTGCCGCCGCGGTCACTCGTCAGCTACGAGATCCGATCATGAGCGTCGCAGCGCACCCCGCGCGCGCTCAAGCGGGCCGGCCGCCGCGGGTGGTGCAGCGACGCGGCTATGAGCGGAACCTCCGCTCTCGCCCTCTATGAACGAGGGCCTGGTGTCAACCCCCTGTGTTTCGGTGGGACGGAGCGTGTTTGCGAGAGGTGGTCGCCGGCTGGCATGGATGCCGGCGGAGTCCCGGCCGGATGGGGTGCCGGCAAAGCTTATGGGTCGCGGGTGGGGTAGCAGGCTGGAGCGGTGCTCATCTCTCTATCGCTTCGTTGGCTTCGAGGACCAGGTGTGATCGGGGCTCGCTCCGGTGGCGCAACTCAAAAAAGGACTGTCAGGCAGTCAGGGCGAAAATGGCGCCTGCCGGAGCGAAGGGATGGAACGATTGGTCGCGGGTCAGCATGTACCAGATCGCCTCGGTCAGCTTTCTGGCGAGCTCGATCTGGGCGATCTTGGCGCCGCGCTGGCGACCGAGGCGGCGCTTGGTGCGCTGGTAGCGCTGTTTGTAGAGCGGGTGCGAGGAGGCGGCGATCGCGGCCTCCATCAATCCCCAGCGCAGGTAGCGGGGTCCGCGCTTGGATAACGGGCCGCGTCGGTCCATCTCGCCGGACTGGTTCACGCGCGGGCACAGCCCGGTGTACCCGGTGAGCTTGGTGGGCGAGGAGAAGCGGTTGATGTCGCCGATCTCGGCGGCGATTGTGAACCCGGTGACCCAGCCGATCCCTGGGGCGGTCATCAACAACGGGATGTAGCGGTGATCGGCCCCGGAGCGGCGCAGCCAGCGCTCGATCTGATCGATCCTGCGCTCGAGATCGTCGATCAACTCGAGACTTGCCTTCACGTGACCGTGCCACGGCTCGGGAAAATCGAACTCGGCGAGCAGCTTGCGGCCGGCGACGCCGAACAGGTCCGCCATCGGGACCTGGTGACCGAACGCGATCA
>DASYAP010000173.1:0-9041 GCA_036501265.1 Solirubrobacteraceae bacterium | reverse complement strand
GACGAGACCGCTTGCCGCGGGCGCGCCGCCGATCGAGCGCCGACAACGAAGACGCGTAGCCTACGTCGATGCCCGTGCCCTTTGCGCTGACCGATCGCCACGCGTTCGTGAGCGGATGCGGCAGCCCGGACGGGATCGGCTTTGCGACGGCGAAGCTGCTTGATCGGCTTGGTGCCCGCCTCTCGATTACGTCGACGACAGACCGCATTCACGAGCGCGGGGCCGAGCTTGGAGATGCGTTCGCGGCCGTGGCCGACCTGACGGACCCGCGGCAGGCATCGTCCGTGGCCGCGGGAGCACGCGAGATGCACGGACCCGTGGATGTCCTCGTGAACAACGCGGGAATGGTCCAGACCGGGGTCCAAGACGGGAGCGGGCGGGTTATCGCGCTTTCGCCCGCGGCGTTGCAGAGACAGCTCGAGATCACGCTGAAGACGGCGTTCCATGTCACGCAGGCGATGCTCGCGGACATGGTTGAGCGCGGCTTCGGGCGCATCGTGATGGTCTCATCGGTGACGGGACCGTTGGTGACGGCACCAGGATCGGGAGCCTACGCCGCGGCCAAAGGCGCACTCGACGCCCTCATGCGAACGATCGCGATCGAGCACGGCCGCGACGGAATCACCGCCAACGCGGTATCGCCCGGCTGGATCGCGACCGGCTCCTCAGAGCCCGACGAACTCGAGGCGGGGCTCCACACGCCGGTTGGGCGCTCGGGTACGCCAGACGAGGTCGCGGCAGCAATCGCGTTCCTGTGCTCTAACGAAGCGAGCTATGTCACTGGCCAAACGATCGTTGTCGACGGCGGCAACGTCATCCAGGAGCATCACGGCGTCGACATCTACGGCGCGTCGTGATGTCGGTACTTGAATCGATGCCTCCGCGGTTCAACGCGGACGAGGTTGCAGCCATCGCGGCCGACCTCTTCGGACTCGTCGGGGATGCGCAGGATCTCGGCAGCGAGCGCGACCAGACCTTTCTGATCGCCGGGAGCGAGGGCGACGGCGTGGTCAAGATCTCCAACCTCGGCGAGAATCCCGCGTCACTCGAGCTTGAAGGGGCCGCAATAGCGCACGTTGTGTGTGTCGACCCCGGCCTTCCGGTCGCGCGCCTGCTCGCCTCGGACACCTTCGACGGACCCAACGGGACCCACTTCGTGCGTTTGTTTGAACGACTGGGCGGCCGTCACGGCGGTCCGGAGTTGCCAGATAACGCCGTCCGCGACTACGGCGCGACGCACGCGCGCCTGACGCTCGCGCTGCGGAGCTTTTTCCACCCGGCTGCAGGTCGCGAGCTGCTGTGGGACCTCGCACATGCCGCACGTCTGCGTCCACTCGTTCCGGCGATAAGCGACGTCCGTCGTCGTCGCCTGGTCGAATCGGTGCTCGACCGATACGTGGAGCGGGTCGCGCCTCGCTGGCCGCGGCTGCGCGGACAGGTCGTCCACGGTGACTTCAATCTCGACAACGTGCTCCTCGGTGACGACGGACGCGTCTCTGGAATCGTCGATTTCGGAGATATTTTTCATACCGCGGCCATTGCCGACCTGGCGGTCGCGGTCGCGTCGGCAATCCGCGGCCGGCCGCGGAACGACGTGTTCCGCATCGGACGTATTGCCGTTGACGGTTACGCCTCGCGCTCGCCACTCGAGCCCGAGGAGTTCGAGGTCTTGGGATATCTCGTCGCGACGCGACTCGCGGCGATCGTCGCGATCAGCGCATGGCGTGTCGAGCGATACCCGGAAAACGCCGCGTACATCCAATCCTGGGACGATGACTCGTGGCCGCTGATCGAACTGTTTGACGACATCGGCGCCGATCAGTTCGCCGGCGAGTTTGGCGCGCAGGCCCCGCCGACAGCGACGGCTACGCTCGCGCGGCGCAGGCAAGCGGCGCTCGGAGCACTCCTGACCGGGCTGACGTACGACGAGCCCGTACACGTCGTGCGCAGCGAGGGGGTCTGGCTGATCGATGCCGCGGACCGGCGCCTGCTCGACGCGTACAACAACGTTCCGGTGGTCGGGCATTGCCACCCACGCGTCACGGAGGCGGTCGTCCGCCAGACGCGCACGCTCAATACTCACGCGCGCTATCTGTACGAACCGCTGGTCGAGCTGGCCGAGCGGCTGCTTGCGACTGTGCCGGCCGCCGCAGGACTCGACACCGTGATGCTCGTCAACTCGGGCAGCGAAGCCAACGACCTTGCGTGGCGCATCGCGCGCGGCGTCACCGGCCGCGACGGCGCGCTCGTCTCACACTTTGCCTATCACGGCGTCACCTCCGAGATCGCCAGTCTTTCCCCAGAGGAATGGCCGTCCGGATACGTTCCGTCTCACGTCGCCCGGATCCCCGCGCTTTGGAGCGACGACGACGTCGCAACCGGCGTGGGGCGCCAGCCACTCGCGGCGACTTTTCTTGACGCCGGACTGACGAGCGACGGCATTCTGCCAGCCTCGCCCGAGCGAGCCCAGGCTCTCGCGCGGGCCACGCGTGAGGCGGGAGGTCTCTTTGTGGCCGACGAAGTCCAAGTGGGACATGGGCGCAGTGGCGAGCACCTGTGGGCGTTCGCACGCCTTGGCATCGAGCCCGACTTCGTCACGGTCGGCAAACCGATGGGGAACGGCTATCCGGTCGCGGCCGTTATAACCCGGCGCGACCTGATCGAGCGATTCGCCTTTGCAGGAAGTGTGTTCAGCACCTTTGGAGGCAACCCCGTCGCGGCGCGGGCAGCGCTGGCGGTCCTCGACGTGATCGAGGACGAGCGGCTGGTCAGCCACGCAAAACGTGTCGGGCAGCTGCTGCGCTCGCGAATCCTCGCCATCGGCCACCCCGCGATCCGCGACGTCCGCGGGTTCGGCCTGCTCATCGGCGTCGAGCTCGACGAGCCGGACCGCGCCCGCACGGCTGTCGAGGCGATGAGGCGCGACGGCGTACTGGTCGGTCGCACAGGACCGCGTGACGACACCCTCAAGATCAGGCCGCCGCTCGTATTCGACGACCCCCACGTCGATCGGCTGACCGCGTCGTTCGAGCGTGCGCTCGGCTAAGAGACCGCGATCGTCAGACGGCGTTCAGGCGCCACGCAAAAAGAATCGCCGCGACGGAGGTGGCCAGGTTCAGGCTCGAGATTCCGGGACGCATGGGGATGGCGACCCGACGTTGCGCCTGTGAGAGAAGATCTTCAGAGATGCCATACCTCTCGCTTCCAAAGGCAAGAACCGCGCGCGGAGCCATACGCGTCGGATTGAAGGGCTCGCCTTGAGGATCGACCGCTATCAATGGACGATCTGCGAACCGCACCGGATCGATCCGGCTAACGGGAAGTGCGAAGTGCAACCCGGCCGCTCCGCGCAGCGCGTCCGCCTGCCATGGGTCCTGCGTCCCAGTCGTGAGGACGCCAGCGGCGTCGCCGGCAGCCGCCACACGTACGCACGACCCCATGTTCTGAAGATTCCTCGGGTTTTCAAGCAGGACTATTGGACGGGGCGTGGGGTCGAAGAGCATCTGAGTCACGTCGACCCTGGGCCGCCTGGCGATCCCCATGACTCCGGTCCTCGGTGCCTGGGGAGCTAAGAGCGAAAAGACTTCAGGCGAAACGAGCTCGAGCTCCGCGGCGAGCCGCTCCTGCAGATCCGGAGCGAGGACCGCCGCTAGTTCGTTTAACTCGGCTGGGTTTGTGCCGACGAGTGCCTCCAAGGTCGCCCCGAAGCGCAACGCATGCTTTACCGCGTGAAACCCCACCAAGACGGCAAGGTCCGGACTACGTCGTGCGGCTCGAAACTCCTGGACGATCCGCGGAAGGTGGACGACAGCTGCCATTTCGCTTCAACCGGAGTCTAGGAACCGACGCCTTGCCGCCCTCGGGCCACGAAGACCAGCACGCCCTAGCTGTAGACCGTCGATGGCCGAGCGTCGGTAGGTTCCAGTCGTTCAATCCGAATTGGCTCTGGGAGGGATTTGATGGCTCCAAATCCACTGCGTCCGCCACTGCGACACGTTGCGCCGGCACGTGGACCGACCGCGCCGGCGTGGCCGAGCTACACGGGAGACTCCCAGCTCGTTGGTACCAGCAGTGGGGTCACCGTCTACGTCGATCCGACGCTCGGCAACCAGGCGCTCCAGAACGCCCAAGACCTGCTCGCGGCCGCGGACCGGGTGGTCCAACAGAACAACGCCATCTTTGGCATCACGGGCGGCGCGGTCGACGTCATCGTATTCGCACTCAACGGGCAGACCGACGGTACCGGCGGCGCGGACCACGACGGCTGTGACTTCACAACCGGCAACGCGATCGAGGTCGACGCTTCCTACGGGAACTCGGCTCGCGTCGTCGCGCTGTTCGAGGCGGAGCTAAGCGAATGCGCGATGAACGGCCAGTTGTGCGGGTACAGCACGGGCGAGGCGCTGTCGCGCTGGTGCGCCGTGGTCGTCGGCTCAAATGCCTTGAAGGACTTCGCGACGGCGCCGCAATGGGCGCAGGACGGAATGCCCAACTGGGTAGATCAAACCGAGCAGACCGACCAAGACCCTGACAGCACCGGGTGCGGGATGGCTTTTCTCTCGTGGCTGATCAGTCAGGGCCATGCCCTCAGCGACGTAGCAAAGGCGATGGTCAGTCTCGGTGACACCGGAACGCTCGCTCAGCTCTACAGCCGGCTGACCGGTGACGCAGCGACCAACGCATGGGCGAAATTCAGCTCAGCGGTCCAGGCGCTGCCGGGAGGCGTGACGAGCGACGATCCGTTCGACGCGCTTGCTACCGCTGGTACCTCGGCCTGATCCACCACTGGCGAGTCAACATCCCGGGAGTGTTGAAGCCGCCACCCAGGCCAGTGGTGATCCGCCGAGCGAGCCGCTATCTCGTGCAGACCTCCACCGACGACCGAAGCTGGCGGACACTGGCCACGGTTACCCGGTCTACTGGAACGACCGACACGCTCCAAGTGCGCTCAGGACCCGTGCGATTCGTGCGCCTACGAATTCCCGCCTCAACCCACCGGAAGATGCCGATGCTGCAGGAGCTCACGGTCCGATAGGGCCATCCGTGCATCTACCGAGACACCTCCGGATCGTGCAAAGGCGCAGTTTTTCCGTTACGACGGGAAGCCATCCGGGTAGGGTCTCGGCTTGCTGTTCGGGTTTCCGTGAAGATCTGATTCGTAAAGGGGAAGTGGCGGGATGAATAGGTATTGGGCCGCGCTGGGCGCGGCTTTGGCACTGTGCGCGTTGAGCGGCGGCGCTCAAGGGGCGATCGCCAGAGGTCGGGGCGGGCTGCAGCCGCCGGGCACGGGGGTGATGCCCACGCCGCTCACGGGCACGCCTCATCTCAGCACTGCGCACGACGAGCCCTTCGAACAGGTGCGCCAGCTCGTCCAGTGCGGCGAGAGGATGTACGCGGTGGGCTCGTTCTCGCAGATCCTTCAAGGCAGCCACGTCTTCGAGCGACACGGCGCCTTCAGCTTCAAGGCCACTCCTGCGTTCACGATGACCTCGTGGGCCCCGGACGTCAACGGCACCGTCAACTCAATCGCCTTCCGGGACGGCAAGTGCTCCCACGCTTATATCGGCGGCAGTTTCACGTCGGTGAGCGGCACCAAAGCCAACAACATCGCCGAAGTCAGCACGTGGACGGGCGCGGTGGTGAACACGTTCGCCCACCATGCCTCCGCCACGGTGGAGACCATCCGGGCGCTGGAACGCCATATTTTGGTGGGCGGCTTCTACACGTCGATCAACGGCAGCTCGGCCAACCCGTACATGACTAGCCTGGACCCGACGACCGGAAAGGACGACCGGTTCGTGCACCTGAGGATCAGCGGCCACTATCAGTACCCGAGGGTGGGCAACAACCTGACCCGGGTCTACAACCAGGCGCTCAGCCACAACGGCAGGCTGGACTTGGTGATGGGCGATTTCACCTCGGTTGGTGGCAAGAAGCGCCAGCAGATCTTCATGCTGCGGGTCTCCGGCCACAAAGCGAAGGTGACCCGGTGGACCTCACGCGACTTCAGCAGTCATTGCGTGACCGTTGAGCCGTTTTACATTCGCGCAGCATCCTGGTCACCTGACGACCGTACGATTTACATCGCCACCACTGGCCGCAACCTTGCCAAGCGGCACGGCGGTACCTTCCCCCTGACCGGGCTGTGCGACGCCGCTGCGGCGTTTCCGGCCACCAAGGCCTCGGTCCAACCCATCTGGATCAACTACACCGGTTGCGACTCGCTCTACAGCACCGCAGCCGACGCCGGTACAGCCTACTTTGGTGGCCACCCACGCTGGTCGATGAACCCCAAGGGCTGCAACCACCCGGGCCCCGGCTCGTACAGCGCAAGGGGCCTGCAAGGACTCTCACCCACCACCGGCGCCCTGTATTTGAACTCTAACAAGAGCAATCCGTCCGGGTACTACGAGACGTCCCGCGGTGTCGGCGCCGACGACATGCTCATCACCCAGGCGGGTCTTTGGATCGCCAGCGATAACTTCGGCAACAACCAGTGGTGCGGCTTCCGGTCCGGGCTATCGGGCATCTGCTTTTTGCCCTACGCGTCATCGAGCTCAGGCCGTCGTGGTGGCGTCAACAGCGCGACTCGCATCACGAGTGCATCGACGGCGCGTAGGAGATTCCGATGATCAGACCCTCGGGCGAGAGGACACGCACCACGGTCTGACCCCACGGCTCAGTTCGGGTTGGGTGCAGGATCTCGTAGCCGGTATCACGCAGTTCCGTCTCGGCGGCGCGGACGGCATCAGCATCTGCAACCTCGAACTCGATCGAAGCTTGCGGAACTGTGCGACCGGCCGGCCAGTCGGATGTTCCAAAGCACGCTTCGGAGGCTTGGCTGAGGGGCCAGACCCCGAAGTGCCGGCTGCCGGGAATGTTCTCGCTGTGGATGTAGTCCCCGCCCTCGAGCGGGAGCCCAATCGTGTCGAGGTACAGCCGTCGGCTGCCGGTTGGATCGGGGGTCACGGTTGCGATGCCGGTGATGAATTCCACTTTCATTGAGACTCCTCCTGTGAGGCCGTGCTGGCATCCAAGCAGCTCCGGATAGATCAGAGAGCGCGGGTTTGATCGCCCTGAGGTTGAGCTAGCGGCGCGTCACTCGCGCTCTAGAGCCCGCCGGAGGTTTTGGTGGTAGCCGGCAAATTGACGTGCGAATACGCGACTCGCGACCGGCTCGAGCAGCTTTATCGGTCCACTCAGTTCGCCCTCGGCGACAAAATGCACCAGGGTGCCCTCACCCTGAGGCTCGAAGGTCCACGTCCCGTCGACGGGATGCGGCCCTTCAACGATGTGAACGTGGAGGCGACGCGGTCGGTCGAACTCGGTGAACTCCGTCACTTGCTCGAATTCTTTGGTTAGCGGCGGTTTGGTGCGTTCGCGAAAGCGCGAGCCAAGGCCGGGCCGCCCCTCGGTCAGTTGCTCGACAGAGCGCTTGGCGGTCTGCCAGCTCGAGAGCTTTTCCGGATTCGTCACGTACTCGAAGACGACGTCGGGGTGACGCGCAACGACGAACGTTTCCTCGACGCGCATAGGCACAGGTCTACAGCTCGCGACCTGACGATGCAAACTGAAAAGGCGGCCCTTGCCGCTCCGAACAGGCCATCAGCGCCGGAACAATGAGGCAGCGCCGCTATGTTCACGCGATGAGCTGCGATACGGCTCAGCCGACGGTCGCCGACCTGCGGGCTCGGCTGGTGGGGCGGCTCGTGGTGGTCGAGCCGCTCGCCGCTGTCGAGACCAAGCGACTGCTCTTGACCCAGGCGTTCGAGGTCGCCGGCTGCAGACGCGCGGAGTTCAAGACTGGCGCCCGCAACGAACGCTCCCGTGGTGCGCTGGATGCGCTCAGCGCGCGTTTCGAAGGAGTCCTGCCCAAGCACATGGTTGTTCAACACGGTGCCGAACGCGACTCCGCCTACTACGCCGTGATCGACGACGAGTGGCCGGCGTTGAAGACAAGCCTCCAACGCCGGCTTCAGCGCACCGCTAACCGGTCGGGCGAAGCCGCGTAACTACGCTGCCGGCATCCGCGCGCAGTTCACTCGCCTGACGGTCCAGGTCGCGACGTGCGTGACCGACCTCGCGCTGGACCCGACGACGCGAGCGGCGCAGGGCCGTCTCCCCACGACGTTCCCACTTGCGCAGACGCGTGGTCATCTTGCGCCGGCTCGACAATGTCCGCACCGAGCTGGTCACAGCGTCGCGCGCCTCGAGCGCAGCGCCTACCTCGATCAGCACCGCTCGCTCAACCTGACGACCGAACGCGTCCATCCGTAGAGCGCCTGCTTCGAGCTCTCGCGCCAATGCCCGAGTGGCCTGGGTGGCGGCACCCTGGGCATCTCGCGAGACGGCGCCAGCGGCGCGTTGACTGTTCTTAGCGGAGCGGCGTGCTGCCGCCGCGCGTCGCCGCGATTCGGTTTGCCTGCGGGTAGCGGCGGCGCCTTTGCCGGCCGCCTGTCTTTGCGTACGAGTCTGCTCAGCCATGGTCACTCACTCCTATGGTCAAGTTCGACAACCCCCGCGGCCCCTCACTTCAACTCCCCGCCAGCCTGAATATGAAACCGATCTATCTGTGATCCCGGTCACAGTGCGTACTCGGACACGAACGGTGGGAGCTCCTGGCGTGAGCGTGCCCGGCGGCTACGCTGAACCGATGCGCGCTCCGGTCACACTCGACCTCCACCTTCCCAACTTCAATTACCCCGACACCGCTGAAGACCAGGTGTTCGACAAGCTGGTCGAAATCGCGACCATCGCCGAGCAATCTGGGTTCAGCTCCATCTCGCTGATGGACCATTTTCATCAGATCCCCGGCGTAGGGCCACAGACGAACTGGATGTTTGAGGGCCCCCACCATGCTGGCCGCTCTCGCCTCCCGCACCTCGCAGCTCACGTTTGGTTTGCTCGTCGGCGGCGTGACCTACCGCAATCCGGCTCATCACGCGAAGATCACGACGACGCTCGACGTCCTCTCAGGCGGCCGCGCTTGGCACGCGCTCGGCGCTGCCTGGTTCGAGGATGAGCACCGCGCGTATGGGTTC
>DASYAP010000172.1:0-58603 GCA_036501265.1 Solirubrobacteraceae bacterium | reverse complement strand
GGCCGGTGCGCGCTTCGCGATGACGCAGATCCTCTTCGACCTCGAGCCGCTCGCCGCGTTCCGCGACCGCATCGGCGGCTGGCCGATCCCGATCCTCGTCGGCGTCTGGCCGATCCGCACGATCGAGACGCTCGTCCGCGTGCACAACGAGACCCCGGGCATGGTCGTCCCCGAGCACGTGCAGGAGCGCTACAGGCGGGCGGGGAAGAACGCGCGCGAGGTCGGCGGCGAGCTCGGGCTCGAGCTCATCGCGGGCGCGCGCGGCGTCGCGGACGGCGTCTACGTGATGGCACCGTTCCGAGTGCCGATGAACGTCGTCGACTTCCTGCCGGAGCTTCAGCCGGAGGCGCAGGCGCCTGTCGATACCGACGTCGTCCCGGCGGAGTCGAGCGCGCGGCGGACGACCGAGGCCGGCACGCCGTAGCCTCCGGGCGCGCCCAGGCGCGCCGCGAAGATCGTCGACTGCACCGCGCCGCTCGCGTCGATCGCGGGCGCGCCCGAGTCGCCGTGGCGGATGTCCCCTGCGACAGCGGTGATCGTCCGCGAGACGGGGCCGCTGCCGTACGCGTTCTGCGTCAGCGCGACGGCAGTGCGGCCGATGCGGCTCGGCGTGCTCTGCAGCGGCCCGTCCTCGGGATAGCCGACGATCGCGGTGTCGGCGCCCGGCTCCGGCTCGACAAGCGGGAGCGCGAAGCCTGCGTGGAACGCGTGCGTCCGCAATACGGCGACGTCGTTGTGTGCGTCGAACGCGACGACGTCGACTCCCTCGATGCCGGAGAGGCCAGGAATCTGGATGCCCGTGTCGTGCTCGCCGGCGACGACGTGCGCGGCGGTGACGACGAGGTCGGAGGTCGCGAACCATCCCGTTCCCTCGATCCCGACGCCGCACGCGGTGCCGAGGACGCGGACGACGTCCTGCGACGCGTGACGAACGGCGGCGTTGCCGGCGATCCGGCCGCTCGGCGGCTGACTCGGGGGCGTCGGCCCGGTGATGGACGGGAACGGGTCGATGCGCGCGAGCAGCTTGAGGAGTCGCCGCGGCGGCACCGCCCGGTCGAGGCGGCCGACGATCGCCGACTGCTGCACGTCTCGCCGGAGGTTCGATTGCCCCGGGACGAGGAGCAGCGTCGCGCTCAGCACCCAGACGAACACGATGCCACTCGCCGCGCCGAGCGCGAGACCGCCGAAGGAGTCGACGAGCCGCAGCGGCGACAGCCGCAGGCCGCCCCGGACGAGCGAGCCCGCAATTCCGGCGACGGTCTGGAGGAGGACCGCTCCGAGCACGGCGCCGACGAGGCCCGCCAGCGGCGTCCACGCCGAGCCCGACCCGCCGCTCAACACGTGCGGAGCGATCCGCGATCCCGCGTATCCGCCTGCGACCAGGCCGCCGAGCGACAGGGCCGTGACGACGAGCCCGCGTCGCATCCCGCCGAGCGCCGTAAGAGCCACGAGCACGAGCGCGACCCAGTCGACGACGTTCGGCTTCACCGCAGCAGTGTCGCGGACGGGTGGGACGGGCCGCGGCTACAATGCGCCGTCCCCGGGGGCGTAGTTCAGTTGGTTAGAACGCCGGCCTGTCACGCCGGAGGTCGCGGGTTCGAGTCCCGTCGCTCCCGCTCTTTACACCTCGTCTTCGCTCGTTTCTGGAAGAAGGGTGCGAAGGCGTGTTTGGGCCGTACGGCAACGATGTGGCCGTCGTCGAGCCAGACCCGTTCGAACACGAGCTGAAGCATGTGCCGTTTGGCTTCCGGGTCGGATTGGTCGCGCCAGAAGAGGGAGAAGTCGTTGAGGACTTGCTCGGCCTCGTCGAGGTCGGCGAGCGGCTCGGGTGCGAGTTCGGCGAGCTGGGTCTGGATCTCCTGGCGGCGTGCGAGGTATTCGCTGCGGTCGAGGTCGCCGAGTTCGTACAGGTCGCGCAGGCGGCGCAGGCGTTCCTCGAGTCCAGCCCGCTTCCGCACCATTTGCTTCGTCTCGGGGCCGTTGCCTGCGGCAAGGCGATGAAGAATCTCCTCGCGCAAGAAGGGCTCGGGCTTGAAGTCGGCGACGAACTCGACGAGCTGTTCTTCGATGAGGGCGGCGCGGGCGGAGGGCTGGTCGCAGCCCTGGCTGGCGCGGCGGCTTGAGCAGAAGTAGCGAGCCTCGAGCTTTCGTCCTGTCGCGGTGCCTTGCATGCGTGCCTGGCAGCGTTCGCAGTGTGCGAGGCCGCGGAGCAGGTAGCGGGTTGACGGGCGGCCGGGGTTGAGGGTGCGGGCGCGGGCGCGGCGCAGTTGCTGGACGCGGTCGAAGAGTTCCTCGTCGAGGAGCGGCTGGTGCAGGCCGCGGATCTGCTTGCTGCGGTCCCGCCGCGCTGAGACGTAGCCGCAGTAGCTCGCGTTGCAGAGCATCTCGCGCACCGAATCGGCGCCGAAGAGCCGCCCCTTCGCCGTGCGCTGACCCTCGCTGTTGAGCCACTCGGCGATTGTCCGGTCGGTGTGACGGCCGGATGCGTACAGCTCGAAGATCCGGCGCACGTATGGCGCCCGCTCCTGATCGGGCTCAGCGATCCCGTCTGCGCCTTTTCCGTAGCCCCACGGCAAGCTGCCCGTCAAGAACCCCTGCCGCGCCTTCTCCTTCAAGCCCATCTTGACCCAGAAGGAGAGCGAGACCGAGTAGTACTCGTCGAAGATCTCGTGCACCGATTCGGTCAGGAACGCGGCCGGATCGTCGGCGTCGCCGCCGAGCGGCTGGGTCACCGAGATCACGTCGATCCCCAGCTCGCGCCGTAGCAACCGTTTGTACTGCTTTGCCTCGATCGTATTGCGCGCGAAACGCGAGGAGTGGTAGACGAGCACGCAGTCGAAGCGACCCGCCATCGCATCTTCGACCAACCGCTGGAAGCCCGGGCGGGTGTCGGCGGCGCGGCCGCTCTCGAAGTCGAGGTACTCATCGAGTAGCTCGAGTCCGTGCTCGGATGCGTAGCCGGCGATCGCCTGCCGCTGCCCATCGGGCGAGTACCCCTTCCCCTGCTCCTCGGTCGACTCGCGCACGTAGGCGACCGCCCGCCGCGGCGACGCGTCAGCCTGGCTACGCAGCTTCTTCCTCGTCCGGTGCTCGCTCAACGAGGCGACGCGCGCAGCGGCGGCGCCAGTAGTCGACGAACCATTCGACGAAGGCTTCATGCTCCAGTGATAGCTCTTTGTGGCCGGTCCCAGCTCTACCAGAGCGGCGCGCCTCCCGGCCCGCGGCAGGCTGATCTGACCGCCGTGGGCCGCCCGCGGGCCGCGACGGCTCCGTATCCACCGCCTTCAGCCGGGGAGGGCCCGCTTCTCCACGGAGGCCCCTGTGGGCGGCTGGTAGCCGTTCTGGGGCCGTCGATGTCGCACGCGCGCCAGGTACGGGTGATTCGTTGGAGGAAGCCGCGGCGCGACGTGCCGCCGAGGTCGGGGTGCTCGTGCGCCGGCTGCGCCTCGTTGCCGGGTCGTGCGCCTTGGCTTCGTCCGACGGGCCGGACGGCTGCACGGCGCGCAGGTGCCGCCGCGGCCGGCCGCTCAGGCCGCCCTCCTCGACGCGTGCCGCCATTGGCGGCCGAGGCAGTCGTCGATGCGTCGGCTCGGGTCGCGGGCGCGCCGCGGAAGCGAGTCGAATGGCCGCTCCTGCTTGCGGTCCGGGAGTAGCTCGTAGTTCTCGCCGTCGACAGTCCCCCACGTCCACGGCGGACCCTCCGGTGCGTATCTAGCGAGGTTCGCGAGCCGCCGCTTCGAGTGGCAGTCCAGGAGCACGTTCGCGTACTCGCGTTCCGGATCGTTGGCGAGCCCGTGTTGGTAGGCGGCGAGTTTGGCGGCGACGCGGCGGGCGGGTTCGGTGCCGCGGTCGAGTTCGAGGTAGAAGGTCAGCTCGCCGTCCGGGAGCAGGTAGCGGCCGTACCCGTCCGGACGCAGCGGCCCACCGCCGACACCGGCGGCGGCACGTGTCTCCCCCCACCAGGAGTACAGGCCTTCGCCTTTGCGGTCGAGGCTGCGCTCGACGAGGCCGAGGAAGAAGCGGGCGACCGCACGTCGGTGTTCGAGGTCGGGGATCGACAGGCCGGGCGGCCGGCGCGACGACGCACCGATCATCCGTCGCCCGTGCGGTGTGAGGAACCAGAGCGGTTCGCTCTTGCCGCCGCGGCTGGAGCGGGCGGGATAGACGCGGCAGAGAAGCCGGGCGTCGTCGAGCAGCTTGAGCCGGGACTGGCAGGTGCGCAGACCATCGAAGAAGAGCAGCCGCAGCTCGCTGGTGGTGAGCGGCTCGTGCTCGGCCAGCCGGTCGAGGATGGCCAGGTCTCGGTCGGTGAGAGTCACGTTAGGTAGCGGCCGCATCGCCGCCCCCGCACCGATCAGGAGGAGAGAGGACGTTTGACCTGTCTTCGTCGGAGAACGCCTCGCCGCCGGATTCGCCGCCCTGATGCGCGGATGCGCCTGATTCGGGTCCTCGCTGGAAGCGAGGGCCGACACGAGGGCCTGGACGAGGACCGCGCGGTGCTCGGGACGGGACACCGCTGTCCGGCTCGTCGTCGTCGGGTGGCTGTGAGTCGGGAGCGCCACTGCCGCTGGCGGGCGGCTCGCGGTGGCGTGTGTAGCGGGCGAGGATCGCCGCCTCCACCTCTGCCCGCGTGGGCGCGTCCGGAGCGATTCCGACTTCGCCGCTGTCGCGCAGTGCCGCTGGCAGCGGCTGGGTGGTGGCGGTGGCGGTGGGGAGTTGGCGGCCGTCATGTGAGATGCGGCAAGCGATCCGGTATCGGCCGAGGCGGGTCAGGTTGTCCTCGTCGAGGCGGGGCGCGAAGTGCGCTGCCATCCGGTGTGCGTCCATCGGCGGTAGCGAGAAGCAGAGCTTGGTCTGCGTGTTGGCGTGCACGGCTTCGGCGATCTCGGGGTCGGTGAGCTGGGCGAGGTGCTGGTGGGCGAGGATGAAGCCGAGCCGGTATCCCCTTGCTTCTGCGAGTGCCTGTGCGAGCCCGCCGGGGAGGCGGCAGAAGCGGTGTGCCTCGTCGACCAGGCAGAGATAGGGAGGTCGCTTGGGGTCGGGGCCGAGCCGTTGCGCCGCCTGCCAGAGCCGGTAGACGAGGACCGAGCCGACGAGGTCAGCCGCATCGCCAAGGGTTCGGCTGGGGAGGGAGACGAGGACGAGCTTGCGCTCCCGGATGAGCTGCTCGAAGTCGGGCGCCTGCTCCTGGCAGACGATGTTGCGGAGAGAGCGGCGGCCGAGGAAGGAGCGCAGCTTGTTCGCGACCGGCGCCAGCGCCGCCTCCCGCTGCCCAACCGAGAGCGCCCGCCACTGCCGCCAGAACTGCGCGAGGGCGATCGGGTCGCTGATCGGGTGGCGCGCCTTCTCTGCGGGGTCGGTGAGCAGGTTGAGGACGTCGGCGAGCGTGGGCGCCGGCCGGTCGGCTCTGCGGTTGAGGAGCAGGGTGGTGAGGGCGGAGCGGAGGATGTCCTCCGAGCGGGGCCCCCAGTAGCGTCCGAACAGGCGACGGAAGATCGCGACCAGCGCTTCTGCGTGGATGTCTTCCTCGCCGGGCAGGCAGGCGAGGAGGTTGAGCGCGGGCGGGTGGTGCTCGTTGCCGAAGTCGAGCAGCACCACATCGGCAAGCCGCTCCTTCGGAATGCGGCGGCAGAGGTCGTCGATCGCGTCTCCCTTCGGCTCCGCGTACATCGCGCCGAGACCAAGGCGTGCGGCTTCCAGGTAGAGAGTGCAGAGCAGGGTCGTCTTGCCGCGCCCGGTCGGGCCGAGCACGTGCGCGTGCTGGGTCAGCGCCTCGATGTCGAGGTACAGCTCCTGGCGCCCGCTCACCGCTCCGCCCTCCCAAGGCGGATCCCGCTGTGGGGAGCGTCGGCCGCCGGTCGGAGCCGCCGTGCCGGTGCCTCTCCGATCGCCAGGCGCGTCTCCGCCAGGTTGGTCGGGAGCGGTAGCAGTGCTGCTGCTTCGGCGGCGGTTACCGCGAGTGGTGGACGCAGCGCGGGCTGCCGCCGCTCGAACCGGCGCCGACCGAATAGCTCGCGGCCAGCACGCAGTCCGCCGAGCGCGTGGAACTGTCCGAAGCTGGCTGCGAGCGCGTGCAGCCGCCACCGCTTCGACCTCCGCGGTCCGCCGGCGACAGCGAGCCGGATCGTCGCCCCCAGCAGCGGCTCGGCGGTCTTCTCCTCGATCGCCCCCGCCTGCTTAAGCGTCCAGTGGTCGGGCGTGTACGCCGGCCGCACTGTCTGCGTACTCGACGACGAGCCGCCAGGTAGGAAGATCTCGGCGCCGTCACGGACCACCTCGAGCCCGAACCTGCCGGTCCCGGCGAGCATGCCTCCGCGCCGGCTGGTCCGCAACCGCCGCGGCTCACGCCGCCCACGCCGCCGCTCGCGAGGCGAGAGCGGCGAGAACACCGCCTGCACGCACGCCAGCTCGCTGTCGCTCTCGCACTGCAGCGCCGCCAGCACAAACCGGGCCGGGTCCACCTTGTGCTTCGACTCCAGCGGTAGCCACTGTGATCCGGGCGGCCGCAGCGTGCAGCGCGCCCACCGACGCTCACTGGTCTCGTCGACGGCAGGAATCTCGTCGATCGAGATGCCGTCGACGGCGGCTTCCAGCGTTGCGACGATCGAGGGCGCGATCCCGGCGCCGCACTCGAGCGTGATGGTCAGCCGCTCCCCGGTCGCGATGAACGCGAACGACACCGACGGCTGCCCGCCGAGTAACACCGGGCGGAGCAGTAGGGAGACGGTGCGGAAGAAGCCGGTCAGCCCATCGCGGACGAACGAGTCCGGCAGCGACAGCTCAAACCGTCGCCGTCCGGCTGCGCTCGTCGGCAGAACTGGAGGCGACACAGCAACCCGGCGCAAGGCGACAATCGCGACGACAGTCGCGGTAACGCTGGCCGCGGCGATGCCGGCAAGCTCGAGGTCGTGGACAAGGACGGGGAGAAGCTGGGCGGGATGGATGCGGGTCGGCCACAGGGCGGCGTGGCCGAACCAGAGGATGAGCCGCTCCCACCATGGCCGGGGACCAAGCAGATTGCGGTGCGCCGTCCCCGCGAGCGCATGGTGATGCTTCCGGATCAGTGACCTCCTTCGGTCGGGAATAGGGCAAGCCGCGCCCGCGACCGCCATTCGGCGGTCGAGAGCGCGGCGGCGGCCGGGCTGGTCTCAGCCGGCCTGTTCTTGGGTGTCTTCGAGTTCCTCAGGTGCATACGCATCAGAGGAAGGTCCATCTGAGGCCCGTTTGGGCTCAACCTGAAGGTAAAGATCCTGCGTCCATGGGCGCAGGAACATCAACAGCCGCTTCCGCGCCCGCTGCACGCGGATCCGCGCCAGGTTGTACGACAACCCCACCCGCCCAGCCGCTTCCCGCAACGCCACCCCGTCCACGTCGACGAGCAGCAGCAGTTCCGCGTCGGCGGCAGTGATCGCCTTCGCCGCCATCGCCCGCCGCAACGGCTCCTCCACGTCCACCCCCGGCCGCGTGTGAAGCGCCTGCTCGTCCGGCTCGAGCGGCTCATCCAGCGGCAGCTCCCCCGCGGCAGCGCGCGCCCGCTGCGCCTCCGCGAGCACCGCGTGCTTCACATCGAGGACCAGATTCGCCGCGACGCTCCCCGGCCGCCGTTCCAGCGGATACGTCTTGATCCGCTCCAGCATCTCCACGAACAGCACCTGCCACAGCTCCTCCCGCTCGAGTGCCGGATCGCCGTGCTCGGGGTTTCGCTTCAACATCGCCGCAGCCAGCGTCTTCAGCCCCGGCAGCATCGCCTGCAACAGCAGCCGAGAAGCCAGCTGCTCCGTTCGAGCGCGACGCAGCAGCGCGAGCAGCACCCGGTCCTTCTCTTCCGACGCCGCATGCTTGTCCCACAAGAACCCGATCAACCAATCCGGAGCCTCGAAGCGGGCGAGCGCTGCTTCGTATGCAGCCCAGGCGCGCAGCTCCAATCGCAGCCGACCTCGCGCGAGCACCTCCCACTCCCGCTCCAGCGCAACCAACGGCACCGGATCCACAAGCCGCGCTTACCCGCAAGTGCGCCCACGGATGCATGCCGCTTGAGGACCGAACCCTGAAATACCGCTGGGTCCGCTACCTGACCCGCTCGCGCGGATGTACTCGGACTCGACGGTCACGAGAGTGATCCCGCCCGCGGCAAGAGAGCGGGTCGGGTGCACCCGAACGCCGAGTCGTTGGCGAGGTCGTTCACCGAGCGGACGGGCTTCTCCTGTGGCACTCGATCGGCTCGATCACAGGCCAGGTCGGTTCGACCGCATCGGCGAATTCGCCTTGGTGACCCCACGCGAAGTCGAAGCGAGGAAGGACACTCCGAACAGCCAGGTGCTGACGAAGTCCGAGTGCGGTCATCTTCCCGTCGCGTTAGGCTCAAACGGATGGCTGCCTCTGGGGGGAAACGGCTTGCGGCCACCAGGTTGTGGGTCGTTCAACTGGTCGCCTTCTCTGCGCTGGGATGGCTGGTCGCCGGCATCTTGGACGCCGTCGGCGCCCTTCGTCTGACGGATGGCCTTTTCCTCTCCGGGCTGCTGCTTGCCGTTATCGCTGGACTCGTTCTCCTCGAAGCAAGCGACATGCCGGTCGACCTCGGCCTGCGTGCGGCGTCAACGTTCAGCATGGCTGGTCTTGATGAGCGAACCGGCCTCGGTGTGCCTGTGTCACAGGCGGGGGCACTCGCCGTGGTCAGCGCCGGAGTGGCCGCGGCGGGCCTGATCGCGGCAGGCGTGGCTGTCGGGTAGCCGCAGAGCCTCCCGGCCTCTCGGAGTCCCGTCGTCCAGCGCGATGCTTTCAATCGACGCGCACGCGAGATCCCGACTGCTGCGAACGATGTGTGAAGCGACCTGACTCGGGCAGGCGCTTAGCGTGAACCTGCAGTAGCGCCTCGGATCGACATCTGTGAGGGGCTGCCGTCCGGCCAGACAACCGCGATGCCGCGAGAGGTCTCGACGAGCTCCGCACCACGCCTGAACATCCACTGTTCCCAGTTGCGGATCACTTCGTCCTCACGTACTTCAGTGAATGCGAAACCAAAGCGATCCTGGAAGAGGTCGTAGTCGATCCAGTCTAGGCCCGAGAAACGCTTCAGGATCAGCTTCAGTGTTTGGCTATCAGGACCGTAGCGAAGCCCGAAGTCCAGATCGGCGGGATGCTCGACGTAAGTCTTAAGGTTTCCGCGGTAATCGACGAACAGGTGGTGGGCCAGACTGGAATGTGCCCCACTGCCAAAGCCGAAGTGGTCCCCTTGCAACGAGAAGTAGTACTCCTCTCCAACGAACTTGAACGAGTCGGCCCGCGCGAAGTACAGCGGCATGTACTCGACGTATCCGGCGTCGAGCAGGAGCGCTTTGCCCTGCTGGAATAGGAGACCCCTGTCGGCCCGCGTCGGTGACGGGCGCTTCCCCGACTTCATCTGTTTCGCCATCACAGTGGGGCCGTAGTCGTTGTAGACGTAGAGGGTGACGTGGTCCGGCTCTAATTCGCAGCACTTCTCGATCGATCCGCCCAGCATCTCCGCTGTCTGCCCTGGAAAACCGGCGATGAAGTCGAGATTGATGTTGGCGAACCCTTCTTCGCGAGCGAGGCGGAAGGCGGACTCCCCTTGCGCTGCGTCGTGTGCGCGTCCTGCCGTTCGGAGCTCGCGATCATCGAAGGATTGAACGCCGATGCTCAATCGCTGAAAGCCGGCGTCCCGAAAGGCCCGTAGCTTGGCCGACGTCAGGGTCTCAGGGCTCGCCTCCACACTCATCTCCGTCACGTGCTCGAGGTTGCAGTGGGTTGCCGTTGCGTCGGCGACTCGCGTTATCTCGTCGGGATCGAGAATCGAAGGCGTACCACCGCCCCAGTACAAGAGGCGCGGGACATAACCCAGTTGGTCTAGTACCGGGCCGTAAGCGCGGATCTGTTCGCAGACGGCTTCGACATATGCAGCTCGAACCGTCGCGCCACTCCGGAGTTGGGCAACCGGGATCTCCGCCACCCAGTGGCAGAAGGTGCACTTACTGCTGCAAAACGGGATGTGTACGTAAAGGAGCAGGTCGCGAGAAGAAGTCGCTGCATCGTTGTCGACCTCCTCCTTCAGCGCCTCGACGACCTCTGCGTACGTCGGCACACTTCCTTATTCCGAGGGAGCCGACCAGCCAAACCCGGGAGGACAGCGCCTCGCGTTCGAGTGAGTCTCCCGTGCGGCAAAGTGAGGTGCAGGGCATTCCAGCCCGGCGGAGCGGGTTTCCGGGGAATCGTCGCCTGCGACAATCGGGTCTCGTTTCAACGATTGCGCTCGTGGAAGGAATCCGCTCGGAATGTCGGGCCGCTGGGGATTGGCCGTCCCTGTCGTCATGGTCGCAGCACTGAGCACACTCTCCTGCGGAGGATCGACCCCTGCGAGCTCAAAGGGGCCGGTCACAATCGACGTAACGCCAATTTCGTCAGTCGCCGACGAAGCTGTTCGGATTGCCGTCAGAGGACTACGGCCCGGAGCTAAGGCGCGCGTTGATCTGCGTTCCGTCGACTACCACCACGTCATCTGGTCGTCATCTGCCCTGTTCCGAGTTGGCCCAGATGGCGAGCTGGATCTCAATCGCGACGCGCCAGTAGCCGGCAGCTACTCGGGAGAATGGGGGATGGGGCTTCTAACCTCGATGCGGCCATCGAAGGCCTCAGAGGCAGCCTACTTCTGGGGTCCGGCGGAGACCTTTACGCTAGCTGTGCGGCTTGACGGCAGACGCGTCGCCTCCGCCACCTTCTTGCGACGGTTCTCCCCAAATCCAATCCGTCTCCAGCGCCTACGACTGAATCAGGTCGGGTTCATCGGTGAGTACTGGTTACCCACCGTCAGTGGCAAGCGGCCGGCGATTCTCATCATCGGCGGCTCAAATGGAGGCGAGGCCGCCGGCTTGTTGGGCGCCTTCCTGGCCGCTCGCGGATACCCGTCTGTGGACGTTGCCTATTTTGGTGAGCCCGGTCTACCGACGACGCTGGAGAGCATCCCGCTGGAGTACTTCGTCAAAGCGCTCGGTTGGTTAAGAGCTCAGCCCCACGTTGGCCAGAAACAAGTCATCGTGCTCGGAATCTCGAGGGGAAGCGAAGCCGCCTTCCTTCTCGCGGTGCATTACCCCGCCCTAGTCAACGGCGTGATTGGATCGGTTCCGGATAGTGTTGCTCTCTGCTCGTATCCCGGGTGTAGCGGGCCCGCGTGGACGTTGGACGGACGGGCCTTGCCGTATTCACACGAGCTCGGCGACGTCCGCCCGACCGATGATCCCGCTGCAATCATTCCGATCGAGCGAGTCCGTGGGCCGGTCTTCCTCGCATGCGCCGGCGACGATCAAGTCTCGCCCTCGTGCTTGTACGCGAACGCCATCATGAAGCGGCTTGATTCACACCAGGACCGATACCGCCACGTTCTCTACCGCTCGCCTAATGCCGGCCACCTGATCGGCACTCTCTTCCCTTACGAGCCCCTGGCCTCCGGCCACAACTCAATCGACGAGCGGGCTCGAGAGACGCTCTGGCCGCACCTGATGACCTTTCTGGCGCACATCAATTGAGCCGACATCTTCGACAGACATCCGCCCGGCGTGTTTGGAAGCAATGACCGGCCTGTGAATGAGGTCCGTGTTGAGATGAGGGAAGATGACCGGCCGCCTGCCGGCGTCCGAGATCCCCTGGCCCACGCTCCGGTCTTCGTCTTATCACCAATCCGCTCTTTCTCTTCGGTAGTCGCAACAATGCTCGGGCAGCACCCTGACCTGTACGGCTTCCCTGAACTCGTCCTCTTCACCGGAGAGACCCTCGAGGAGACGCTACGCGCACAGCCGAACGAAGCGCGGGAGGTGTACGACTTCCACCACGCCGGACTGAAGCGTGCAGTCGCTGAACTGGAATTCGGGTCGCAGTCGGATGCGACTATAAGACTTGCCCAGGAATGGATCGATGAGCGCGCGACGCGGACCGGCGCAGAGATCTTCGACAGCCTCCTGAATCGAATCGCCCCGCGCCGGGGTGTCGAGAAGTCGCCCGACACGGCACGGGACCTCCATTCCTTGATTCGCGTCGCGCGCCATTACCCGCGAGCACGCTTCATCCATCTGACTCGAAGCCCTGACACTGCCATCCGCTCGATCGCCCGACATCTTGGCCGTATGTACATGGCGGGAAGAGAGAATGCGCACACGGCTCTCGCCGCGTCCACCTGGGCCTCGATGCACGAGAACATCTGCGCCTTCCAATCCGTGCTACCCGCGACTGCACTCCTTCGACTCCGGGGGGAAGATCTGCTTTCCTCCCCGAGGCCACATTGCGTCGAGTTAGCCCGCTGGCTCGGACTGCGAGCCGACGACGACGCTATAGACGGGATGCTGCATCCGGAGAATTCGGTCTATGCGAACCTCGGCCCCAAGTCTGCCCGCGGAGGGAACGACTGGCTGTTCTTGAGCGACCCGACACTGCACCGGCTCTCGACGGATCCATCGCAAGTCATCCAGTTCGACTCATGGCTTTTACCCGGTGAACTGCGAGAGCGCGTCTCCCTGCTCGCGACACACTTTGGCTACCTCTAACGGTCGGCGCTCTTCATTGAGGCCGGCCCCGAGCGACGGGTAAGAAAACGTCTGGTCGCGACGGCTTTAACGTTTCGATCACCAGGAATCTCGGAAGGAACATGATGTGCCCCGGCTCGAGGAGGTAGTCGCCGCACTGTCACGAGAGCTGGACTCGCCGGGTCCCTCCGAGCCTAAAGACCTCCTCGTATACATCCACGTCCCGTTTTGTAGTAGCAAGTGCAGCTTCTGCCATTGGGTCGTCGGCATCTCAGTGGCGGAGTTACGGGCAGACGACTCGGTGCAGGCGCTGTACACCAATGCCGTTTGCGAGCAGCTCCGTGCCTACGGACCCGCACTCACTGCTCTCGGCTATGTCCCGAGGTACCTCTACTGGGGCGGAGGAACACCGTCAAGCCTTTCAGCCGGGCAGATCACGCAGATCGCCTCTGCCACAGCAAGAGCATTCGATCTAGGAGGTGTCAGCGAGGCGACGGTCGAGAGCAGTCCTGAGACCCTGACATCGAGCAAGCTATTTGCACTGTTGGACTCTGGCTTCAATCGGCTCAGTATCGGTGTTCAATCGTTTATCGATGATGAGCTTCGCCATGCTGGGCGAGCGCACTCGGCTGAGCAGGCCGCAGACGCATTCAAGCTCGCGCGAGAGGCTGGATTCTCGAACATCAACCTGGACTTCATCGCCGGCTTTCCGAACCAGACCGAGACGATGCTGGATGCGACGATAGAGCGGTGTTGTGCGTTGGAACCGGACCACGTCACTCTCTACGTCTACAGTGACTCGGCGCCTACCGTGATGGCGCGCCAGATTCAGGAAGGCAAACGCTCACGCAACTCCTATGCCGAGCGCGCTGAGCTCTTTCATCGCGGGCAAGCTGCCTTGCTAGCGGCCGGCTATCGGGAGTACATGCCGATGTACTTTGCCCGCGACGGCGCGTCCCCGTTCATGGCCGAGGACTATTACTTTCAGCTTCGGGGCGACCACTTTGGGTTCGGTAGTGGCGCACATTCAAGTGTCGGCCATCACCTGCTCAGCAATCATCGCGGCGGACTTGGACGCTACATCAGCGACCCGACCACATTCGATTCCGCTATCAGGTACCTCCCCGATACGGGAGGACTGAGCCTGATTCTGAGTCGAATGGCCTTTAACGTCGGGAGCGCTTCGATCGATTTTCACCGCTTCCAGCAGCGCTTCGGGTTCCGATTCAAGGATGTTTGGGACCACGAGGCGGTAAGAGACTGGCGCGCGTCTATGACCGAGCGAGGCGCAGAGCTCAAGGAGACCGCAGCGGGGTTGGAGATCTGCTGGCCCAACGCCCGGGTGAGATTGGACGAGTCGTATGAGCCCGTCGTGTTAAGGCGTTAACGGCTGAAACTGTTTGTCTTGCCGCCACTGGGTCTTCTACGACTGACCGCGCTTGAATCCCTGCCTGGCGAGGATCCCAAAGGCGAGGCCCTGCGCGACCAGGATCGCCGCAGCGCCGATGGGCCAGGCGCGCCCGACCAGCGGATACCAGACAAGGAGCATCCATTGATGAGTCGGGAGGTAAGTGCCGACGACCCTCAGCGCCCCCGGCAGCGGGCGATCCCAAAGACCCACTAGCGCGAGCAGTAGATACACCGTGTTCATCACCGGTGTTACCGACGTCGACTTCACCCAGTAAGCGATGGCGAAGGCCAGCAAGCCGAAGGGGACTGCCCCGACCAGCAGAGTTGCCAGCATGGTGAGGAATTGCAGCGGCGTGAACACAACATGGACGGTGAGCATCGCGGTGATGGTGACCGCCGTGATCGATATGACGGAGAAGGTAAGGGCTGTGCAGATCCCGGCGAAGAGCCTGACCGCAGGATCGATTGGCAGCGTGCGCAGGAACCGTTCCCACGATGACTCCCGGTTACGCGACGTCGTGCTACCAAACTGCACGAACACGACGGCAAGGACTCCGAAGGCGGCGAATGTTGCGATAAGAAGCTTCATCTGCACAGTGCTGTAGGCGCGTGGGGCAATGAAGAAATAGAAGAACATGATCGGCATGCCGACTGTGCTCAAAAGATAAGTAGGCGAGCGAGCAAGAGAGATCACACTGTTCTCCCAGTGGAGCACGAACAGACGGGCCTGCTCTCGCCACTCCCGAAACTCCTCGATCTCGATCTGTTCAGCCGCTTCGACCGTTGTTTCCATCATCGCGGGTGAGCTCCTCGAGATTGGGCGGTAGGGTTGTCAATCCCTGGAAAGGGACGCCAGCCTGGACGAGCTGTCGAATCGCTTCGTCTGGATTCTTAACATGGAGGATCGTGTTGCTCTGCGTCTCCTCGACTCGATCGATCGCGGTGAGCGGCGGTAGTGCGGTCTTGAGAGGCCGGATCGAGATCTCCCGCGACAAGGTTGAGACGAGCGTCCGCGGTGACGACTGCGTGACAAGCTGGCCCTCAACCACGACGATAATTCGATCTGCGAGCGCCTGGGCCTCGTAAAGATGCTGCGTTGTGAAAACCACGGCAGCACCGCGGCTGCTTGCTTCGCGCATGGCGCGCCAAACCTCTTGTCTTCCAGCACGATCAAGGTTCGCGGTGGGCTCGTCGAGAATCAGCAGACTCGGATAGCCAACAAAAGCGAGGGCCACTGCGAGTCGGCGCCTTTGGCCCGTGCTCAACTTAATTGGCCGTCTGTCGGCACAATCCGCTAAGCCGAACCGTCGCAGAAGCTCTCCAACATCCTCTGCTGTGGGGAAGTGCGCTGCTACGAACTCGATGATCTCAAGTACGGACATCGCTGGCGGAAAATCGGTTTCGTTCCAAGCAATCCCTAGTCGCCTTCGCGCTTGGCAGGAACGCGGATCTTCGTCGAACAAGCGCGCGCGCCCCGTGTCGAGATCAAGCAGCCCGACTAGCGCAGTCAGAGCCGTCGTTTTCCCGGCCCCGTTGGGACCTATAAGCCCGACGATCTCCCCAGGATTCAGCTTGAACGAGACGCTTAGCAATGCGCTGACACCGCTGAAGCGCTTCGAGGCGTCTTGCAGTTCCGCAAAGGGGACGGCGTGGCTTCGTCCAGAAAGCCGGTTTGCGGTTGATGCCCTGCTGTCGCTCTGGGAGCCTAGGCCGCCGGGGTGCGACGCGCCGACTCTACTTCCGTGGCGCTCGAGGACGGTGAGCGAGTTCCAGGCACAGTGGGCAAGCACGGCAGCACCCAGACTCTGCGTCGCGATATAGACGCTGGCGAAGGTGGCGCCAGTCATACCGTGTCTGAAAGCAGCACGACCACGCTGGAGACTCACATGAGCAAAGCCGAAGAAGAGGGACGAAATGGCGATCCCGAGCACCAGGCCGAAGCTACGAGACGTCAGCGTGAACACAACTCCGCGCCACACCACCTCCTCTACGATCGCGATCACAGCGACGGCGAGAAGTAACACCGCCTGCACTCGGCCTGCTTGACGTAATCCTGAGACGGTCCAAAGCATCCGGGAGCGGACTGATCGGACTCGATGAACGAAGAACCAGATGGCCCCGACAAATACTCCGATAAGGAGTCCGAGGGCCTGGACGTGCGTCTCGTGCGCCGGCTCGCCGATGGCGAGAGCGAGACCGGCGATGGCTCCTTGCACGCCGAGAAAGATCAGCCAGACCCGGAAGGCAAGTGCATCACGCATCGCCTACGACGTTGGCTCGGCCTCGCCGTCAATGGCGAAGGCATAGACGAGAGCTTCGTTGATGCCGTCGACGCCGAGAAGTTTCTCGATCTCGTCGTCCCAGGTTCCTCCGATCGGCATGACCCCGATTTCAAGGGCAGCCCCCGCGAGCGCGATGTTCTGCCCGAGGTGACCCGCTTCAAGCAAGGCGAAGCGATATCCGCGCAAACCGTACTTGAAGCGCGATCGCTCGAACACGCTGGTGACCAAGACGATGGCCGCACTTCCGCGAATCTTTTCTGCGTCGACAAATCTGGAGACAACCGCCTTCTCAACGACGTCATCCAACCTCAGCGGGGTCAGCGTCTCCTCATTTGGGACGAAGTGGTAGAGACCACCCGCGAGGTCAGAGACGCGAAACACAGCTACGTACACCTCTAGAGGGAATAGCGCCCCAGCCGACGGGACGGTTCGATGCGGGGCATATTCACCCTCAGCTGACCCCGTGCTACGGATTAGCGGCCCATACCCTGAATGCAAGAGAGCGGCGAGCCCCTCTAACGAGAGTTGACGTCCTGAGAAATGCTGGCAGGTCTGTCGCATCTTGAGCGCTGCGCCAAGCGGCATTGACAACTCGCGGCGTGCGGGCAGCCGGATTGAACGATGCGTCAGGCGACGGGTCGTTGCCCTGGCGTACCGTGCACGCCAGTCGAGGGGGGTGAGGCTTCGAGTAGCGGCCACCATCTGAGGGTGGGTGCTGCGAGCAAACTTCGACGCCGTGTGAAAGGCCTCCGCCAGGTCATCGTCGTGCTCGTGACCCAGTCCTGTGGCGCTCGGCCAGCTCGTGAGTGGTTGGTCAGTCATTCTTCCGCCTACGGATAGGGGTGCGGTAGAAGATTCAGGGTGCCCGGCGCACGCCCACTCGCGAAGTGATCACATACATCTGGATCGAGAAGGCGCGAACTCCCGAGGAACTCCCAACCGTAGACCGCCGATATCCCGCAGAACTGCGGCACGATCGCGCGCATGATCGAGATACCAGCGTCGCGAACGTCGGCCGACGTCGCGTCGACCGCGAGGACTTCCCCGCCTTGACGGCAGATCAACTCGACGACCTCATCAACCATGTCCGGCACAGATGAAGCCGAGAGCCCGGGCGCACTGGAGATGGGGGTCACCTTTGAGCTTGAAGCCAGGAACCGCGCAGCGGCCGCATTCGCGGGCTCCGCGTAGTAGATGGCATGGTCCACAAAGTCCCTGATCGTGTGTGGATCTGAGGTATTGACCGAGGAGCCACCGAGGTTTTGCCGCGTGAAGCGACGCGCGCGGTATGCCTCGCAGAGCGCCTTTCGCCAGGCGACGCGCAGCGTCGGCCCGGCGCCGGCGCCGGCGGCGACGGCAACCAGATCGAATTCGCCTCCCCAGACCAGCGCGAGGGCGGTCGGGATTCCCATCACGCCGGTCAGGTCGATGACGTCGTGGTGGCAGGACACACCCCCGAAGAATTCGTGCTCCAGGTCGCGACTCTCCGTATCGTCTGGAACGACGAGCGGCGCTATGAGTTCGCGATGCCAGGCGAGCATCAGCGCGTCACGTTCGGCGACCTCGAACAGAGCCGCAAGGAGAGCCTCGTCCCGGCTTGCACCACAAGCCGCTCCGTTCGTCGTCGAGTACGAAATCGGATCCTCTCCCGGGTTCAATCTCGTGTCGTAGAGGTACGCGATTTGAGCAGGTACGAGAGCTTCTGCCCCGGATGGAAGGCTGATTGCTCGAGTCCAGAGAATCCGCGAGTCCTTCGTGAAGGGCTGGAACGGGAAGTCAGCGCGCCGATACTGATCTTCGGAGAACAATGCGAAGCCGGCCGTATCGACGCATCGTTCCCCTAACTCACTTGCACTACCGAATTCGACGGCATCCGACGGAACGAATTGGAGCGAGTAGCGCTCCGCTGCTTCGCCAAGGGTCGCAGCGAGCGTCGCTCCGCGATGAACTCCGGATGCTCCTGTGTATCGAACACTTCGTGACTCCTCGACTCCCGGGTTCAGCTCAGGCAGCTCAGCCACGAACTCGACCATCGGCGGGTCATCCGGTGAGGAAGACACCTCGGCAACACGATGCACCACTCCCGTGTACTCAGACACCAGCCTGGTGAGGCGCTCCAGCGAAACATCCAAGGATGTCGCTCCTGAAAGGCCCCTGCTCGAAGCGACGGGGGTCACGTATTACTGCTCCGCGAGCACGGCTGGCTGTCCCCGTCTAGCAAGTGGCGAACAGACCGGGCAGCGCGGCGCGCGATAGACCGAGTGAGGCTGAACAATGAGCTCTCGGCCAAACTCGACCGAATGCAGAGTTCCAGCAAGTCTCGTTGCCGGGTCTATCGCCCAGGCGAGAACGAGATTGCAGGCGGCGCTGGCCAACAGCGCGGACATCGCCGGCGACATCGGATAGCGCGCTGGCGAACGCTGAAGGATTCCGAACTCGCTCGCGTACCCGGAGTTCTGTGCGCGCCGGACCAGGAAACAGGCGTAGCAACAGGTCTCACCAGGAACGTAGAGAGGACCGACAGCGGCGAATCGACCGTTGTACGGCAGCACTTGCACCCACGACTGCTTGCGCTCAAACGCCGCGGCATTCCAAATCTCAAGCAGTGGGAGCTCATCTGGCGCAGGGGCGACAACGTACAGGTGGTCTTCACCAGAAGAAGCCTCCCAGTCACCGCGGACCGCTAAGACGGAGGACTCGCGAAACAACCGAAGCACCTCGTCCGCTGTATCACCCGACCCCACGACAGCGAGCCTGAGGTTCGGAAGTGACTCGGCAGGTGAAGCGGCCTCGAAGGGCGCGGTCGCGGTAAGAAACCGGATCGTCTCTTGCCGCCTGACCACATCGTGGAGAGCGACGTCGCCGTTCTCAGGCTCACCGATCGTCGGTCCGACCGAGCCTTCCATAAGCAGGCCGTGCTTCGACAGTTCCTTCAAGGCATTTAGCGTTGCTGGCGCAGCCTCCTCTCCGCAGCTGTTGATGACCTCCTCAAGTGCGTGGGTGCCATCGAGGTGCTCAAAGATTCGAGGAAAGAGCTGGCGGACCGCGGCCCCATCCATCCGGACGATGACGTCGGCGTACTCGAACAGAGCAGTATCGTCCCGCAGCACTCGCCGATACCAAGGCTTGAGCACGGGATAATTCGGTAGCCCGAGGACAGCCGCCGAACTCGCTCGCATCTAGAGCGCCTGCTCGCCTTATGAGGCGCTCTGACGGGGCGAACAGCTTTCCGTCACTATCAGCAACTGTCCGGGGAGGCTAACGGCAGTGTCGGGACGAATGCAGCGCGGCATTCGCATGCGCCTCCGCATGCTGCGCAGCTCGGGGGCGCGCAGCTGCATGTTCCGCAGATCCCGCAACCACCACAACCAGCAAGCTCCGCGAGTTCAGTTGGTCGGCCCTTGCGGGCCACAACCAAGTCGAAGAGTTCGTCGGACACTTGAGCCAACAGACTTTCTCTACTCCCAGTCATCACATCCCCCGTCGGCAGATGGCGATGCAGCTATTGCAAGACTGCGAATAGGGACGGCTACCCGCCAGAAAGACAACACAAACATGCCCGCAGGTGAGCCGGACCGGCTTTGACCGGGGCCGGGTTGGGTGGGCCACACCGTTGGCCCTTCGAGCGGCGGTAGGCTCTCGTGCTAGCGGGCGGCGTTGTACCAGCCGATGTACTCGACCACCGCGAGCTCGAGGCACTGACCGCCCGCGAACGTGGGGTGCTCGTCCTCCTCGCCCCCACCAATGCAGAGATCCCCAGCGAGCTCGTCGTCAGCGACGGCACTCACGAAAACGCACGTCGCGCGCATCTTCGCCAAGCTCGACCTGCGCGACCGAAAGTAGACGACGGCCTGTGTTACGGGCACGGGATCGCCGACAGGTCGTCAGATGGTAAGGAGGGGCTGTCTAGAGCCTGATCTCGATTTCATGAGGTGTATATTCGGGGAGCGACCCCCGTCGCTCCCGTTAGAAGCTGCCGCAAATCGCATGTTTTCGTTTCCTGCGCCGGCGCGCATCGAGTCGCTGTGGAAACGCGAGCTGTCTCGGCAAAGGTAGAGGAAGCTTCGCGGAAGCCCTGACTACGTGGTTCGGACGGCGTCGGCCTCTCGGTGTAGAGGAGACGGCTGGCGGGCAGCTTGATGGTCGAGGTACGCGCGTGGCGATCGACGAAGCTGCATCCCGTTCTCCTCGGCGAAAGGCCGTTCAGGGTAAGCCGGGGATCTACTTCCGAGAGGTGTCGGTCGACCGTGAGGGGAAGCGCCGGCGGGTGCGCCGGTACGAGGTGAGCTATCTGGATTCAGATGGTCGCCGTCGCTGGCAGACGATCCCCGGCCACGACAACCTCGATGAGGCCGAGCGAGAGCTCGTCCGAATCAAGGTTCGGCTTGCCGATGGGGAGCGTGTGGACGGAAGTGGTCTCCGCTTCGATGAGCTGGCGGATCTGTGGCTGTCGCAGCTGCGGTTGAGCGAGCGGACGCGGGAGCGTTACGAGGCAAACCTGCGCACGCATCTACGGCCGCGGTTTGGAACGCGCAAGGCGCGACTGGTCACAACTGACGATGTCGCCAAGCTGGTCGCCGATATGGAGGCGTCCGGCCGGGCTGGCTGGACCACCCAGAATGTCTTGACGACGCTTTCGAGCCTCTGTTCGTGGGCGGCCCGGCATGGGTTTGTGGCTGCGAATCCGGTCGCTGCCTTGGAGGCGCGGGAGCGACCGCGCACGAGTCGACGGCCGCAGCGCGCGTTCCAGCGGGACGAAATCAAGGCGCTTCTCGCCGCCGCCAAGCCGCCTTACCGGGTGCTGCTCGCGACGGCGATCTTCTCCGGGCTTCGGCTGATGGAGCTGCTGGCGTTGCGGTGGCAGGACATCGATTTCGAGAGCGGCGAGATCCATGTCCGGGCGCAACTCAGCCGAACCGGAGAGCTGCGCCCACTAAAGAGCGACGCCGGGCTGCGCGATGTCGTCCTCATGCCTGAGCTTGCCCAGGTGCTCCAGGGACATCGGAGCGGCTGCCGCTACTCGGAGCCGCACGACTACGTCTTCACGGGGATCGACGGCAGGCCGCTCAACTGGCGCAGTGTCGAAACAACAGGATTCAACGCGACTCTCAAGCGCGCCAACCTTGCGATGGACGGGCGCGAGCAGAAGCCGGTCCTGCACGACTGCCGCCACACCTTCGCGAGCCTGCTTATCGCGCAAGGCCTCGACATCGTCTTCATCAGCCGCCAGCTTGGTCACGCCAGTCCCGCCACCACTTTGCGCATCTACACGCACCTTCTCGACCAAGCGAAACACGCTGCTCGTATGCGCAACGAACTCTCAGCCAACTTCGGCCAGCTAATCGTCGCCCCACCAGAACCCGCCGAGTAGACCGCTCCGCGAAACCAACAACCTTCGAGGCGGGTTACCAGCCCTGCGGTCCGTATGGGCTCCATCGACCGAGGAATGGTTTGAGGCGTTCGTGTGTGATCTCCGGGTCGGCCGGCATTCGTGGGAGCTGCTGTGCTCGGTCGGCGTGTTCGCGCGCGAGCGCGAGCCACTCCTCGGCATCGAGGTCGGCGGCGACGGTGTCGGCGCCGTGTTGGGTCTCAACGGCATCGCAGTACGCGCGGATTGCGTCGGCCTCCTGCCAGGCGCGTACGCGGCTGCGGAGAACCTCGAGCCGGTGCTCTTCGACCACACGCCGCTTCGCACGCTCCATCGCAGCCTCCCACTGCCGCTGCCGCTCGGCCTGCTCACGCTCGTGCGCTAGCCGCCGCTCTTCGGCTTCGACCGCTTCGATCTCCAGTTCGCCCAGAAGGTTGGGGAGCTTGTCCTCGAGTTTCCAGCGGGTTCGGTCGCCCCAGCTTGCTTGCCGCCCATACGAACTTCCGAGCGCCTCAATGTTCAGCTCGCCGGTCGCGCCCGTGTCATAGGGCTTCGGCCGATCAACAAAGTGCATGAACCGGGGCGGCTGCTCGCGGTCCCGCTTCCATCGCTTCATCTGGTGCTCGTAAGGTCCTCGCTGGCCGGCGCCCTTCTCCCAGATCCGCACCTTCAACTGGTGACCGTCAATCGTGAAGGTGAGCTGCCCGTCCTGGGAGGGCTTCCATTCCGACCGGCCGTAGCCGTCCTCGCGCGCATTGACGCAGGAGACCTGGTAGCCGCGCCGTTCCGCCTCGGTCGCAAGCGCGTGCACGATGCGCAACACCCGCGGCAGCGCCTTGCGCGACACCTCCTGCAAGTTCGTGCGATCGCGGAACTCACGCGCCACCGGGTGGTACTTGGTTAACCGCGCCGGGACCGGAACAGCGGCCAGCTCCACTGCTTGCTCGCTTCCATCGACTCCGCCGCTGCCGTTGCCGTTGCCTACCAGCTCGATCACAAGCTCATCGCCCGACGCTTGCGTTACCCGCAGCACGCTCCCTGCCGGAACCTTGCCGTAGCTCTCAGCAAGCCTCGCGCGGTGCGCGTAGTCGATGCCATTCTCGCCCCAGCGCTTCCGCGGCACCCGCAACGAGCCGCCGGCAGCGATCACATCGTTGACCAGCTGCTTGGTCACAGACACGTTCGGCTGACGCAGAGGAGGCGGATCCGCGCTGTCGACCTGCTTCAGGTACTCCGAACCCGTCGCGGTGATCGCTGCTCTCCATCCCGGTCCGTGTCCTGACGTCGTGACAAAGCCGCGGTTGCGCAACGCCGCCGCCGAGATCCGCGCCGACACAACATCAGCTACCCGTCCATCCGCACAGCCGTCACTGATCCAGCGAAGGACCGCGACCTGCACCTCGTTCAGCGTCTTGCGCTGCGCCATAAGCTCTTTCGCCCTCCGCACTCGAGAAACTAACGGGCCGCAAACGACAGCTCACAGCACACGGTCGAGCGGCATTACGTGTCGGCGAACGACTTACTTGCCCTCGTCGACGGCACTCTCTCATGCGCGCATGGTGAGGTGCGTGGGAGGGTGGAGGCCTTGTCGCAGCCGATGGCTACTCGAGACGAGCCCAATAGACATGCCGCCTAGTACGACGTCACCGATGCCTACTAGGGCGTTGCGATGTTCTTTCGGTGGCGGAGCTGCTCCTCATGCGCGGCACTTCAGCGCCTCGACGGTCGCTGCGCGACCCGTTCGCGGATCGCCTATCGCTGGTGGCAAGTGAGCTGACAGTCGTTTCCACCGCACGGTGGGGTCGCGTCGCTCGCGCCCACATGCCAGTACAAATGGGCGTGGCCGAGGTCCGGGTTGCGGTGCGCGGTCTCAAGGACGTGCTGCCAGCCGCTGTGGACGGCTCGACCGGCCGGGGACGGGTGCGGATAGCTGTTGCCCGCTCCGTAGGAATACACAAGCGTCGCATCGTCTCCAGCGGGTTGGGGAATCTGTCGCGCACCCACGTTGGCCCCGTGATGCGCGGCCACGAGCGCGACGAGAGGCGTATCGCAGCTCGATGGGATGTAGTCGTAACAAGCGTCACCCGGGAAGAGCATGCGTAGCTTCTCATTGCCCGCGTGGTGCTCGGCGATGAGCGCCAAGCCACTGTCATTCGTGCTGCGGGGCGACCCGAGGCACTTGATCAGCCGGTAGTCGCCGCGCGAAAGAATCTGCAGCGAGTCCGGCCAGACAAGAACGCGGCGATGCCGCAGCAGCCTCCCCAGGAAAGTCGCGTGGACGGGCCGGAGCGTCTTCTGTTGGCGCGGGACGATCCACGTTTGCTCGTATGAGTCTGGTTGGCGATTAGCAGAGGACCAATGATCCCAGTCCCAGTGAGAGAGGACGATCGTCGGGTCGGCACCGAGACAGAAGGCTTGCAAGGCGGCGGGGAAGCTTCTGCGGTTGCCGATCACACCGCCACCGAAATCGAAATACAGCCGTGGAACTCCATCTTGGAGAAGGGCGTTACAGTTACCTTGGCCGACGTCGTAGGCGGCCGCGCCATCAACTCGAAATCGCGGGAGGGCACGCTCAAGTTCCTCCTCGCTCGCATCGGCAACCTGATCCATACTCGTTCGACGCGCAAGCTCCGGGTCAAGGTCGGGTAGTGGGCGGACGGAGCGGATGCTCTGCTCATCGGGCGGCCCGTACAGATTCAGATAGTGGAGCGCTCCTGCTCCCAGACGAGGCGGGTCGAGCGATACCTCGAGCCACGCGCCTTCAGCGAGAAGTTCGTGCGACACGAACGGCTCAAGAGCAGTACGCGTCGTGGCGATGACCGAGACGTTCCAGTCGGCTTCGTCGCTCAACTCAACGAGTGACCCTTCGGTTCGATCGAACCAGTCGGCGTCGACACTATCGAGCAACACGAGATCGTCTTCCGGCCGTCGGACGCCAAGGTCGGGCGGGATATCGGCGCCGCCATCCCCACCGGGCTCGATCGGCTCGATCGAGTCGACGCAGGCGTAGACCCGCGGCGGCGGCTGGCGGTCCGCGTGCTCCCCTCTGTAGTTATCGAGAAAGCTCATCGGAAGTGCCGACCCCCTCTATGCCCTAACGAGTTGACTTCTCCTGCTCTACTAGTCGGAGGCGAGTTTGTTTCCGCATATGTTCACGTAGCGGGCTCGCGCATAGTCTTCCGGAGCTCCTTGCCGCCATCGGCTCCGGATTACAGCAGCTTCGTCGAGGCCTGCGCAACGGGGCATGACGACGCGACCTCGCTCCGAGACTCCGTTGCCTAGGTGCCGTCGAAGTCTTGCAGGTCGATGCCCCAGATGTTTGCCATAGCCTCGAGCAGATCAACCGGCAGGACGTGCGACGGCCATGCCTCGCGCACTCGGTATGCGTCCTCTTCAAGGCTCGCGAAAATCAACAGCGCTTCGGGTTGGAAGAGCAGTGGGGTGGCTCGTTCGTCGGCAGCGTATTGCGCATAGATGGCTTCGAGCTGCGCTCGGTGTGCCTCGACGAAGGGCCGAATGACGCTCGCGACGAGTTCGGCGGCGTCGAGTCCGTACAGCCGCACAAGCGGCGGCACGACCATCGCGGAAAGCGCCTTATCCGGTCTGTGGTCGGTGAACTCGATGAAGAGGTCATCTAGCGGTTGAAGCGTTTGCATTTCAGCGAAGTCGGGATGCTGGCGGAGCTGCTCCTGGAAGCGAGCGACTTCGTCGTCAAAGAGCTCGACCAGCGCAACGAGGCGTGTAATTGTGCGCTTGAGATCGGACGGCACGTCAAGCGCAGACTTGTAGAGCAGGTCGTGCGAAACGACCGCCCAGGCGCTCTGGGCCTTTGTGTGAATCTGCACCTCGGCTTTGAGACCAGCGAGATCAGCGTTCTTGGCTCCCAGCAGCTTCGTCCGTGCCGTGACGCCGAGGTGTACTCCAAGATAGCCGAGTTTGTCGAAGGCCAGGGCATCGAGCTTGGACTCGCGTTCGTAAACTTCGCAGTGCGCTTCGACGATCTTTTCGACCGCAGGAACGTCGGCCTTGTAGTGGACGATTACGCGTACGCCGGCCTTGTCGCCGATCTGTCCGAGCGGATCGGAGTAGCCTTCCCTAAGCGCTTTCTTGACGAAGCTTCGAACGTCTTTGGCTCGATGCTGAACGACCACCTCGAGGTGCTGTGCGTGTAGGTCGACCTCGACCGCCGCCGCGATGAGTTTCGCCAGGCGTTGGTATTTGTCTCGTTCGGCGGCGTAGGCTTCGGCGACGTCTGCGTAGCTACCGGCTGCCGCCACGAACGTCCTTCACTTCGTCGTCGATCTCAGTCTTGCCCTGTTTGTGTTTCACGACCTTCTGCACTTCCTCGTATGGCCCTGAGAGGCGCAAGCGCGTCTTCTTGAACCCGAACACCAACTGCTTGAGTTGCGCCGCGATCAAACGGGTGTCCTTGTCGAATGACCCGGTCGGTGCATCCGCCTGTATCAGGTATTGCTCGTAGGGCTTCCGGTCCTGAGTATCGAACTGGGAACCGATCGCGCCGAATTTGAGGCTCTTCGTTGGGCTGTTCATCGTCGCAAGGAGAGCGATCTCGTACCGCGCCTGTTTTTCAGGGTTCGGGAGAGTGTTGATGAAGCCTTGCGTCGCGACAAAGAGGCTCTTCGTCGCGACATCGGGCGCGGTTTTGAGCTGCGCTCCGAGGAACCGATGGAGAAAGAAGTCTGCGACTTCCTTGCTGGGGTCGCTCTTCTGATTGTCGGAGACGATCCCATCGAGCTTGCCGTTCGAGAAAGTGAACAGCGCTGCCTTGAACACCTTGGTGTTCTTGCCGAGCATCAGATCGCGAAGATAGTTCATGCCGAAGGTGCGCTTCCCCTTCGGGGCTGCGTGTCGGAGATGGAGTGCGTCTTCCCTTTCGAGCTTCATGATCGTCGCCGCTGGCTTCCCATCAACTTTGGCGCGACACACGATCAGCAGAGCAGCGTTGTTCGAACCGGTCTGAGTAGAGAATAGGTGTTGCGCCATTGTCTGCGACGCAGCGACGAGAACTTCCTCGAGCTTCGCCGTGGAGGCGTTCACGACGTTCTCCATGAGGTCGGGGACAGGCGAGGTACTCGTTGTGTCCCGCTCAACTTCGTAGTGGTTCTTCGTCAAGCTGCGCTTGAGCCGCTCGGTGAAGAGATTGCGAACATCGGTGTCGAGCTCGCTTGGGACTTCGCTTAGGTCGATCTCTTCGTTGTCGGTTGCGCCGACCTTGTGAAGCGGAACGTCGTGAACGATCAGTGCTTCGATTTCGAGCGTTCCTACGTTCATCTCTATGTTTCCACCGTCGCCGGGATCGATGACCAACCTGCACGGAGAGCTGCTCCGTACGTCGCGTTGCCATCGACAATCAAGTATTTCCCTCCCGGGAGCGGCCGCACGGTAATCGGCCGGCGTCGCGGGACCGTGCCGTCAGCCGCGGCCCGCATCAGCGCCGCCGCCTTCGATACGGAGCCTGGCTGTGTCTCTGGAGGCTTGGAGGCGACCAACAGGGTGAGAGGCAGGATCACAGTCCCAGCGCTGGGCTCGAAATAGAGGCTGAAGTCCTCCGGCAGTTCGTCCGCCGTCGGGATGTCCATAGACAACACGCCTCAATTGTCCGTGAACCACGGGTTGAGAGCAAGATGTGGGACCCAAACCGACGTACCTAATCCAGTCCGCGCGCGCCCGAGAAGCAGATCCTACGCAGCGGTGCCGAGGTCGAGCCAGCGGAGCTCCTCAAGTCGGTCAAGCGCGAGCTCGATTTGCTCGGGCGTGAACTGCCGCTTTCGATGGTCCCATGCCCACACCGCAGCGGCGATCTGCTCGCGATTATGGACGCCGTCCGCCGTCGCAATCCAATGCACGGTCGAAAGCAGCTCCAGCCCGTACGGAGTTTCGAAGCCTTCCACGAGTCGTGCGACTCGATCGAACCGCTCCTGTGTGTCGCTCTCGGAAGAGAGGAACGCTTCGGCCTCTGCAGCAACTCCAGGGACGATCTCGAGGATCGTGTCAGGCGAGTCGCCTTCGCCGCTGTAGCCGGTGATGAGGTGGCCCTCGACCTCGAGAAGGACGTGGCGCAGGTTCTCCGCGAACGGGCCATACCACGCCTTGGCGAAGCGCAGCTGTAGCGGCTGTCCCGCGGCCTGCAAGAAGTACATCAGCTTGTGCACCTCGAGCAGACTCATGCTGGGATCGAGAAGCCCGCGGAGATAGCGAGCCATCAAGGCGACAAGGGCAGCCCGTGCTGCGGTCAGAGGCGGTTTCTCTGTGGATACCGGTTTGCGGTGGGGCGCGCCAGCGGGCTCGAAGACCGTCACCTCGACCTCCGGGATCTCGGTCATCGCCCTCTCGATCAGCGGCCGCACCTCCGCCCAGTCAAGACCACCGAGTCCGCTCCCAAGCGGCGGGATCGCGATCGACCGGATCTCGCGCGCCGTAACCTCGGCCACCAGCGCGTCAAGCCCGGCCTCGATGTGCTCGATGCGGCTCTTGCCTCGCCAGTGCACCTTGGTCGGGAAGTTGATGATGTAGCACGGGTTGGTGAGTTCGCCAGTCTCGAAGACGAACATCCGGCCAGGCCGAACCTCTTCGCGCTTGCAGGCAGCTGCGTACGCCTTGAAGTTCGCGGGGTAGGCGCGTTTGAACTGCAGCGCGATTCCACGTCCCATCACACCGACGCAATTGACGGTGTTGACGAGCGCCTCGGCGTCGGCCTCGAGTATGTCTCCTTGGACGTAGCGGATCACGTCGCTCCCCTCTGAGGCTGCCTAGTAGTACCAATCAGGCCGGACGGCAACCGGCGGGATATGGGCGGCCCCGGCAAGGATGCCAGTCACTTGTTGGGCTACGGCGCCGGAGTGGACGCCGATCGAGCGCACGAGCTCCCACGGGAAGCTCTTGTAGATCAGGAACTCGGCCTGCTTGCCTTCCTTGACTTCCCGACTTCGGAAGTCAACGGCATCGACCGCGGCCCAGTCGACATCGCGGAGATCGTCGAGCGAGGTGCGGAACTCTGTGTAGTACGCGCCCGCGTTCGACAACGAGAACGCCCAGGGTCGGGGTTGGGCGTCCGCCCACTCGACCGACTCCAGGAGGTCGGCTTCGAGATGAATGATCGGCTCTTGTCCACCCCGGTAGGTCAGTTCGGGATGGTTGGCCCTCCACATGAGGTAGAGCATGATTGAGCGCGGGCAGAAGTAGAACGGGACGTATTCGCCCACGCGGGTGTTCGCATGGCCCGTGACGGGCAGCTCCTGAAGCCGACGCAGTTTGATGGCGCTCATCCCGATGGTGATCGCTGGCCCGCCCCGTTCGACCATGACCGCGTCGGATAGGAGCGCACCGTCGGCGAGGATCCGCGCCAGGTTGTCGACGTGGGTGATGTGGTAGATCGGCGGACGCGCAGGCACGCTCACGCCGGCATTCTCGACCAGGAGTCCGGTCTTCGGCGCGCCGTGAGCTCGGTGACCTGGACCGGGGAGGCTCCGTCGCGTGGTCTTGCCCGGTTCCTGCGACAACCAGCCTTGACTCTTGTCCTACTCCGTCCTACGCTCGTCTTGGATGCGTAGGAGCTTTCTCGTTCCCATCGGGGCGGCGATTGCCGCGATCGCGCCGGCTGGCGCGCTCGCGCAGGCGAACGTCTCCGCTCAGCATGCCGCGCGCGCCGCGAGCGCTCAGTTGCTCTCGCACACGTTGTACGCGTTGCCGAGTCATGTCAGTTCGGCAACCACTCCCGGGCGGCACGTTTCGCACAGCTCGCATTCCTCTCATTCTTCGCACCGTTCGCACTCGTCGCACACTTCGTCGAGCGGTGGCGGGCATTTCAGTCACGCCTCGCACGCATCGCATTCCTCGCATTACTCGAGCGCCTAACCGCCTGATCGGCCTGCGGTAGGCGAAGTGATCGAGCGCGACGTCAGCTTCGACGCAACGGCCTACTCGGCTGACGCAATCCAGCGCGCCGCCTACCGCTTCTCCGATCGCCTCTCCCTTGACCTACAACGCGTCAACGGGAACTACGTCTGCACACTGCGGTTGAAGGACGATCTCGCCGACCAGGCAAACGACGTGCTCGCCGACTTCCGCAACGAGGTGCTCGACCAGACCCTGCGGGAGCGGATCCGATCCGAGACCGAGGGCGTACGGAACGTCATCCTCGCGCTCGCCTTCTCGAATACTGGTCTGACCGAGCCCAGTGAGTAAGTTCCGGCTCGCCGAGGCGTTCAGCGCCGCCTCCGACGAGTGGGAGCTGCTGCCGTTCCGGTTCGAGCGCTTCAGCCCGGAACGGGTGCTGGTCACGAACATGGTTGGCGAGCATCTCTTCCTCACCGGCCGCGAGTTCGATGACTTCATGGGCCGGCGGCTGCCGAACGACTCACCGCTGGTTCGCCGCCTCAGGGCGAAGCATGTGATCAGACAGCCGAACGAGCAGCTCCCACTCGATCTGCTCGCCTTGAAGACACGAACGCGCTACCGGCGGCTGCCGATGTTCACCGGCCTGCACATCTTCGTCGTCTCGCTTCGCTGTGAGCACTCGTGCCCGTACTGCCAGGTCTCTCGGCAAAGCGAGGACAAGGCCAGCTTCGATATGTCCGAAGAGACGGCGCGACGCGCACTCGACGCTGTCTTCCGCTCCCCTTCGTCGCAGATCAAGATTGAGTTCCAGGGTGGCGAACCTCTGCTCAACTTTCAGCTGATCAAAGACATCGTGGCCGAGGCGAAGCTGCGGAACCTGGAGGAGGGCCGCAACCTCGGATTCGTCATCGCCACCAATCTCGCTTTGCTCGACGATGAGGTTCTCGATTTCTGCGGCGAGAACGACATCTACCTCTCCACCTCTCTCGACGGCCCCGCCGACTTGCACAACCGAAACCGTCCCCGGCCGGGAAACGACAGTTGGGAGCGTGCGGTCGCCGGTATCCGGCGCGTGCGCGAGACGCTCGGCGCGGACCGCGTCTCGGCGCTGATGACGACGACGGAGCGCAGCCTCGACCGCGTGACCGACATCGTCGACTGCTACCTCGAGCAAGGATTGCGCGAGATCTTTCTACGTCCGCTATCGCCGTATGGCTTCGCGATCAAGACGAAGAGCTTCGCTGCCTACGATGCCGACCGTTGGCTTGCCTTTTACGAGGAAGGCCTGGAGTACATCCTTGAGCTGAATCGGCGTGGCCTGGATGTCACCGAAATCTTCGCCGCCATCATCCTCAAGAAGATGCTCACCAACGACGACCCCGGCTACGTCGATCTGACCTCGCCATCCGGGATCGGGATCGGGGCGCTCGTCTACAACTACGACGGCGACGTTTATGCCTCCGACGAGGGTCGGATGCTGGCCGAGATGCGGGACACGACCTTCCTGCTCGGCAACCTGCACGAGAACTCCTGGGAGGAGCTGATCCTCTCACCGGCACTCCTCGAGCCGCTTGAGCAGTCGTTCACCCTGAGCGCCCCGATGTGCAACGAGTGCGCCTTCGAGCCCTACTGCGGCGCTGACCCCGTTTACCACCAAGCGACAAGCGGTGACTATCTCGGCCGCAAGCCGGTTTCGTCCTTCTGCCGGCGGAACATGCACATCTTCAAGCTCCTGCTCGAGCGCTACGAGTCGGACCCGTTCGCCCGCGAAATCTTCCTCGGCTGGGCCGGGCGATGATCGCCCTCTGGGGCCGAGCCAGCCAGGTCGAACTCGCCGCGCCGCTCGAGCGGGCGGTCTGGCTTCTCATCGACCGCGAGACCGCGACCTCCCACCGCCACGCCCGCGCATACCTCGTCGGCGACGAACCCGAAGACGAGCTTCCGGAGTGCGACCTCTACGTCACCCACCACGGCCGGACGCTGAACGGCGGCCGCAGCTTTATCCAGCTCCCAGAACGCTTCGATTACCTCACAGCCGGCGACATCCTCGGCTTCGACTCGAAGGGCGAGCGCGTCAACGTGCTCTGGCGTCACGAGAGTCTCCAGAACAGCGTGCTTCTCACCGAACGCTGCGACCACTACTGCTTGATGTGCTCTCAGCCGCCAAAGAACGTCGACGACGACCACCTACTGGACAACGCCTTCGAGCTCGTGCGGCTCCTGCCACAAACGACACGGGAGATCGGCTTCACCGGCGGCGAGCCAACACTCTACGGCGACTCCCTGATCAAACTCCTGCGCCTGTGCCGCAACCTAATACCCCACTCCGCAGTCCACGTCCTCTCGAACGGCCGCCGCTTCAGCAACCTCGACTTCGCACTCGACTGGGCCGGCATCGACAACCCCAACCAGATGGTCGGCATTCCGATATACGGCCCCGAACCAGCCCTTCACGACTACGTCGTCCAATCACAAGGCGCCTTCGACCATACCGTCGCCGGCATCCTCAACCTAGGACGACTCCAACAACGAATCGAGATCCGCGTCGTCGTCCACAAACAGACAGCACCCCACCTCGTCGAGATCGCCGAGTTCATCAGCCGCAACCTGCCCTTCGTCGAACAGGTCGCGCTCATGGGCCTCGAAATGATCGGGTTCGCACGCGCCAACATCAACGACATCTGGATCGACCCGATCGACTACCGCAACGAGCTCACAGAGGCGGTGACCCTGCTCGACCGCAAAGGCTTGCGCGCACTCGTCTACAACCACCCACTCTGCCTCATCGACCGCGAAGTGTGGCCATACGCAGTCCGCTCAATCAGCGACTGGAAGAACGAATACCACCCCGAATGCCTGCGCTGCAGCGTCGCACACGACTGCAGCGGCTTCTTCTACTCGGCCAAGTACCGCCACAGCGACCACATCAAGGCGATTGATCCCAGAGGAGATGCGATGCACGCGCTGCCGCTCCTCGAACTGGCCGGACGATGATCGGGCTTGCCTTCGAGATGATCGAGTGGAGCATTAAGCTCATGGTCATCGCTTTGGTTCTGATGGTCAGGCTTTCAATCTGGATGCTGAGAGCACTCGTCATCGTCATTGCTGCCATCTCCGTTTTCGTCGCGGCGAAGCTGCGGGAGCGAGAACGCGGCAGACCCGCCTAGGCGCCTCGCTACTGTCGAAGCTCGATCGCCGCGGACTCTGACGAACGGGCTACTTCGGATAGCCCAAACGGCCCTAGATCGGATACAGACGGCACCCTACGATCCTGCCGTGCCAGAAACGACTGACCGACGCTCTCCGCTCGGCGGGCTGATCAGCCGCCTTCTCGTCCAGGAGCGCAATCTCTTCCGCGTCCTGCTCGTCGAGCGCGTCGTCGTTCCGGCAGCACTCCTCGCCTGGATTGCGAGCCAAGGGGGCAGTCGCACTGCAGTCACCGCCACTACCGGTTTCGTCGCCTGGGAACTCGCGACGAGCCTCGCCATGTGGGGGCGCTTCATGCTCCTGAGGAGGCGACCCGCACTTCTGCTCTCGATTGAACAGGGCGCCTGCATCGCGATCTTCCTTGCCGTCGGCACGTGGCGCGGAACCTTCTACTACACCCTGGCAGGTCCAACCGTATTCGCTGCCGCTTTCGTAGGCAGCCGCCTCGCCCTCATCTACGCAGGTGTCATATCGAGTGTTGTGATTGCCGCCATTGGCGGCTTCCACCTCGATGACGGGCGCGGCCCGGCAGGACATACCACGGTTCAAGACTGGGGCGGCGCTCCGCCGCTGTTCTTCGCTGCCGCGGTGCTCGTCTCCTACATCCGTAGGCTTCTCGATCAGTTCGCGGATGCGAGTCGGCGGAAGGCCACCGCAGCCGAGGAGCTCGCCTCTGAGCAAGCGAGACGGGAGCACGCCGAAAGAGAAGCGAACCGTCTGGTCGACGAAGAGTTCCACGACAGCGTCCAACAGATGCTCGACTCGCTACCAATGCGCCTGAACGCGCTAGCCGTGATGAGTCCGGTGCCACACGATCAGCGCGCGCTTCGCGATGCGGCCGAGATCGCTCAGCGTGGCTCGATGGAAGTCCGCGCGTCGCTGCGGCCATATCAGCTGGCGGCGAGACGCCACACGACACCCGAGAATGAGGGGAATGCTCTTCTTGAGCGCGCTGACCGACAGGAGCGCGACTACTTTCGCGCGATCCTGATCGCACGTGGGTTCTTCGTTCTTCTGATTGGCGTCTTCCTGATCGACGCGGGGCGACGGTTCGTATCAGACTCCCTTATGTGGTTGGGACTCAGCGTCTGGGTAGGCGTTACGAGCTACTGGTGGCGTGTCGGAAAGCTGTACGCGCTGCTCTGGCGGCATCCGTGGCTACTCCTCACTGAGGAGGCCGTCGCCGTGTTGCTGTTGTTTGTGGCGACGGCACCGAGCGGCAACGGTTTCTGGATGATCGGGGCGACTGCACCGGTCGCGGCAACAGCGGTCGGAACGATCACAGAAGCAACGAGCCTGACCATCTGCTCGGCCGTCGCGACGGGCGGCTCGTGGTATTTCGCGCGCGCGCTTGGCTGGGACGCATTGCCCAACAAGTCCGGGATGTTCGCCGCGACGGCGGGATTCGCAGGCCTAGTGCTTCCAGCCGTATACGTCCGTTTCCTCTTCGATCAGCTGCGAACCGCGGCGACTCGCGTCCGCGACGATGTCGCAAGGCTCCAGGCCCTTCGAACGGAAGAAGCCATCGACAAGGCGCTACACACTGCTCAACCGGCGATAGTTGACGCGGTGACGCATGTCGTCAGCTCTTTGCGGGCGCATCTCGGTGAGGTCGGCGGTGATGATGATGATGATGATGAACTTACGCTCACGCGCGCTCAACTCGTCGAACTTGAACGGGCTGTACAGGGGGTTGGCGAGCGCGTTGGTGAATCGGGTTCTCAGAACGCGGCGAGATTGTGGTCGCTGACACAGACGATGGAGGCGGCCGTCATCCGGCTCGGAGCTATCGGCGGCCAGGCACGCGTCATGCCTGCGCTCTTCGAGCGCCAGCTCCCGGCTGTTACCGGACGGTTAGTCGCTCGCGCGCTCGCCGAAGCTCTCGCCAACGCATGGAAACACTCCGGACCTCCGATTGATATCTCGGTCCGAACGCACCGAAGCGAGGTGGAGTTCCTCGTCGTCGATCACGGCAACGGCTTTCCGGTGCAAGAGGTCCAACAAGCAGGGAAACTCTGGCGCTTGCACGACTATGCCCGCCAGGCGGATGCCTCGGTACAGGTGACTTCGGGTGAGACGGGAACCGTGGTAAGGATGGTGCTTGATGCCTGAAGAGAAGGAGCGCATTCGGGTCGTCGTCGTCGATGACGAGCCGTTCTACCCGAACACGGTGAAGCTCGTGATCTCGCTCGCTGATGACATCGAGTGGATCGGTCACGCGGAGAACGCGGAACGGGCGCTCGACATGGTCTTGCGGTGGCATCCGCAGGTCGTCTTCGTCGATCTCGGTCTAAAGGACGACATCGACGGCATTGAACTGATGCGGCGCATCCACGAGCGATCACCATCGACTGCAGTCATTATCTTGACCGTCTCCGACGAGGCTGCGAACAAGAAGGCGGCGTTCGCCGAGGGCATGGCGGGCTACCTCGTCAAAGGCAAGCTAGCCGACCCTTCGGACTTCCACGGCATCATCCGGGACGCTGCGGCGGGCCGCATGGTCGCTGCGCGCGACGATCTCGCGCCGGTGGCGACCGATTACAAGAACAAGAGAGAGACGTTGACGCCAGCGCGTGAGCTTGGCCTCACCGAACGCGAGCGCGAAGTTCTCGGCCTGCTTGCCGAGGGGCTGAAGAACAAGCAGATCGCCCAACGCATCTTTCTTTCTGAGAATACGGTCAAGCATCACCTCGACTCGCTTTACCGGCGACTCGGGGTCAAGAATCGCCAAGCCGCCGTCAGCGTCGCCTTCCAGCGTGGGCTGCTGCCGGACAATCCGGGCCAGTGAAAATAGCCCGCTAGTGCCCCCGAAGACGGGAAGTTCAGGCGATGCGGCCCCTTCTCGATTGCTCGAAGGTGGTTCTACGAACCCCGCAGCAGCGGGGAATGCAATCAGGGGAGGTCGATCGTGAAGTACAAGCTCTCGATCCTCATCGCCGCACTGGTCGTCGCGGCCGGCAGCCTCGCGGGGGCCGCGTCGGCGAGCGCTGGCGGCGTGTACGTCATCACTCCTCACTGGTGGGGGTGGTGCCCCTCGAGCGGCGTCCACGCCGTCTACTACTTCAACCAGACGAACGGCGCCACCGGCGGGGATGCTGGTGACGACATCGTGTGGGTTCCCGTGTACCTGAACCAGACGAACTTCCTGACTGTCACCGTGCAGTGCAACGCAGCCTGGGAGAGCTCCGGCACGTACACAAACATCCGCCCGACCCGAACCGGCCAGGCGTGGTATATCGGTTCTGGCGGAGGCACCTGGCACAACTAGCTGGCACCCCGGCATGGGAAGGGGAAGACCCACTCTTGCGGCAGCGCCGTTAGACCAGCGTCCCCGCTCGTGACTTACGCGCGGGGACGCTTCTCTCACGACTGTGATATTCACGCGCGCACGACTAACCGAATAGACCACCGACGCCTCCTGGCGGCGGTCGGGACTGGAAAGCCCGTGGAAACGACGGGGTGCAACCGGGCGAAAGATGCGAGCCTTCCGAGGCAACGGAGACAAGCGACGAACCCGCATGGCTGTGACAGGCTAGGCGGTTAGCGGAAACCACCTGCAACGCGTCGTCTCACCTGTCACGCCGGAGGTCGCGGGTTCGAGTCCCGTCGCTCCCGCTCTTTACACCTCATCTTCGCCCGCTTCTGGAAGAAGGGTGCGAAGGCGTCTTTGGGACGGACGGCGACGATGTGGCCGTCGTCCAGCCAGACGCGTTCGAAGACGAGTTGAAGCATGTGCCGTTTTGCTTCCGGGTCGGATTGGTCGCGCCAGAAGAGGGAGAAGTCGTTGAGGACTTGTTCGGCCTCGTCGAGGTCGGGGAGCGGTTCGGGTGCGAGTTCCGCGAGGTGGGTCTGGATCTCTTGGCGGCGGGCGACGTAATCGCTGCGGTCGAGGTCGCCGAGTTCGTAAAGATCGCGTAGGCGGCGCAGGCGTTCCTCGAGTCCAGCCCGCTTCCGCGCCGTTTGTCTTGTCTCGGAGCCGTTGCCTGCGGCGAGGCGGTGGAGGATCTCGTCGCGCAGGAACGGTTCGGGCTTGAAGTCGGCGACGAACTCGACGAGTTGTTCCTCGATGAGGGCGGCGCGGGCGGAGGGCTGGTCGCAGCCCTGGCTCGCGCGGCGGCCAGCGCAGAAGTAGCGAGCCTCCAGCTTCCGTCCCGTTGCGGTCCCTTGCATGCGCGCCTGGCAGCGGTCGCAGTGTGCGAGGCCGCGGAGTAGGTAGCGGGTCGAAGGGCGCCCGGGGTTGAGGGTGCGCGCGCGGGTGCGGCGGAGTTGCTGGACGCGGTCGAAGAGTTCCTCGTCGACGAGCGGCTGGTGCAGGCCACGGATCTGTTTGCTGCGATCGCGTCGCCCGGACACGTAGCCGCAGTAGGAGGCGTTGCAGAGCATCTCCCGCACGGAGTCGGCACCGAACAGCCGTCCCTTCGCCGTGCGCTGACCTTCACTGTTGAGCCACTCGGCGATGGTGCGATGGGTGTGGCGGCCGGAGGCGTATAGCTCGAACATGCGGCGGACGAACGGCGCCAGCACCTCATCGGGTTCGGCGACGCCGTCGGCACCTTTGCAGTAACCCCAGGGCAGGCTGCCGGTGAGGAGTCCTTGCCGGGCCTTCTCTTTGAGGCCCATCTTGACCCAGAAGGAGAGCGAGACCGAGTAATACTCGTCGAAGATCTCGTGCACCGACTCGGTCAGGAACGCGGCCGGGTCGTCGGCGTCGCCGCCGAGCGGCTGGGTCACCGAGATAACGTCGATCCCCAGCTCGCGTCGCAGCAGCCGCTTGTACTGCTTCGCCTCGATCGTGTTTCGCGCGAAGCGCGAGGAGTGGTAGACGAGCACGCAGTCGAACCGGTCCGCCATCGCATCCTCGACCAACCGCTGAAAGCCGGGGCGGGTGCCGGCGGCACGGCCACTCTCGAAGTCGAGGTACTCATCGAGCAGCTCGAGGCCGTGCTCGGATGCGTAGCGGGCGATTGCCTGCCGCTGCCCGTCCGGCGAGTAGCCCTTGCCTTGCTCCTCGGTCGATTCGCGCACGTAGGCGACCGCCCGCCGCGGCAGCGCATCAGCCTGGTTACGCAGCTTCTTCCTCGTCCGGTGCTCGCTCAGCGAGGCGACGCGCGCAGCGGCGGCACCAGTACTCGACAAACCATTCGACGAAGGCTTCATGCTCCAGTGATAGCTCTTTCCGGCCCGCTCCAGCTCTACCAGAGCGGCGCGCCTCCCGGCCGCCAGCAGGCTGACCTGACAGCCGGCGGGCGCCCGTCGGCCGGGTCGGCTCAGTCTCTACCGCCGTAAGCCGGACTGATCCCTTTTTCCGGGGGGTACCTCTGTGAGGCGCCAGTAGGCGTTCTGGGGCGACCGATGTCGCACGTGCGGGAGGTGCGAGTGATTTGTTCAGCCGCGAGGGGAGGCGACGTGCCGCAGGAGTCGCGGCTTGCTTGCGAGGGCTGCGTGGTGCGGCGACGTCGCCCGCGTTCGCTTCAGCGGGCAAGCCGGGCGGGTCTGGGACGGCGTGCAGGCGCCGCCGCGATCGGCTGCTCATGCTGCCTCCCTGATCGCAACGGTTCGAGAGTTCCGCCATTGGCGGCCGAGGCAGTCGGCGACGCGGCGGCTCGGGTCGCGGGGACGCAGCGGCAATTCTGGGAAGGGCCTTTCTTGGTCGCGGTCGGGGAGCAGCTCGTAGGTGTCGCCGTCGCCGCTGCCCCACATCCAGGGCGGCCCTTCGGGGGCGTGGGTGGCGAGGTTCGCGAGCCGCCGCTTCGAGTGACAGACGAGCAGTATGTTGGCGTGGTCGAGTTCGGGGTCGTTGGCGAGTGCGCGTTGGTAGGCGGTGAGTTTGGCGGCTACGCGGCGGGCGGGTTCGGTGCCGCGGTCGAGTTCGAGATAGAAGGTCAGCTCGCCGTCGGGGAGCAGGTAGCGGCCATAGCCGTCAGGCCGCAGCGGTCCGCCGCCGACACCGGCGGCAGCGCGTGTCTCCCCGTACCAGGTGTAGAGGCCTTCCCCCTCGCGTTGGAGGTTGCGCTCGATGAGCGTGAGAAAGAAGCGGGCGACCGCGCGACGGTGTTCGAGGTCCGGGATCGACAACCCGGGCGGCCGGCGCGCGGGCGCAGCGATCGTGCGTCGCCCGTGCGGGGTGAGAAACCAGAGCGGTTCGCTCTTGCCACCCCGGCTTGAGCGAGCGGGATAGACGCGGCAGAGCACGCGAGTGCTCTCGAGCAGCTTGAGTCGTGACTGGCATGTACGCAGCCCCCTGAAGAAGAGAACGCGAAGCTCGCCGGTGGTGAGCGGCTCGTGCTCAGCCAGCCGGTCAAGGATCGCAAGGTCGCGGTCGGTGAGGATCGGGCTAGGCAGCGGCCGCATCGCCACCCCCACACCGATCAGGGAGGGAGAGGACGTTTGACCTGTCTTCGTCGGAGAACTCGTCATCGCCGGATTCCGCGTCGCCATCCCCCACGGCGCCGTCATCGGGTCCTCGTTTGAAGCGAGGGCCGAAATGAGGGCCGAGACGAGGACCGTTTGAGGGTCGCGACGCCACACCAGAATCGGGCTCGTCATCGTCGGGTGGCTTTGCGTCGGGAGCGCCACTGCCGCTGGCAGGCGGCTCGCTGTGACGGGTGTAGCGAGCGAGGATCGCCGCCTCTACCTGCGCCCGTGAAAGTGCGTCCGCGCGGACACCGATCTCGCCGCTCTTCCGTATCGCTGCTGGCAGCGGCTGGGTGGTCGCAGTGGCGGTCGGGAGTTGGCGGCCGTCATGGGCGATGCGGCAGGCGATCCGATAGCGGCCGAGCCGGGTCAGGTTGTCCTCGTCGAGGCGAGGCGCGAAGTGCCCGGCCATCCGGTGCGCATCCATAGGCGGCAGTGAGAAGCAGAGCTTGCTCTGGGTGTTCGCGTGCACGGCCTCGGCGAGCTCGGGGTCGGTGAGCTGGGCAAGGTGTTGGTGGGCGAGGATGAAGCCCAGCCGGTATCCCCTCGCCTCTGCGAGCGCCTGCGCGAGCCCACCCGGAAGCCGACAGAAGCGGTGCGCTTCATCGACGAGGCACAGGTAGGGCGGCCGGGCAGGGTCGGGGCCGAGCCGTTGCGCCGCCTGCCACAGCCGGTAGACGAAGACGGAGCCGACGAGGTCGGCCGCATCGCCAAGGGTTCGGCTGGGGAGGGAGACGAGCACGAGTTTGCGCTGTCGGATGAGCTGCTCGAAGTCGGGTGCCTGCTCCTGGCAGACGATGTTGCGGAGGGCGCGGCGGCCGAGGAAGGAGCGCAGCTTGTTTGCGACTGGAGCCAACGCGGCCTCCCGCTGCCCCACGGAGAGGGCCTGCCATTGCCGCCAGAACTGCCCCAAGGCGACCGGATCGCTGACCGGGTTGCGCGCCTTCTCCGCCGGATCGGTGAGCAGGTTGAGCACGTCGGCGAGCGTCGGCGCCGGCCGGTCCGGCCGGCGGTTGAGGAGCAACGTCGTGAGGGCGGAGCGGAGGATGTCCTCGGAGCGGGGTCCCCAGTAGCGTCCGAACAGCCGGCGGAAGATCGCGACCAGCGCTTCGGCGTGGATGTCCTCCTCCCCCGAGGGGCAGGCGAGCAGGTTGAGCGCGGGCGGGTGGTGCTCGTTGCCGAAGTCGAGCAGCACCACATCGTCAACTCGTTCTTTGGGGATGCGTTGGCAGAGGTCTTCGATCGCGTCCCCCTTCGGCTCCGCGTACATCGCGCCGAGACCAAGGCGTGCGGCTTCTAGATAGAGGGTGCAGAGCAGGGTGGTCTTGCCGCGCCCCGTCGGGCCGAGCACGTGCGCGTGCTGGGTCAACGCCTCCACATCCAGGAAAAGCTCGTCGCGCCGGCTCACCGCTCCGCCCTCCCCAGACGGATGCCGCTGTGCGGAGCGTCTGCCACCGGTCGGAGCCGCCGCGCCGGTGCCTCTCCGACCACCAAGTGCGTCTCCGCAAGGCTGGTCGGAAGCGGTAGCAGCGCAGCTGCTTCGGCGGCAGTCACGGCAAGTGGTGCACGTAGCGCGGGTAGCCGCCGCTCGAACCGGCGCCGACCGAGCAGCTCGCGGCTGGCACGCAGTCCGCCGAGGGCGTGGAACTGGCCGAAGCTCGCCACGAGCGCGTGCAGCCGCCACCGCTTCGACTTCCGCGGTCCTCCGGAGACGGCGAGACGGATCGTCACACCAAGCAGCAGCTCGGCGGTCTTCTCCTCGATCGCTCCCGCCTGCTTCAGCGTCCACGTATCCGGCGTGTACGTCCGACGTGTACTCCCACTGGTGGTGGGTGTCTTTGCACCGGTGACGATGTCGAGGCCCTCGTTTGTGAGCTCGCGCGCGACCGAGCCGAGCAGGTCGAGCATGCCGCCGTTGCGGCCGGTTCGCATCCGCCACGGTTCACGACGTCCGTGCCGCTTCGCACGACGGGAGAGCGGCGAGAAGACGGCCTGCAGGCAGGCGTGCTCGCTCTCGCTCTCGCCGCGCAGCATGGCGAGCACGAACCGGGCCGGATCCACCTTGTGCTTCGACTCGAACGGCAGCCACTGCGACCTGGACGGCCGCAGCGTGCAGCGCGCCCACCGACGCTCGCCACTCTCCTCGACAGGAGGGATCTCTTCGATCGAGATCCCGTCGATACCAGCTTCGAGGGTGGCGACGATCGCGGGCGCGATCTCGGCGCCGCACTCGAGCGCGATGCTCAACCGCTCCCCCACCACGGTGAACGTGAACGACACCGACGGCTGCGGACCGAGCAGGACCGGGCGCAACAACATAGAGACCGTGCGGAAGAACCCGGTCAGCCCCTCCCGGACAAACGACTCCGGCAACAACAGCCGAAACCGCCGCCGGCCGTTCGCGCTCGTCGGCAGAACTGGAGCGGCCGAGGCAACCCGCCGAGCGATGACGATCGCGGCAGCGGTTGCGGTAAGGCCGGCGGCGACGATGCCGGCAAGCTCAACGTCGTGAACAAGGACGGGGACGAGGTGGGCGGGGTGAATTCGGATCGGCCACAGGGCGGCGTGGCCGAGCCAGAGGATGAGCCGCTCCCACCACGGCGGCTGGGGACCAAGAAGATGGTGGTGGTGCGCCGTCCCCGCGAGCGCATGGTGATCCTTCCGAATCAGCAACCTCCTTCGATCGGGAAATGGGACACGCCGCCGCCCCGCGCACTACCCCGCCAATGGGCGACCGCGAGCTCGGCGGCGACCGGGCTGGTCTCAGCCGGCCTGTTGTTGGGTGTCTTCGAGTTCCTCAGGTGCATACGCACCAGAGGAAGGTGCATCTGAGGCCCGTTTGGGCTCAGCCTGAACGTAAAGATCCTGCGTCCATGGGCGCAAGAACATCAACAGCCGCTTCCGCGCCCGCTGCACCCGGATCCGCGCCAGGTTGTACGGCAAGCCGAGACGCTCGGCCGCTTCTCGCAACCCCAGCCCATCGACTCCGATGAGCAGGAGGAGTTCCGCGTCGGCGGCGGTGATCGCCTTCGCCGCCACCGCCCGCCGCAACGGCCCCTCCACATTCACACCCGGCCGTGGACGGAGCAGCAACTCCGGCTCAAGCGGGTCCTCGGGAACCTCCTCGAGATCGTGCCGAGCACGATCCAGCTCCGCGTACGCCGCATGCTTCACATCACCGATCAGGTTCGCCGCCACTTTGCGAGGCCGCCGCTCGAGCGGATACGTCTTGATCCGCCCCAGCATCTCCAGAAACAGCAGCTCCCACACCGCCTCCCGGTCAAGCACAGGCTCCTCGCCATTCGGACCGCGCTTCAACAACACTCCCGCCAAACGCTTCAACCCCGGCAACATCGCGTGCAACACCACCCGACCCGCCGAAGCCTCCCGCCGTGCCAAACGCAGCAGCGCCAGCAGCACTTGATCCTTGTCGGCAGGCGACACACGCCTGTCCAACAAGAACCCGATCAACCGGTCCGGCGACTCGAAGCGCGCAAGCGCTGCTTCGTGTGCTGCCCACGCGCGAAGCTCCAGCCGCAGCCGACCACGCGAGAGAACCTCCCACTCCCGCTGCAGCGCAACCAGCGGTACCGAATCCATGCAGGGCGCTTACCCGCGCGCGGCCCCTCGGATGCGCGGCGCCTGACGTCCAAGGCGGGAGCCGCCGCAGACGAGCGTGGTCAGCGCGACGGATGGAAGATCACGCTTGAGGACTGGCCTGCTTCGCCGTGCGCGATCGCCGATGACGCGATGACTCGCGTTCAGCGTTCGGGCGAACGCTGGAGCCCGAGTAAGAGGTCGCGGAGGTGGTGAAGCATTTCGGGCCGAGCTGCCGCGCCCGGGCGGCCTCGATCTCGGCGACCGCGTCGCGAATCACGCTGACCGCGGAGGTGCCGCGGTAGGGGTGCTCCTGTCTGTATACGGACTCGGGCCGCCGTAGATCACTCCCGTCGTCGATGAGAATTCCGATGAAGGGCAGGTAATAGACGAAGCGGCCCGCTGTCCAAGGGACGGGCCGCTCCGGCGCAGGACTGGGGCGCTGCAATCTTGTCGCGGCGGTTCCCCGCACCCTTTGGCTTGCGGCAACCTGGGGCGGGGCTCACAGTCCTTGCTGCCTATTGTACCCATTGTTGTCAATACCGAGGCCTGACGAGGGGCGGAGAGTGATCTCCGCCCCTCGAGCTCGGCCGTCCTACCACGGACCGATCGGGCCTTCCGCGAGCATCAGGGCGAGAACGACGAGCGCCGTCGCCAACAGGATGAGCCGAAGGTTGCGCATGGGACACCTCCTCTCTGGGGTGAGGGTTGAGCCAGCGCTACCCAGGCAGGACGGCTCTGCCGTGTCAAGGGATGACGTTTCCTTTTGACGCCGTCCCGCCGGTCGTTCATCATCGTGCCGTGGGTCGAAGCGAGGGCGCGTCTGCCGAGACGATCGGCGAGAGGATCAAGCGACTGCGCCGGGAGCGCGGGCTGTCCCAGCGCGCCCTTTCCGAACCAGGCGTCTCGTACGCCTATATCTCACGCATCGAAGCCGGCACCCGCCAGCCGTCGGTCAAAGCCCTGCGGAAGATCGGGGCGAAGCTAGGCGTCAGCGCCGACTATCTGGAGACCGGTTCCGAGCTCGATCCGGCCGGCGCCCGCGAACTGCGATTGGCCGACGCCGAGCTGGCGATGCGCCTCGGGGACGCCAAGGCGGCCGAGGAGTCATTACAGGAGCTGTACAAGGACGCCACCAGAGCCGCCGACCGCAACATCACCGCCCGGGCGGCGATCGCGCTCGCGCTCGCGGCGTACGAGCGTGGCGACCACGCCGCCGCGGTCTCCGGTCTCGAGAACGCCTTCCAGCTCGATCGCCCATCGCCGTTGGAGCGAGTCGAGGTCTTCGTCACCCTCGGTCGCGCCTACAACGCTCTCGGCCAGACTCAGCGAGAGATCGCCCTCTACGAGGAGTGTCTGGAAGAGATCGAGCAGCTCGACGGCGACCATGGCTCTGAGCAGGCGCGCTACCGGATCCTGCTCAGTTACGCCCTCAGCGATGCCGGCCAATTCAGCCGCGCCGAAGGCGTGCTGCGCGAGACTCTCGCCCAGACTGACACCACTGATGACCCGCTGATGCGGATCCGTCTCTTCTGGTCTCTCGCCCGCCTCTCGGAAATGAAAGGCCAATCGACGGCGGCGCTTCGCTACGCACGGCGGGCGATCACGCTGCTGGAAGCGACAGAAGACGATCTCCATCGCGCCCGCGCACATCTCCTCGCCGCATGGATCATGAACTCCGCCCGCGATCCAGATGGAGCGCGCGAGCAGCTTACGCGCGCGGAGCGCCTGTTCGGAACCGCCGCCAGCGCCGACGACCTAGCCATCCTCTATGTCGAGCAGGCACGCTCACACTCGCTGCTCGACGAAGGTGCTCAGACGGTCGAGATGGCTGAGCGGGCGATTGCGCTGCTCGACAATCAAGACAGTGCGACGGTCGGAACCGCGCACTGGGCACTCGGCGAAGGCCACGCTCTCCAGGGGGAGATCGACCCGGCGTCGGCTGCTTTCGAGCGGGGCGTCGGCCTGCTCGAGCGTAACCGGCGCTGGCGGGAAGCAACCGAGGCCGCAAGAGCGTGGGCGCGGGTGCTGCGCGAAGCCGGCCGAGCCGAAGAAGCGCTCGACGTCCTCGACCGCAGTGCTGAGTTCGCGCTCCGGCTGGCGCCCGCGCAACGCGTTCAGTGATAGACGGAGCCGGACCGGGGTTTGACCGGGACCGAGTTTGGTGGGTCACACGCTCGTGCCGACGAGCGTCATCGGTTCTTCGAGAGCATGTGGTCGCTGGTACTCGGTGGGTGAGATATGTTGCCGAGTGATTCGTGCAGGCAGGGCGGCGTTGTACTAACGCCCATCGCGACGGCCTGCGCAGCGGTCATTCCACGGTTTGAGAGATACACGGATGCGTGCCGCCCGCTCGTCCGAGCGTGAGATACAGACTGCCTTCGCTAAGCGACCGCTCGCGCGGGATCTATTCGGACCAGCGGTCGGACAGTGATCCCACGCGGGGAAGGGCAGGAGGCCGGGACAGAGGAACTGGCACGAGTACGATCGCCTGGTGTTCCCGATTCAGCTGAGCGACGGTTCTGGGCACGGTTGGCTGAACATCACAGCTGGGCCGGTCTACGGCCGCGGCAACGTTCTTCCCCGCCTTTCATTCCAGCTGGTTGCTCGTACGCCGCGGGAGCGGATGAAGGTGCAGGTCCATCAGCTTCACGCGGAGCTGCTCTGCGCCAACGAGATGCTCGGCGTCGCAAGCGTCACTGGTCTTTGGCCTTCGTTCACTGATTTCAACTTCTCCATCGATATCCCCGTCGGTCGCTCAGCTATCGCGTTCATCAGCGAGCAGTTCAGCGGCGATGTCATCGATCTCGTCCTGTCGCTGACAGGGTGGCTGCGCGTCATGCGGGAAGCCGATCAAGAGGACCGTCGCTTCGTCACGGATCCTGAACCGGGCGAATGGGGCTTCGTTAGCGTCGGCCGCGGCAACACGACGCAGCTGCAGGTCCGCGTCGCCCGCAGCGACTGGCTCAAGCAGGTGCTCGAACCGATCGGCACGCTCGAATACGTCCTTACGGACGTCGCATTACCGAAAGGCGCCGCTAGCTCGAGTTTCAGCGCGGCGCTGACTCACCTTCGCGAGGCCGAACGGCAGTACCAGCTGGGCCACGATCCGGATGTCTTCGCACACTGCAAGGCAATGACCGAAGCGCTTCCCGGTTGGCCGAAGGCCATCTTCGCGTCCCTTGTCGACCAGCGGCAGGCTGAAGTCCTGAGCGCGCTGCTCAAGGACGCGGTCGACTACTTCAACCGTGGTCGCCACGTTGCCCAGGAGGGCGATCAAAAGGGGCAGTTTCAGGTCAGCCATCGCGACGCGCGTTTCGCACTCACGCTGAGCAAGGTGCTGCTTGCCGAGATTGCGGATATCGTCAGCGCTCCGCACAGCTGATCCCCTCGCGCTCGACTTCCTTCAGTCCGGCTGTGCCCCTATCGTTGTCGGCATGCCTACCTCGGATTCCCGCGATTCCCCGGACTTGCCCTGGTTGCTTGACCTCGCCACGGTGCAACCTGATTCCGGCCCGCATCCTGGGATGCCGTATTACGACGACGCGAAGCAGATGACCTACGTCCGCGTGCCCGTTCATCAGTCTGCGATCGATTCTGGCGCGGCGTTTTCGACCAAGAAGGCGGATCGCGAGACCGGCGAGGATCAGAAGGGATTCTGAGCGGTTCGGCCGTTCTTGTCGTGACCAACGAGCAGGACGTTGGCGCTGACTTCCTGATTCGAGAGCTGAACGAGCGGGAAGTTCGCGTCGTCCGGCTCAACACCGAGCGCGGACCGGACTGGAAGCTAACGCTGAGCCCGACCGATGGCTGGTGGCTGAGCCGCGGCGAGCGCGCCCTCCGTTCAGATGAGTGCGTCGGAGTCTGGTGGCGACGGCCCGAGGTTCCGGTGGACGCGGGCACGGGTCCCGCGCGAGACGTCATCGGCGATCAGTGGCGTGCCTTCATTGCGGCTTTGGCAGTCGCGAAGGGACCAACGTGGGTCTCCGAGCCGACCAACATCAGGGCAGCGGAGGAGAAAGCGCTCCAACTATACGAAGCCAGGTCAGTGGGCTTCTCAGTGCCCGAAACCCTGTTGACGAACGATTGGGACGAAGCGCGCGCGTTCGTCGAACGGTGGCACGGAGGAGCGGTCGTGAAGTCTGTCACCAGCGCATGGTGGGAGGATGAGGGGCAAGCTCGCTTCGTCTACGCCTCCCTGGTCACGGTCGACAGGCTGCCGACACCGAGGCGTCTCGCGAGCGCACCCGTTTGTTTCCAACAGCCAATCTCGCCGAAGCGTGATATTCGCGTCACCGTGGTCGGCGATACCGCGTTAGCGGCGGTCCGTGCTGTCTCCCTTGCCGATCCTGACCAGCCGATTGACTGGCGCCGCGCCCGAGATCAGCCCTGGTCGGTGTACACGCTGCCCGATGAAATCACGAGGGCATGCTGCGCGCTTGTTAAGCGGTTTCGGCTTCGCTTCAGCGGCATCGATCTCGCGCTCGACAGGGAAGGCCGTCTCTGGTTTCTCGAGCTCAACCCAAACGGTGAGTGGGGTTGGCTACAACGTGCTGGTCTGCCGATAGCCGAGGCGCTCGCTGACACCCTGCTATGCCGGCCACGATGAATCCGACGATGCCTGAACCCGCTCGCAAGCTGTTTCTCAGTGCGGCATTCTGGCGGCTCTTTCCGACGCTGGCCTCGCTCTATGTCAACTGGGACCGCGTGCGTGAACCGATGAAGATGCCATCGCTCCCGACAACCGACTGGTCCCGCCGCGAGCGCCGCGCGCTGCTAGACAGCAGCGAGGAACGCCTTCGCAGCCTTGAAGGAAAGGGGCCCGGCCTCGCCGCCGTCAGCGCGGTCATCGTCGCTGCGGTACTGGTCGCGATCACCAGCGGCTGGAACGAGAGCACAGCACCGGCGCGCGTGATACTCGCCCTCGCAGCTGTGTACGCCGCATTCAGCCTGCTGATGCCGCTCTATCTGGTTGGCCCGTTAAGGCGAGACGCCCTGCACGTTGCCGAACTCGATGCAGCCGCCCAGACTGACGATCCCGAAGAAGCGCTCGCAAAGGAGGCGGGGGATGCGGCGATGAACAACGACCTTCGCAACCTTCGTCTGTCGAATCTGCTTGACGCCGCTCGACGCGAACTCAGCTACACGCTGCTGCTGCTGTTGCTGTGGGCACTTTTGGTCCCCGCGACTAGCTTTCTCCGGCACAACGACGGCGGGCACCCCCACGTTCATCCACAACGGACCCGACACCGAGACTGAGCCATGGCAGGCTGGCCGCCGGCAATCCTCTTGGCGAGCGCGCGATACGACCATGTCTGGACAGCGACGTCCGCAAAGCGCGGACGTGAAGTAGCGCCTGGTCGACCGCCTTCTATGTCCCTAACCCTCTAGGCGCCCTCCGTTGGCGCCCAAGGCCCGACGCCTGAACCGGGGCCCCAATAGGGCTTGAAGCGCGGATTGATCACCTTGTGCCGGGCGATTAGGTCGAATGTGAGACTTGTGATCTCGTCGCCGAGCGCCTCAATCTCCTGACCAAGGCCGGCGAGATCGGCGGCACTGATCTCCTCGAAAGCGACGGCCCGACCACGGCGTCTGGCCGTCAGCTTCATCCGCTTCAACGTGGTCGGCGACTCACCAGCCACCCAAACCGAGTGCTGGATCTCGTTCCGGCGCTTCTCTAGCTTCTCCGCTCGATCCATGAATCGCTTGATCTGTGCGAAGTCGTCATCCCTGCCATTGCGTTCGAGGTAGAGGCTCATCGTCAGCGTGCGTACCTGCCCAAACGACAACTCGGCGGTGATGATCTGACCGACGGTCTGGTGCTCAAGAATCAGCGAGTGGGTAAGACTCTGAACACTGCCCTCAAGACGAGAGAAGACGAGGGTCATCGCGCCGATCTGCCGCAAGACCTCGTCGTGTGTCACGAGCCCATCATGCCGTGACATGCGTCTGCCCAGGAGAGGCGCCTTTCCGCACGGTACTCCCTCGGCTTGGACATGAACACCATCCTCCTGCCCGACCCAGACGGGCCAAGCGCTCAGGTGCAGTGCCCCGGTTCCCCGTCAAACCCGGTCTGGCTCAGAACGTGCCGCAGCAAGTAACGAGCAAGCTCCCGATCACCCTTAGTCTCCAAGCTCCGTTCTCGTGAACAAACACTCGCGTAACGCTGGCAATATCTGAACTAACAACATGCTGTTGGCCTCCACCAAGTTGCGAGTGATAGCAGGATTAGTCTGTGCCGCCGTCTCGTCGGCGACAGCGGTCGGCACCGTGTACGCGCGGGACCCGCGAAGCGTCCTGGACACGCGCGGAAATCCGATTCCGCTCGCTTCCCTCTCACAGAAGCTTCTCGCGCACTCCGACTATCAGCGCGCATATCTCCTGGCTACAAGCCACGGCCGATCGTACTATCGACTTCTGCGACCAGGGCACGTCTGCTTCGGAGTCGGGAACGCGGGGTCACTCCGAACACTCGGCCTGATCCGCTGCTTTCCCGCACGCGAGCTGCCGCCGATGATCGATTTCAGCGTCTGGGAGTCGACCCGCAGCAATCCACGCCTCCACGCCTGGCGGCTCGAGGGCTTGGCACCAGACCGAGTCGCACGCCTGGAGATCCTCACGGCGGATGGGAGACCGATTGCCAAGGTCCCTGTTGTCCGAGGCATCTACTACGACGCCTCGCCCCCAAAGACACCAGCTCGATGGTTCGTCGCCTACAGCCGCACCGGCCGCGTTCTGTCCCGCGAGCCGCTCGGATAGCTGCCCGCCTGTCCGGCCCCGCCCGCACTAGCTGCATCTACGAACGCTGGCCTAGCCTACTAGTGCTGGCCCAGGTCACCCAGCCGCGTTGGGTGCCCGCATTCGGCTCAGGCCCCACCTACTCAGAGCGTGAAGAGCCCGGCTATCTCCGTGATTCTCTTCACGCGCGGCGCCGTCAACACTGGCAGGAAGATGGCTGCTCGCCCCGAGGATACGCGAGCCGCCGCCGTTTGAGCGTGTTCCGCAGACGGCGCGAGCTCGAGCTCACGACATCCGTGACGACTCTGCAGACGTGCGCAGATCCGGAGGGTCACTTGGCGGAACGAACAGGCTCTCTTCGAGTGGTCTGTCAAACTCGATCGCGTTCACGCTGTAGTGGGCCGCACGCTCATCATCAATCGTCTGAGACGCCTCGAGCACGACTCCGTAGACAGCATCGAGGACGAGCTCGTACTTGTCGTACGCGTCACGATTGATCGCTGGCCCAACGCCACGCGTCCCGGGCCGTCGAGTTGCAAGCGCTTGGATTGCGTCACGCGTCTGCCACTTCATCTCCGTAATCGGCTCGATGTCAAAGGAAGCGAGTAGTCGCGCGGGATCGAGCATGAACTCGAAACCGAACGTAACACCCACGACGTCATTGGTTTCATCGCGACCGTCGAGCCCCGTGGCCCAGAAGCGGTCGCCTTCTCTGAACGCGAGGGTGGCGGGGAAGACTATGCCGTCTAACTCATTCTGCTGCTCCACTCGCATTCGCCACGACGGGCCAAGCCATACCTCACTTCGGCTCGCCCAGACGCTGAAGCTGGGACCGTCGTCACTGAATAAGAACGGCTTGAGCCTACTGTTTGGGAATCGCACCACTGACCGGGGGCGGTGAAGCTCAAAATTGAGCCGACAGTGAAGGCTCACATATCGATGACGCGCATCGTAGAGGAGCTCAAGCAGCTCGCGACGCTGCAGAGAAGGCCGGTCGGTCACGCCCGAATAAGCGAAACGAACTCCTCCAAGCCGCGGATCACTTCAAGCGGCTCCGTTTCGCCGTCGGCATCTATGCGTATGCGCGATTGGCGCACCGCAACGCCAGGATTGCATGAGCCTGAGGCAACTGCGAGCAGCGTCTCCGAGTCCGTCACGATGCTACATGGGGCGTCGCCTGGCCCCGGCGTGAGGCTTCCGCTCGCGAAGTCGATCAGCCACTGCAGACCGGTGTCTGCAATCAGCACGTTCATCCTGTCAAAGCAGCAGCTGCGGTTTCCGTTGAGCGAGTTCACACGCGGGGACACGCGGGACTCAATCAGTCGAGCGACCTCGGCAGCGATGTCCGACGGCGGCCGTCGACCAAACGGAGTGGCGACTTGCGACAAGTCTCCTAGCAGCCGGTATCCCAACTCTTCGGCCATCGCTGTGACGCGTGCCTTCAAAGGATCAGGCATCAAGTTCACGGGTACCCTCCATCCGCGGCCGACGGACTCTGTGTGAAACGAATCCGTGTAGCGAACCTTGTGATCGCCGAAAGCACCTAAACGAACATTGGCGAGGACGCGAGATGGATCCGCACAACTTGCCTTCCACTCTAGACCGAGGAAGGATTCGAAAAGCTCACTCAGAACCGCCTCGGGTTGCGCGACAAGATCCTCGTAGCGGAGCCGAAAGCATTGATCGGGACACTCACGCTCGAGCGCCAAGGCGTGCTCAACCTTGTCCGTCCAGTAGGTTGCTAGAGCAAGCACGAGATTCCCTGGGAACGCTCGCACGTACGGTTCAACGCCGTAATTGCTGTAACCCCATGGTGACGCCTCAAGAAGCGAGGCGATGGTATCCGTGCACTCACGGTAAAGACAGACAAAGCGCGCCTCCGGGAAGACCCGCCGTAGGACGTCGGTCATCTCGATGGACGGCAGCGACTTCTCGCACCAAAGAGATTTGCCGGCACGAGTCGCGTACCTGCCGATCGTGCTAAGGGCAACTTCCCGACACAGCGCGGCTGCCGATTCGCTTGCGAGGGCGCTGTCCTCACCTATCGCACTGTGCATCGCGAACTCGATAGATTGAAAGACTGTGCACAGGTTGAGCTCGGGCGGGCAGGCCACTGCAGGGTGTGCGTCGAGCATCAAGCGAAGCATGGTCGAACCAGATCGCGCGGTGCACAAGATGAAGATCGGACTCTCCCGATTGCTTGGCACTAGTTACACCACACGATCTGGTTCGTAGGTCGGCTCAGCGACTTGGAGTCGCCGGGCCCGGTCCAATCTTGGAACTCGATACGACTGCGCCTTGCGAGTTGTACGCATCCACCTCAGCGACTTGCGTTTGAGGTGGCGCAGGCAAGTAGTAGACGTTATTGACGACAGGGACATCAATAGCCGGGCTTCCGTCAGCCGGAACGATGCCGATCCGAGTAACGTCTCCGCTGTTTACGAGACCCTCAAGACGCCAGACGTGGATCGCAGGGTCCGTCACCGACTGCTCGTAAACACTGAAGTCGATCACCGCCGGGGGCCCGTCTGGAAAACATTCAACCGTATCGGGGCCTTTCGGACTTCCCGCTGGCCCCACTCCATAACACAGAGTGCCGTCGTCTCTCACCAAGCGGTAGTACGACCGGCCCTGCGCGGTGCTCAGCAGGAAGACATCACTGGTATCCCTCCGCTGCAGTTTCATCTGTGCCGTCGCCGCCCGCGACAGATGCGTCCCTCCACGCGCTATCGATGATGTCGCAGAGGCCGTTCCTGATCGATCAAGAGCGAGGAGTGCCCCAACGGCAGCCGCCACGACCAGGCCGGCTACGAGTATCCATCGTTTGTTCAGCACCTTCGTGAGCCTCCTTCTGGGACGGTCGTCGGCTGCTACGGGGTCCAGCAGTAGTGCGTACCGCCATCCATGAATGCCCCGCTCCACCACGTGACGTGACACCCGGTGTAATTGCCGGTCCCAAACCCAAGCGCTGCCGGACTCGTCGAGTAGGAGACTCGAGTCTGACCCGTGTTGACCCATAGTCCCCGAATCGCACTGGGGTTCTCGAAGCCAATGAGCGCTTTCGTCCCGCCCGAGTTGTTCGTCTTCCGCCCATACTTCAACGAACTCCAGTAGTTCGTGCCGCAGACCGCCACGGAGTGGTGCCACCAGCAGCCCGGATTGTCGTTTCCGCTCCCAATAAATCCCGACCACCCCCACTGCCCTGCCTGCGCGCCGGCAGGCACCGCTAATCCAGCGAGCATGCTCGCCGTTAGCGCCGCCAGCCTTCCACCTTTGCTGTGACCCGCAGCGACATTGCCCTGTACTGCCATGGACTCCCCCTCACTGAGTCGTCTGCGCCTCGACTTGAGCGCTGTCACAAATATTCGCCAACACCAACCTCCAGCGTGTCGGCGGATGGCGCCATTTTCGCGATGCGGCGGGCGATGCGCTATGGCACTCTGGGTTCAAATCCGCCGACTGTCTGCGACTGCGGTACTAGACGGAGGTCTGCCTCATCCGATCCGAAGGCCGAGGCTGATGGCCTCGCTTCGGTTTCGAACGCCAAGCTTCCGGTAGCAGCTTCGCAGGTGGTTTTTGACGGTCGGCACGGTGATCCTAAGCTCGGTAGCGATCTCCTTGTTGCAGCGCCCGCGCAGGACGAGGTCGAGGACCTGATCTTCGCGGCGCGTAAGTCGCTTGCGATCGAGACTGCCGCCCCGGGCCACGGCTCTGGCGATGACGATCTCGACGGCGGCACGAGAGCAACCACGACCTCCCGTCGCAACAAGCCGAATGAGCGACGCAAGCTCCGGCAGGTCGCAGTCGCTTGTGACACACGCGCCGATTCCTACAGCGAGACAGGCGAGCACCACGCCCTCATCGTTGGGAACTGCATACAAGACGAAGCGGCTTCGGAGCTCAGCAGGCAAATGCTCGATCGGTGGCGCCTGCCGGTTAGGCCAGGAGAAGACTGTGACGATGTCGATTTCTGCCGCGCTGCTGGCCAGCGTTGATGCGTCGACAGGGCTGCTGTCAATTGAGACGACACACGGGATCGAGTTGGTGAGGTAACTACCGAGTGCATGCGCTTCCGCCTCGACGCTATTGATCAGGCGGACACGCGGAGCTGAGATGTCGTCGCTATGCGGAACGCCCCATCCGAGAGGGGACGGGCTTGAAGAATCCAGCGGCCATCTTCCTGCCATATGGCATCCCCCGGCCGCAGGGCTCTTGACTTCTGACGGCAACGATTATAAGGACCGGGTCACCTGATCGCCAAGTAATTTTTGGCGCCTTGAGGGCCGACCGATCTGCGATGTCCACGCTCCGGCCGGGCCACATGGGGCGGTCGCCAAGCAGCATCGCGACGGCGACTTGCGGCCAGCACGAGCACGAGACGGAGCGCGGCCTACCGTCGGCACCCGCCGTGCGTGCCTCCTTCACGAGGGGCATCGCCACACCGGCGACTGATGCCCTCAGGGGCTCGCCAGCTGAGCGGCCATGGCATCCCGTCTGAGGCGTATCGTCACTCGACTGCGGCTGGTCATAACCCGCGCGGCTTGGAACCCACGGGCTTCCGGCCGACCGCAGGCCAACCGCTGCCAGGACGACCAGCGGTGGTCACGTAGGCCGGTTGTTAGAGGGGCCGGAAGGCGAGGGGTCCGCGCTTTACAGCAACGCTCGCGTGGACGATCCTTTGTATCTGCGGCTGGCCGACCCCTGGCTTGGAACCCTAGGGCATGCGGTCGGCCGCAGGTTTCGCGTTCAATCGAATCCCCGGGTTGAGGTCGCGGTGCAGGTCTCCCGCAAAGTGAGATGTTCACGATGAGAGCGGGGGCTAGATCTTCTAGCCCCCGCTGCTCGAACACTCACCTCATCTGAGGAGTCTTTGGCTTCTACGGTGTCCCATCCGCTCCTATCAGTGCGTTGCCCGAGGTTGGATCGACGAGGACAACGAGGTAGGTCGCTTGTCGTATTGTCGCCGGGCCATTCGCATGGAACCCCGACGGATCCAAGGAGACAGCCCAGCAGTCTTCGTCGATACTTGCCCCAGGGGCCACACAGTGCGCGAACTGCTCGTCGCGGATCGCAGCGCCGCCGGCGAATTGCTGCGCGGCTGATGCTGCCGTGTCTTTGGCTCCCGCGGGTACCGCACCGAGCGGCTGCTGGAGGGTGATCCCCGCCTGGGCGAGCGTGTCAGCGGAGACGCCGGCAATTGGAACGAGCTGCGGAGAGGTCGCGGACTTCGTAACCGATCCAAGCCACAGCGTTGCTCCGATGCTCGCTACAACGACCATTCCGAAGACGGCGAGTCGGTTCTTAGTCAACTTAAGCATGCCTTGTCCCAGATCGAGAACGACGACGATGAGATTGGGGAGTAGTCGAACCAGCTCGACTCCTCGTTAACGAAGGACCCGTTTGCGTTGTACCACGCTTCGGTATCCGCTCGACGCACCTCGGCCGAGCTGTACACCACGTTGTTCTGGCTGCCACCGAGCATCTGACTCGCGCTGTTGCCGATTTCCCCTTCCTGCTCGGCCTTGCAACCACCGTAGTTGGTGTTCGAGTCGGTCCAGATATTCGATCCATTCACGAAATAATGGAACGCGTTCGACGAAAACGTGATCTTGTATTGCGGAGATGTGCCAACACCGCTGACGGTGAACAGCTTCTGCTGAAACCCTCCGCCCGACGTCGACGATTCCGTGAAGTTGTACATCGTGCCGGAATCCCGCTTTTGGTATCCAACCTGGCCATAGGAGGCAGTCAGGCCGTTGACGAGCATCGTCCAGCCGCTCGTGTCGTTCGCCGCACCGCTGTACACGTACGGCGAGTACACCAGGATATTCGCTTCCGACCCGTCAATGCAGGTGCCGCTCGGCGGAGCGACCGACCAGCCAACGTGCCAGCTGCCACTCGAAGCTGACCGCCCCGGATTGCAGCTGGCCGCTGCGACGCCGGCAAATGCGAGTGCCGCCGCTACGCAGACCACGAAAACGCCTACGCGACCGGCGAAGCCGCGCCCTGATCGCTGTGTCTCATCACACCCCCTCAGTTATGCCGCACGCGTCGCATCCATCGCGACCATGTAACGGCCTTAGCTTGGAACCCACCGGAAATGAACCACCGCTGATGCCGCCTGTCAACTTCGTGACGCCTACGCACGAACTGCGGTTGCCTAGAGGCTCGTCGGGCGGTGCGTCCGCATCCGGACCGCGGGCCGCGTCGGTCTCGTAGATGTGTCGTGAGGATCGTTCTTGCAGCGTCTGTTGGGCTGTTCCTTGTTGGCGCCGGGGGAAGCGCGTCGGCCCCGCGCCCACAGGCGCCCCGCGCGCCGAAGCTCGTCGTCACACCATTCAGGCTGCAAGCGGCACCGGTCGCAGTGACGACGACTCCCGGCGCCGTCTGGGTCGTGGTCGAAACGCGAGGATCGCAGGCGTGGCTGCGGAGGCTTGATCCATCGACCGGGAGGCTGCGCTTCTCGGCCTTGATCGGTCGTGCGGGGCCGGACTTCGGAGCGGTCGCTGAAGCGGACGGCGTCGTGTTCGCGGCAGCAGGCGATCACGTCATTCGTGCTCCCGCTGCGGCGGCGAGGGTTGAGCGGGCTCGGGTTGCGGGTGAGGCGGCGGCGATCGCGATCGGCTTTCGCAGCGTGTGGGTCGCGAGCATCGGGCAGCAGCGCAACTGGATCACCCGCCTGAATGCGTCGACGCTCGCTGTCGAGGCCCACATACCGCTCACCGTCCAACCGGTCGGGCTGCGTGCGGCGTTGGGGTCGGTGTGGCTCGCGACGACCGCATCGCTGCAGACGATCAGCCCGGCGACCGATCGCCTGAAGCCGACGAGCGTTCGAACAATTAATCCGATTGGTCTTCTCATTTTCGGCGGGCAGCTCTGGCTGTACCAGCTCGGTGACGTCGTGACCGCCGTTGCTGGTCCGCGCTCCTCGGGCGTGAAGCTCGCGCTGCCGTTCCGAGCGAGCGCGGTTGCCAGTACACCGGCGCGCATCTGGGCGACGGACAACTGCGCGTGCACGCGAGGAACAATCGCTCTCCTCGACGCCCGAACGCACCGACTCGTCGCCGAAACGAGGATCGGCGAGACGCCGGTCGCACTTGCAGCCGACGGCGACGCTGCCTTCGTCGCGACTTTCAGCGACGGGACGCTCTCGAGCGTGCACCTCTCCGACTGACAGGAGCGGCTCCGATCGCTTCTCTAGACGGTGGCCAGCGTGCGGGTCGTTCACGTGTCAGCGTTGCCCGATGCGGTCAGCCCTTGGCGACGGCGGGGTTGAGGGCGGCGTCGAGGGCGTCGCCGGCTAACACCGCAATCCGCACCGTAAGGCGATCTCTCGTGAGCTGCACGGTGGCCCGCGGCCCCATGAGGGCCGAAAATGCATCTGGGTTGCGGAGCCAGGAGACTGGCGTCAGAGCTATCGCCGCGGCCTGCCGGGCCTCGCGCCGGCCCTAGACGCCAGCGGCGACATCGCCAGAAATCGAGGACCTGGTGGATCTCTTCGCGTAGTCCCCCGCGCCGGCCAGCGCGGCGGCTGATTGGCAATCGAAAGCGTTTCCCCACGCTCAGGGGCCGCGACCTTCGTCGCGCATCCCAGTGTTAAGTGCACGACGTTTTAACACGGCGGCTCCGACGCGACGGATTGCGCGACGAGGCGTGGGAGCCTTCTTTCCTGTGCTGACGAGGATCACCACTAGCCCGCCGTAGCCAGCTGCTACGGCACCAGCCCCAACAATCCATGCAACGAGGACGTTGGCGTCTGAGACGACTAGTACATCCAGGGCCAAAATGAGCCCACCGAGCGCGAACAACAAGAGACAAAGGGTCGTCAGAAGGATCGGCTCGGCTGCCGTCTGGATGCGCGCCCAGAGGGCCGGAAGCACCAGCCCGCGAGCTGAGCGGGCGACCGGCAAGTCAAGCTGCAACTCACCGTAGCGGACATGCACCCGCTGGTCGCCATTAGCGAAAAGTGGGACGCGAGAGAGATCACTGATCTCAAAGCGGAGCCCGGCGACTGCAGCAGCTGAGCGTTGGAGCGAGTCAGGCTCGACAAACGCGATGAATCGCCACCAGGTACCGGCCGTTGGCTCGACGCTGACCTCCATGTCGTTCGTGATGGCGTGCGCGGCCGTTTCGACCTCGCGGAAGCGCGTCGCCGACTCCCCGTGTGCCTCGGAGATGGAATCCGGATGGTGCCGACGCAGAAGGCGCCTTCGCGCCCGACGCAACTGATCGGCGCTTGCAGAAGACGAAACGCCCAGTGCGCGGAAGGGATCGGCGTGCAGCCAGACGGTCCATCCTCCAACACGTGAGCGCCTGAAATCGAGCGTGGGTGGATCCAGCCAAAGCCACGACGGTGCCGCCGGCTCTTTGGCTGCGTCGGGCATGGGTTCGATGTTATGGAAACATCGTCGGTTTGCTTTGATCGCTGGCAACACCATCCTCCGGTGGAGGCATGTTTAGCCGCCCGGGCTGTACCACCGTCTTTCAGCCCCGATTCCTCGACGGTCTCGGCGCGCAGCGCAACAGTGCGCTTCGGCGTCGGCGCGCACTGTCACTGATACGACGACCACCGGCCGCCCGCGAGAACTCGTCAGGATCGTCGGAACGCTATTCGAGCAGTTGGATGCGCCCGTCGTACGTGTGGCTGCTGATCATGTCGAGGGCCGACATCTCGAGGTAACCGCCCCGCTCACCGGGGAACAACAGCAGCGAGCCGTTGGGGGTACCTGACTCGGGGCTTCCCCGGTGTCCTCGCCGACAACGTCAACGGATCGCGATGTCACGAGGTGTAAAGTCGGGGCTCGACGCCCGTCGCTCCCGTTCGAGAATGACCCGTCCGGATCTACCTCCTGAATACCGCGCAAATCCAGCTGGCGAATGTGATCGCCGGCGACCACCCGTCGCGACCGTTGAGAGCATCGACGATCTCACGCTCGGAGGACCCCTGGCGAACCATCGACTCGATCATGATCAGGTCTTGTCGACGTTCCGCTTCGTCGCGAAGATCGCGTTCGGCAAGAGCGCCCGCGATCGTCCCGACGAGGTGAGCCTCGTGGAAGGGCTTGAGCACGTGCGCGACCGCCCCCGCCTCCATCGCGCGTTCCACGAAGCCTCCGCTGCGGTGGCCGGTCAGAGCCACGACCGGCACGTCGCGCTCGTGCAGGATCCGCCGGGTCGCCTCGATGCCGTCGATCCGCGGCAAG